>DATAKF010000041.1:0-35091 GCA_036261775.1 Polyangiaceae bacterium | reverse complement strand
AGATTTTTAGGAAACCAATCATGGCCTACAGCGAAAAAGTCATCGAGCACTACGAGAACCCGCGCAACGTCGGCTCCATGGACCAAGACGACGAATCCGTCGGCACCGGTCTGGTCGGCGCCCCGGCGTGCGGTGACGTCATGCGCCTGCAGATCCGCGTCAACGACGCTGGCGTGATCGAAGAAGCCAAGTTCAAGACCTTCGGCTGCGGCTCGGCCATCGCGTCGTCGTCGCTCGCCACCGAGTGGATCAAGGGCAAGACCATCGACGAGGCGGCTACCATTCAGAACAGCCAAATCGCCGAAGAGCTGAGCCTGCCGCCCGTGAAGATTCACTGCTCGGTGCTCGCCGAAGACGCCATCAAGAGCGCGATCGAAGACTTCAAGAAGAAGCGCGCCGCCAAGCAGGCGCTTGCCGGCCAGTAACGTCAGGTCTGCAGGAGCTCGAGAGAATGACCGAAGCCGCCACCATCCCCAGCACCGAAGCGTCTGTCGCGACGCCCGCCCCGGCCGCGTCCGGCAAGCGGCTCATGATGAGCATCTCGCCGGGAGCGGCCGTGTTTGCGCGCCAGAAGCTGACCCAGCGCGGCACGCCTGACGCGGCCGTTCGGCTCGGCATCAAGGGCGGCGGCTGCTCGGGCTTCTCGTACGTCATTCAATTCGACGACGAGCCGGCGCGCGAGCGCGACACCGTGTACGAGGTCGACGGCGTGAAGTTCTACGTCGACAAAAAGAGCTTGGTGTACCTGGCCGGCTCGATGCTCGACTACGAGAAGACCCTGATGTTCCAAGGTTTCAAGTTCCGTAACCCGAACGAAGCTACCTCGTGCGGGTGCGGGCACTCGTTCACGGTGAAGTAAGAGCAGGTCGTGGAATCTGCTGGAGTGATTCGCGGGGCCCTAGCGGTCGAACCGCTCGCCAAGTTCGGTGTTTGGGCGAGGCTTTGGCGAGGACCAAGCGACCGTCGGGGCGCCTCCCACGGACACGTACTTGAGTACGTGAGCATCGGACCGCAGCCAAAACGAAGCCCAAACCCGAAATCGGCGGGCGTCGCTTCAGGTTGGATCGAGGAAGCACACTAGTGATGACTGCGTCGCCGTTTGAATTGCTCGGCGTCCCCGTGCTGTTTGCGCTGGACGAACAAGAGCTGGAGAAGCGCCACCGAGATCTGAGCCGTGCGCTCCATCCGGATCGCTACGCGGGCCGTTCGTCGAGCGAGCGCCGTGAGGCGCTCAGCCGCGCCATTTCGGTCAATGAAGCCTTTCGCAAGCTGCGCGATCCTATCTCGCGCGCCGAAGCCCTGCTGAGCCAGCTAGGGCGAGAGGTTACCGAGACCAACCAGCCCAAGCCCGCACCAGCCCTGCTGATGCAGGTGATGGAAGAGCGCGAGGCACTGTCCGTGGCGCGCCGCGCCGGCGATCGCGCGCGCATCGAAAGCATCGCCAATGCCGCTGGTGGCCGCGCCGAGGAAGCGGGCGAGCGCATGGCCGACGCTTTCTCCGAAGATCCCATTCCGGTCGAGCGCGTGCTCGAGCTACTCGGTGAGCTGCGCTACCTCAGGCGCCTGAAGGAGGAGGCGGGAGCCGCGCTGGACGAGCTGTAGAGCTTGCCCCGCGTTTTGGCCCCAAATCCCCATGCTCCTCGACATTTTCGACCCCAAAGCTGCGGCGCGCGCCATCGGCATCGATCTGGGTACCACCAACTCGATCGTCGCGTACGTGCGCGACGGCTCGCCCGCCGCGCTAATCACCTGTGACGGCGCTCCGCTCTTGCCTAGTGTTGTGCACTACTCCAAGAGCGGCGCCATCTTGGTCGGGCGCGCTGCCAAAGCGCAGCTGACGCGCGAGCCCGAGCACACCATCGCGAGCGTGAAGCGCTTCATGGGGCGCGACGCGAAGGATCCGGAGACCAGGCGGCTCGGCTCGGCTCGCTTTGCGGAGCCCCAGAACGACGAAGAGGCGCGCAGCGTGCGCTTCGACGTCGGCCGGCGAGCGAACGTGACGCCTGTCGAGGTCAGCGCCGAAATTCTGAAGAGCCTGAAGCAGAGCGCGGTCGACCAGCTGCGCGGCGTGGGCGGCGCGGTCATCACGGTGCCGGCTTACTTCGACGACGCGCAGCGCCAGGCAACGAAAGACGCCGGTAGGCTCGCGGGGCTCGAGGTGCTGCGGCTGCTCAACGAACCGACGGCGGCGGCGCTGGCCTACGGCCTCGAGCAGAAACAGAACGGCCTTTTTGCCGTTTACGACCTGGGCGGCGGCACCTTCGACATCACGATTTTGCTGCTGGAAGACGGCGTTTTTCAGGTCAAAGCCAGCGGCGGGGACAGCGCGCTGGGTGGTGACGACATGGACCGCGCCATCGCGGCGGGTTTGCTCGAGCAAATGGGCGCCGGCGCGCAGCCGGCGGCCGAAGTCGTGGCATTGGCGCTCTCGGCGGCTCGCGAGCTGAAGCACGCCTTGACCGACGCGCCCGAAGCCAGCATCGAGCTTCCGGCCAAGGGCGGCGCCACCATCCAAGCCAAGCTCACGCGCGCCGAGCTCGACGCGCTGATCGAGCCGCTGCTCGAACGCACTGGCAAGGCCTGTCGGCGCGCGCTGCGCGACGCGGGCGTCGAAGGCAAGGCGCTCGACGGCGTGATCTTGGTCGGTGGCTCCACCAAAGTGCTGCGCGTTCAAAGCTACGTGGCCGAGCTATTCGGGAAAGCCCCGCGCTGTGAGCTCGATCCCGAGCTGGTGGTTGCGTACGGCGCCGCCTTGCAAGCGGATCTGCTGACGCGCGACGACGGCGAGGTGCTGCTGCTCGACGTCTTGCCGCTGTCGATCGGCATCGAGACGATGGGGGGCGGCGTCGACAAGATCTTGCCGCGCAACACGACCATTCCCACGGGCGCGCGCGCCACGTTCACGACCTACGCCGACAACCAGACCGGTTTCGAGCTGCACGTGGTGCAGGGCGAGCGCGAGATTGCCGCAGATTGCCGGAGTTTGGCGCGCTTTTCGCTGCGCGGCATCCCGCCCATGCCAGCCGGTATGGCGCGGCTCGAGGTCGAGCTCTCGGTCGACGAGAACAGCCTGCTCAAAGTGAGCGCGCGCGAAACTACCACCGGGATCTCGCAAGAGATCGCGGTGCAGCCCAGCTACGGTCTCACGGACGACGACGTGGAGCGCATGCTGATCGAAGCGCTCGACTTCGGCGAAGAAGACTTGGAGCGCCGGCGCTTGGTCGAGACGCGCGTCGAAGCCGAACGTTTGCTGCTGGCGACCCGCAAAGGCTTGGCCGCCGACGCCGATCTGTTGTCGGTTGGCGAGCGCGCAGCCGTCGATGGTGCGTTGACGGCGCTGCAGCAAGCCATCGCATCGGCCAAAACCGCGACGCCGGTGCAAGCGGCTATCGACGCGCTCGATCACGCCACGCACGACTGGGCTGGCCGGCGCATGAACCGCGCGGTCGCCGAAGCCATCGCCGGCAAGAACGTCTCCGACATCGAGCACAGCGTGGAGCACGCCGCCGGTGTCGACGCGCACGTCGCGCGTCACCGCGGTGAAACCGCCTAAAATCATGCCCAAAGTTCGCTTTCTCGACCAAAATCTCGAAGTCGACGTGCCGGTCGGTACGTCCTTGCTCGAGGCCGCCCGCCTGATCGACGCGCCGGAAGGCAGCGCCTGTGGCGGCGTCTGCGCCTGCAGCACCTGTCACGTCTACATCGAAGAAGGCGCCTCGCTGCTCAGCGAAGCCGACGAAGACGAAGAGGACATCCTCGACAAGGCGTTTGACGTGCAGATGACGTCTCGTTTGGGCTGTCAGGCCAAGTTGCTGCGCGATGGCTTGGTGACCTTACGGATCTCCAAAGAGTCGCTGGACGCTTTTTACAACGAGCACCCAGACGAAGTACGGCCGTAGGGGTTAGGAGTGAGGGGTTAGGGGCTAGTCGATCAAGGGGCTAGGGATCGAGGGCGCCCAGAGCCGACGGATGCTCACGTCACAGCACGCGAACGGCGACGTGCCGGCCCGACGGATCCGCTGAGCGCCAGGGGTGAGGGACGCCCTCCGCCCCCTGCTTCCCCTCCGCCGACTAACCAAGCCCGTGGCCGCTCCGCCCTTCACTCCTAACCCCCAATCCGCACGACTAAAATAGCAGCCTACCGCCATGCCCAATCGCGGCCATGGCGTGCTGCACGTAGTCGATGCGAATACTGGGCGAGGCGAGCTGCTGCGAGAAGCCGCCGATGACCGCGTGCGGATTCTTGCAGGAGTAGCAGCCGGCTTCGGACCACTGCGCGCGCAGTAGAAAGCCCACTAAATCGCGCAGGATTGCCTTGTCGGCGTCGACGTTCAGGCCGCGCTTTTGCTTGATCGAGATCGCGGCGTTCAGCGCCTCGCCCAAGCCGGCGGTCGCGGTGTTGCGAGGTGGGAACATGTCGCTCAGGCCGTAGCCGCCCAAGAAGTTGGGCTCGCTGGTGTCGTCGGCGCGCGCGACGTAGCGCATCCGTGAAGCCACGTAGTCGATGCACAGCTGCTCGTAGCCGTCGTTTCTGTGCGACGTGAGCGCGGTGCGGGCGGCCAAGCAGTGCCAGCCTTCTTCGAAGAAGAAGAAGTCGCGCAGGGGCCGCGGCCAATAGGGCCCGCCGTAGAACGCGAAGGCGCGATCGATGGCGGCTTTGAGCTCGCCAGGGGCGGGTAGCGGCTCGGCGGCGCTGCCCTTCAAGCTCTCCAGCTGTTGCTCGAGGAGCACCAGCGACAGCACGGCTTGACCGGCCGCGTACAAGATCTCGTGCTCGCCTTCGCCGCGCTTCTTCTTGCCGTTGAAGGCGGGAAAAAAGCTGCCGTTTTCGCGCTGCAGCTTCAGTACCAGGCGGCTCAGCTGCCCAATCAACCGGTCGTTGTCGCGGCCGGCCAGCTCGCGGCACCGCAGCATGGACAACAGCGGCAGGGCGCTCTTGCCTAGCCCAAAACCAGTGCCGTCGCTTAGCGCCGAAACGGGGCCGAACTCGGTCTCGGTGGTCGGAAACACCGCCAGCGCGCGCCGCACGGCGCCCTTCAAGCCGCGGCCCTGACCCAGCTCGCACAGCGCGTAGGTCGTGCCGGCTTGGCGCGGCAGGTTCAAGGTGGCGCGATCTTCAGCGCCCGTCGACGGGTCCAACGCGTAGCGAAACGTACCGTCTGGCGCTTGCGCGCCGATGATGTAGCCCTGCGCGGCCTTCACCGCCCCGCTCACGCCCGAGGCGCTCACCGCTGGCGGCGTGGTGCGCGTGCGCAGCAAGCGGTGCACGCCGTTCGGATCGGCAGAGTAACTCTCGGTCTCGATCCGGATCAGACCGTCGATGCCGCTGCCTGCAATTTCGGGCGGCGTGCCCAGCGCCTGTCGGACCAGAGCGCTCGAAAATCCGTAGCTGGCGTCGGGGATCGACTCGATTGGCCGATTCTCGGAGAAAGCGTCGCTGAGAGTGAGCTGCCAAGCCGCCAGGCAGCGCTGCCCCTCGCACACGCCGTCGATTCCTGGTCGCACCTTCAGCGCGTCGAGCAACGGAAAGCTGCTCGATAGCGGCTTGAAGGCGCGCACCAGATCGACCACCACGGTGGAGCCCGGGCGCGCTTTGCGCGAGAGGAGCTGTTTGAGCTGCTTGGTGATGTGGTGCCGATTCGGCCCCTGCAGACACACGGAATAGGCGGAACCCCTCCGTGAAACGTAGGCGACGAGCAGCGTGACGCGCTCGGTCGAGAGCGGTTCACTGCACGCCGCGGGGCCAGAGCCGGCGACGCTTTTTCGCGCACCGCGTGGCGGCTGCTGCGCGTGCGCTTCGAGCACGTTGGTCAGGTCGGTCGACAGTTGGGAGTCGACCGGATGCACGCTGTCCGCGCGCGCGGCGCTGCTGGCGAGCGGCAAGCTGAAGACGCAAAGGGCGGCCAAGACCGACGCTCCGGCGCCCAAGCGACGGAGCGTCTTGGTGCGGCTCGGCCACGTGTAGCGCGCGCCCCAGATGGCCATCGGTACCGTGAGCAGAGCGAGCAAGACGGCGGCGGCGATGATGCCCGTGGCCACCGAAGGTCCCATGCGCAAGTACAGCTTGCCGACGTAAATCGCCGCCGCTGCCATGGACCAGCCCAGGATCACGAACACCAGGCCCGAGAACAGGCTGAGCGCGCGCCACGACCACGTCAGCCACGTCGGCTTGCGCACCAGGGCCAGCACGCCCGTCACCAGGTGCAGCACGGCCAGCAGGCTCACGGCGGCGGCGAAGGTCGTTCCGGAGCGCCAGGGCAGGGTCGCGCCGGCCCAGCCAAAGACCACGGCGTGTCCGAAACACGTCACGGCCAGGCTGACTTTGGGCAAGGGCTGAGGGGTTTCGCTCATGCGGGGGCGCATTCTTCCGCCGGCTCGCGCTGGACTTCCAGAACAGAATGTAAGGGCCCGCGAATGGCTGGGCGCTCGACGGCCTTGTTGCTTCGGGGCCCCGGCACTAAAAGGGCAACGTTGGCCACGCCAAACGGCAAAAAACGCATTCTCATCGTCGAAGACGACGAGAGCATCTCGCTCGGCCTGCGCATGAACCTCGAGGCTGAAGGCTACGAGGTTCAGCTCGCTGCCGACGGTGAAGACGGCCTGGCGCTCGCCACCGGGGGCGGGACGGATCTGGTCATTTTGGACGTGATGTTGCCCAAGATGAACGGCTTCGAGGTCGTACGGCACCTGCGCGCGAAGCACGCCACCGTTCCGGTCATCATGCTCAGCGCCCGCGGTGCCGAGATGGACAAAGTCATGGGCCTCGAGCTCGGCGCCGAGGACTACATCACCAAACCCTTCGGTCTGGCCGAGCTGCTCGCGCGCGTTAAAGCCGTGCTGCGCCGCGACGGCCTGAGCCGTCAACGGGTCGAAGCCGTCGTGCTGGCCGGCGACCTCACCATCGACTCCGGCACGCGCTTGGTCAGTCGCGCCGGCGCGCCCGTCGAGCTCACGGCCACCGAGTTCGACGTGCTGTGGTGTCTGGTCGAGGCGCAAGGCCGCGTGCTCTCACGCGAAGAAATCCTGACGCAGGTCTGGGGCGTCGGGCATCACGGCACGCTGCGCACCATCGACAATTTCCTGCTCCAACTTCGCAGCAAGCTCGAGAAAGACTCGGCCGAGCCCGAGCACCTGCTCACCGTCCGGGGCGTTGGTTACCGGTTCAAACAGTAGGGCCTCAGGGCGAGCGAGGGTCTAGGACCCGGGGCGAAGTTGCGGTAATCAGGCCGCCGTGGATCAGAACCTCCTCCGCTCTTACTTCGCGACCGTTTACGAGCTGCCCAGCGACAGCGGCGTGATTCGGGTCTCGCTCGACGGAGAAATCGTCAAAGATGTCGGTAGCTTGCCACCGCTGTTGCGGCAGCGCTTCGCCATCCTGACCGCCTACAACCCGCGCTCCATGCTGCTGCCCCGCCGGGTCAACGACGCCCGGCATCAAGTCATGCGCGACCTGCTGGTTTTGGGCTGCTACCGGGTGGAGCACTGCGTTGGCTACGACGAGGAGCCGGAGGGCGTCTTCCGCGAGCCGGCCTGGGTGGTCCACGGCATCGCCCGCGAAGAGTCGATCCACTTCGGCCACACGTTTCGGCAAAACACCATCATCTACTGCCAAGATTCGCGGCCGGAGCTGATCGTGACGGACCCGACCTGCGACGCCATTGGCAAGAGCTTTCAGGGCAACTGGCGGGTTCGCGTCTAGCCTGTACAATGGCCGCAGTGGCTGCGCCTCGCTCTGCTGCTCGTGTGCTCCTGGCAAGCGTTGCGCTGGGGGCGCCGTTCCTGCTGGCCGCCCACGCCGCCGCGGGGCTGGCCGCGCCGTTCTCGCAGTCGGTGGTCAATGCATTGCTGCGCGCTACCGCGCCGTTTGCGGCCGCTGCGCCCGAGCCCGAACCCGAGCCCGAGGTCACTGAGCTGGCGCCAGCTGCGCCGGCCGAGCTGAGCTTCGAGGTGGCGACCAAGGCGCACGGGGCGCGCGTCGGCAGGCCCGTAGCCAAGGTCAAGCCTTCGGCGCTGTTCGTCTCCGAGGCCACCGTGCTCCGGCTCGCTCAAAGCTCCGCGCGTCCGCAAGGCAGCTTCGTCGCTCAGTCGGACCAGCACCCCGCGGGCTTGCGCCTTTCGGGTGTCGCAGCGTTGGGCATCGGGGTGCAAGACGGCGACATCTTGATCGAAGCGCTGGGCATCACGCCCCGCGCGCCCGGCCAAGTCATCGGCGCCATCATCGAAGCCCGCGCCAAACAAGCGCGCTTCCTCAGCGGCACCCTCTGGCGCCAAGGCCAAACCTTCGCGATTACGGTCGAACAGCCCTATTTGCGCACCAGCCCACCAAGCTGAGCGAGCGAGAAAACAGGGAGGCGGGGAGACGGGGAGGCGAGAACGCATTTCTCGTTCGGAGGACCGAACGAGAAATGTCTGCCCGGGAGCGAGCGTCCGAGACCTCGACGCTAGCCCCGCAGCGTCGAGGCGTCCTGCTCGCGAACCCAAAAATCCTCTGCTCGAAATCTCCCCGCCTCCCCGCCTCCCTGTCCTCTCGCTCTCGCCTGGCTTGACGCTACCGGCGTGCGCGGTAAGAGTCCGCGCAAATGGCTCGTACCGTGCACTGCGTGAAGCTCGACAAAGACCTCGATGGGCTGGAAAAGGCGCCGTTTCGCGGAGACCTGGGCCAGCGCATCCTCGACAACGTGTCGGCTCAGGCTTGGCGCTCGTGGCTCGAGCACTCCAAGATGCTCATCAACGAGTACCGCTTGGACCTGACGAGCGAGTCAGGTCAGCGGCTCTGGATGACCGAGTGCGAAAAGTACTTCTTCGGCGAGGGCAGCGCTGCTCCGGCTGAGTTCAAGCCGGTTTGATTTTCGTTGGCTTGGTCTTCACCTCGTCGGCCCAAGCGCCCTGCGACCATCGCGGGTTTCAGCACGGCTTTTGCCCCCGGCCTCGCCGGGTTTTCGTGAGCCTCCGCTCCCATTCGATCGTGATCTGGTCTTCCAAGGTCGGTTGACCGCCTGGCAGCGCCCGCGGGCAAGCCGCGGTCGAGTACCCCAGAATCTTCCCGCCTTCCTGCGGGTTCGTTCTCGCTAGCCTGATTTGGCTGGCAGCCGCAGCGAGCCGCTCGAGATCGTGCGTGTGGGAGCTTGCGACGGCGGGCGAGACGGACGCAGCGATGGCGCGGCGCCGCCCGTGTCCTCGGCGAAGACGACGCGGTTGCGACCTGCGCTCTTGGCCTCGTAGAGCGCGGCGTCGGCGCGGGAGAGCCAGGTCTTGCCTGTATCGCCGGGACCCAGCACGGCGACGCCGATCGACGCCGTCACGCTGAAATGTTCCTTGCCCTTGCTGAAGCCAATCTCACCGATGGCTTGGCGCACCCGCTCTGCGCGCTGACGCACCGCATGCGCCGAGGAGTCGGGCACCACGACCACGAACTCTTCGCCGCCGTAGCGCGCCACGAAGTCTTCACGGCGCAGGAAGTTGCGCACCAGCGTGTCGGCCACGCGCCGAATCACCTCGTCCCCAATGGGGTGCCCGAAGCGGTCGTTCACCGACTTGAAGTGATCCACGTCGATCATGAGCAGGCACGGCGTCGCGCTCATCAAAAACGAAAGGTCTGCCACGCGCTCCAGCTGTGAGTCGAGCGACGATCGGTTGTGCAGCTGGGTGAGCGGGTCCAGGGCGGCGCTCTCGCGCGCCTCGTGTAGCTCGGCCTTCAACTTTTGGATCTTCTCGCTCAGGACCTGCAGCTGCTCTTGCTGCAGCTTCTTGCGCTGCTCCATCA
This sequence comes from Polyangiaceae bacterium, assembly GCA_036261775.1. Lineage (GTDB taxonomy): Bacteria > Myxococcota_A > Polyangia > Polyangiales > Polyangiaceae > PMG-095. Next base: position 25,328 of record DATAKF010000041.1, on the reverse strand, counting down.
CGTCCGTCACCACTTGCACGACGCCTTCGGCCTCGCGCCGAATGACGTCGGCATCGTTGGCGCTGAACGCTGCTACCAAGTGACCCAGTTGCGCCCCGACACGCGCGTCCGCCGAGCGGTCTTCTCCGACGGTGCGCGTCAGGCAGCGCGCGAAGGCATGCACGGCTTCGCGCAGGTTGGTCACGCTGGAAGAGACGTACTCGCGCTCGTGAGCGCGGTGGGCGTTGAAGTAGCGCCGGGCACCCCCGAAATCGCGCCTCAGCGGACCTGCGCCTGCCACCTGCTCGCCCATCGAGATCTTGCGCGCCCAGCCGTCGCACTCGGCACGGGTGTCCTCGGCGCTTACGTTGTCGGTGTCGAAGGCGTGCTCACCGAAGGCCTTCAATAGGCCGACCACGGCGTCGATGGAGGCGTCCAAATCGCGGCTTTCCAGGCCGCCGCGGCCTGTTTCCTCTGCCTCGGGCTGGGTCTGAGCACGACCCGAGGCCGACGGGGGACCAGGGGGAGTGGGGTCGTTCCTTTTCCAGAACATGGGCCTTGGGGCCCTGAACGGCTTAAGCTGCAGAAAGTTCAGTAGGAAATTCCCGCGACATCGTAGGGGCCCCCCCTTCAGTTCGCTCCCCAGGGTCCGTTTGTCACCGGAGAGGTTCAGGCTCCTTGCCGCCCCACGCGACCGATTCCGTCAAGCTCTCGTCTAGTCCGCCCATCGCGGAGCGCGCCGGCCGTGTTCTCGTCGTCGAGCCCGAGACCGAGCGCCGCGCCGATCTCCGTCAACTGCTCGAGCAAGAAGGGTACGACTCCGTGTTCCTGCCCGACGGCGACGAGCTGCTGCGCCTGACCGCCGAGTACGAGCCGGATCTGATCTTGCTCGCTGCCGACCTTCCTGGGATGAGCGGGCTCGAGCTGGTGGGTGATTTGCGCGCGATGGACCCGCGCAACCACTACCCGGTCATCCTACTCGGTACCGCCGCTGACGAAGAGGAAGTGGCGCGTGGTCTCTTGGCCGGCGCCGACGACTTCGTCCCCGATCCGGAGCGCCAGCAAGAGCTGCGCGCTCGCATCCGCGTGCAGCTGCGCAACAAGCGCTTTTACGACGCGCTCGAGCGAGTGCGCAACGAGCGCGACAACCTGCGCCGCGACTCGCAAACCGATCCGCTGACGGGTCTGTTGAACCGTCGCTCGCTGCAGGCGGAGGTGACGTCGCGCTGTGCCGCGCGCGAGCGCTTCGGCATCTTGTTCATGGACTTGGATCACTTCAAGTCGGTGAACGATCGCTTCGGTCACGAGATGGGTGACCGTGTGCTGGTCGCGGTGGCCAGCGTGCTCAAGACCGCGCTCCGCCCTGGCGACGTGGTGGGCCGCTATGGCGGTGAAGAGTTCGTCGGCATCGTGGCTGGCGCGGGCCCGGAATCCGCGCGCTTGGTGGCCGAGCGCCTGCGCCGCGCCATCGAGGCCATGCTGCCGCCCAAGGGCGGTCCGGCCAAGCTGACCATCAGCATTGGCACCACGGTGTTCGACCCGCGGCAGAGCGACGAACGCACCGAAGAGCTGCTGCACCGCGCCGACATGGCGCTCTACGCGGCCAAGCGCACCGGCCGCAACCGCGTCGTGCTGGTCGCGCCCGGCCAAAGCCTGCCGGCCGTCGTAGAGCAGGATACGCGCGGCTCCGCCAGCATGGGCATTCCGTTCACCACGCCCCCGGAGAAGCCGCAGAGCAGCGTGCTGCCCATCAACGACGTGCCGGTCCTGCCGCTCGAAAGGCTGCGTTCAGGATGAGCGCCCAGCCTTCGCTGCCCATCGAAGACACTTCCCAGAACGACAGCCAGATCGTGCCGAGTGAGGCTTCCGCCTCCGTCGATGATCCGAGCATGAGCGAGCTCGAGCGCGATCTGGTCAAGCGGCTGAAGACGGGGCGCGCGGCGCTGCCGGTCTTGCCGGCCGTAGCGCAGTCGGCCATTCGTCTCGCCAACGACCCGGACGCGCGCATCACCGATCTCGCCTCTTTGGTCGACACCGATCCGCCGATCGCGGCGCGCTTCATGTCGGTCGCCAACAGCGTGATTTATTTCCGCGGCTGGGTGACTAGCTCGACGCAGTCGGCCATCGTGCGTTTGGGCTTGGCTAGCACCCGCGATCTGCTTTTTCAGGTCGTTTATGCCAGCACTTCCGGCGGGCTCAAGAAGTACCAGGGCGCGGTGCAGGCCTCGTTCCGGCGCAGCGTGATCGCCGCGCACGCCTCGCGCGTGACCAGCCGCGAGCTGTCGATTGGCACCGAGTACGACTACATGGCTGGCCTGCTCCACGACATCGGGGAGTCGCGCATCTATCGCATTCTCGACGGCTCGAAGCACGCCGCCACGACGCAGCAGGTGACCCAGCTGGTGCAGAAGTACCACGAGAGCGCCGGCGCCGAGATCGCCATGGCCTGGAAGCTGCCGACCGAGATCGTCGACGCTTGCGCGGCTCACCACGACCCCGCCGCGGCCGCCAACCCGAACGTGCGCCTGGTCATGATCGCCGACTGCGTGGTCGCCGCGCTCGAAGCCGAAGCCGGTCAAGAAAAGCGCGAGCTCGACTTCGAGCCCTTCGACAAACTGCTGGTCGACCCGAGCATTGCGCGTCGCCTCATCGAAAAGACGCGCCCGTTCATTGGTGACGTGCAGCTGTAGGCTACGTGAGGGTCAGCTGACCTGTGAGCAGGCTCGTGTTCTTCGACTCGCCGAAGCGCTCGAGCTCGGCGCCGAAGAGACGCGCCAGTGAGACCAGCAGCCGATTGTTGGGCACGCCATCTTGCAGGTTCTTGCCGTGCCGTAGGTCCAGATAGCGGCCGGTTTTGACCGGAAAAGCAGCGCCGGCAAAGAGCAGGGTCGGCACCTGGCGCGAGCTGTGACGCGCGGGGTCGCCCATGTCGCTCGACGCGAGCACGACCGAGCTATCGAGGGCGCCGGCTTCGTCGAGACGTTGCAGCAGACGCGCGACCTTGCCGTAGCTGTAGCGGTTCTGTAGGCCCAGCTTGCGCCAGCTCTCGGGGGTGCCGGCGTGCACTTCGTCGCGCGCGTCGTAGCGATGGGCGACTTCTTGGTGCACGTCCTCCGGCAGCTCGGCCAGCAACTTGCTGCGCGTGAGATCTGCCAGGTACAGCGTGGCCACGCGCGTCAGGTCGCAGCCGATGGCTCGCGCCAACAGATCGATCTGCAGGTCGGTGATGGCGTCGAAGAATGGTTCACCGCCGCCAAACGCTCTGATCCGCTCGAAGCCGGCTGGCGCCGCCGGGCTGGCGCAGACGCGCTCCACCTGGGTGAGGCGCTTTTCGATGTCTCGCAGGGCCGTGGCATGCTGCTCGAGCTTGGTGCGCTCGCCCTGCGGCGCGCGGCGCGAAAGCCTCGCCAAATCGGCTCGAACGCGATCGAGCACGCTTTTTCCGGTGCGGCGCGCGTGCTCCAGCTCCTCGCGGCGAGCGCCCAGCGGCGTGCCGAACAGCTCCGCGTGCACGCGCGACGGGTCGATCCACTTGGGTACCGGAGTGCCGCCGCGCGACCAGCTGATGTTCTGCCCGACCTCGGTGCTGTCGCTGCCTACGCCCAGGGCCAGGCTGGTGTGCGGTGTGTCGGCGCCCAAGCCGTGCTCGATGGCCAGAAACTGGTCGATTGACGCATTCTTACCGTCTGCGCCGCTGCCCGTCAGGATCACGCGGGAGCCGTCGTGGCCAGTCGTGCCGACCTCGATACCGGCGCTGAGGTCGATGCCGTCGAGCACTAGCAGGCGTTCGCGGAAGCTCTTGCCAAAAGCTGCCGCGTCGTCGAAAGGCGCGAGCGTAGAGCCTTCGAAGCCGAGGGCGAAACCTGCCTGCGGTTGCCACAGCTCGAGCGCGCGACCGTGCGGCGTATAGACGCCGATGAAGCGCCGCGGGGCCGCCGCTTTGGCGGGCTCCGCCAAACCGCGGGTTTCTTGAGCCAAAAAGCTGCCGCTGACACCCAGCGCCGCCAGAAAACGCCGACGCGAGACGCGCATTTACCCGCCCCCGCTTTGGCGAAGGGCGAACAAGTCGCTGGCAATGTAGGCGAGCAGCACCTGGAACAGGTTATCACGCTGGGCGTCGGGCAGCTGCGAGCGCAGCGACAGGAACGAGGCTTCGACGGCGGGGTCGGCCTGAGCGCTGAAATAGCGAAAGGCGTGCCGAGCAAAGCACTCGGAAATGGTCGGGTTTTGCAGCAACGCTTGGGTCAGCGCCGCGCTCGAGCCAAGCTCGGTCACGTCGTTCGGACCGGAGCCGAGCACCACGCGGTCGCGGGTGTTCACCGGCTTGTCGTGATCGGTCGTCTGCAGGCCGCCCATCGCGTTGAAGCTTTCGAACGTGTAGCCAATCGGATCGAGCCTGGAGTGACACGCCGCGCAGCCCGGATCGGCGATGTGCTGGGTTAGGCGCTCGCGGTTGGAGAGCTTCGCCGATGGCGGCGGCATCACGACCTCGAGGCCGATCTCGGCGGGGCGCTTGAGCTTTTCGCACAGCAGTTTGCGCATCACGAAGTCGCCGCGCTTGACGGGGCTGGTCACGTCTTCGTGAGCGTGAGCCGCCAAGAAGCTGGCCTGCTGCAGCACGCCCAGGCGGCCCGTGCCGCGCAGCGAAGCGCGCGGGCCGTAGGTCGAAAGGCCATAAAATCGCGCCATTTCTGGGCCAACGGAGGCGAAACCGCTCGCTAGCAGCGACTGCACCGAGGCGCCCCCATGCACCATCACCTCGTCGACGTAGTTCTCGGTTTCGGCCAGCATGAACGGCTTGAGCGCCTCGTAGCTGGGATACAGCTCGCTGCTCTTGGCCGTGTCGAGCAGACCATCGACCTCCAGCCACTCGAGCGCAAAGCGGCGGAATTGGTAGCGGGTCGAGGGGATGCCGAGCAACCTGATAGCTTGCGCGACGCGGCCGTGCGGCGTGCGTAGGTTGCCCAGTTCCGCGAAGTCGAGCAGCGCTGCGTCCGGAGGCGCACCGGTCAGCATGAACGACAGCGCTGAGGCGAGCTCGCTGTCGTCCAGGCGTGTAGGCTTGCCGGTCGTGCTCGAGCCCAGCTCGGTGACGTACAGAAAGCTCGGCGATTCGAGCAAGGCGCGCAGCAGGAGGGCGAGCGCGCCTTCGAAAGCCTCGCCGTTCTCGGCGGCTTCGCGCAGCAATCCTTCCAGCGAGCTTTGCTCCTCTACGCTCAGGCTGCGACGGAAGGCCAACCGACCGAGCCTTTGCACCTGCGACTTGCGACAGGCAGGGCCCAAATCATGGCAGCTCGACGCCTGGCCGAGCTGGCTGGCCGCGCGCGGCGACAGCTCGGCCACCAGCGCCGAGTAGCGCGCTGCCCAGGCGCTCGAGACGTCTTGATTGGCGTTGGGAGTGTAGCCTTCCTGCCGGACATCGCGCGGCAGCTGTGGCGCGAGCGAGACTTGGAGGCCCGTCAGGCGCGAGAGGCTGTTGTCGAGCTCGAAGTTGCTGAGCCGTCGCGCGCGTGCAGGCAAGAGCTTGGCGCCTTCCGGCAAGCTGACCTGCGGCTCCGAAAGCCCACCCTGCGTGGCGCAGCCCAGCGTGCTGCAGTAGACGACCAGGGCGCTGAGGAACCGGCGCATGAGCTTAGGGAGCCGCCTTCGGGATGAACTCGACGTCGTCGAGCCACAGGTCGATGGGCAGCGCCTTCACGTCGACGTTGATGCCCAAGTTGACGATGCGCTCGGGCGTGAAGCGCGCTTCGGCGCCCCAGCCGCCTTGCTGCACTTTTTCCCAGCGCATTTCGTAGTTGTCCCAGGCGTCGCTGAGCAAAAACAGCTTGCCATGGGCGTCGTAGCAGCGGTCGGTGCAGGTGCCGCCACCTTCCTTGGGCGTTACCTCGGGCACCGCCAGCGACACGCGAATCGTGCCGGGGCCTTTGGCGCGAAAGCGCAAACCAGCAAACCCCGACACGTTGAGCGGGCACTTGAGGCCATCGTGCGTGTACTGCAGCGCTGCTCCCCAAACCACGCCCCAGTTCTTCTGGCCTTGCGCGGTTAGGTGAGCGGCGTAGCGGTTGTCTTTGTTCGATTCGGCGGCGGGCAGGAGCTCGGCCGCGAACGGAGCGGTCGGAGTGATGGTCGAGCCTTCGGTCTTGTCACCGGCCGCGAACCAAAAGCCGTCGCGCTGGTAGCCCTTGAAGATGCGATCGTTGCCGTCTTCGAAGTCGTCGACGATCCGTGTGTCGCTCACCGGTCCGACCTTGCCGCAGGGGCCGAGCGCGCCTGGATCGCCCGCGCCGGCCGGCAACGGCTTTTCGTCCAGACCTCCCACCTTGGCGCCTTGCCCGCCAAAGACCGAAGGATCGTCGGCGCCCTGCTGCTGGCAGGCCGCTACCGCGAGCGCGCCCGGCAGACAGACCAGACAGAGCAGGAGCAGGGGGACAGCGCCGAGCTTCGACATGCCCCTCAAGGTAGCGAACGAATGCCGCCGGCGCGAGGCTCCGTTGCAGTAGATCCCGCCAAATTTGTAGCAGATCGATGTACAGTTCCGGGCCATGTCGGTAGCCACCATCGCGATGACCGAGGCGCTCTACGGCTACCTGCTGAAGACGACGCTGCGCGAGCCGGAGCTTTTGGCTCGCTTGCGCCGTGAGACCGCCGCGCTGCCGAGCGGCGGCATGCAGATCTCGCCCGAGCAGGGCCAGCTGATGGGGCTCTTGATCGAGCTGACCGGGGCGCGCCGCACCCTCGAGGTAGGAGTCTTTACCGGCTACAGCTCGACCGTCGTAGCTTTGGCGTTGCCGTCCACCGGTCGCCTCGTCGCCTGTGACGTCAGCGAAGAGTGGACGAGCATCGCGCGTCGCTACTGGCGTGAAGCAGGCGTGGAGTCGAAGATCGAGCTCCACCTGCAGCCGGCGCTGCGGACGCTGGACGCCTTGCTGGTAGCGGGGGAAGCGGGCAGCTTCGACTTCGCGTTCATCGACGCCGACAAGACCGCCTACGACGCCTATTACGAGCGTTGCTTGACGCTCTTGCGCCCGGGTGGGCTCTTGGCCGTCGACAACACGCTGTGGAGTGGAGCCGTGGCCGATAGCTCGGATCAACGCGAGAGCACCCGCGCCATCCACGCCCTGAACGTAAAGATGGCTGCCGATTCACGCGTGACGACGAGCCTGGTTCCGATCGGCGACGGCCTACACCTGGCCCGCAAGCGCTGATCGCGAGCGAGCGGGAATGCTCGCGCTGGTCCCTCAAACCGTGCGGAGGTCGCGCTCGTTCCAGCCCATGAGGTAGAGCAGGGTGTCGAGGCGTTCGTGGTGGTTGAGCGAGAAGCCGGCCACTTCCTGCAGCTTGGGCTTGGCGCGGAACGCGATACCCAGGCCGGCGCTCTGCAGCATCAAGATGTCGTTGGCGCCGTCGCCGATGGCGACGCTCTGTTCGAGCCTACAGCTGTAGACCTGCGCCATGTCTTTCAGCACCTGCGCCTTGCGCTCGCTGTCGACGATCACGCCCTTGACGCGACCGGTCAGCTTGCCGCCCTCGACCTCCAGCTCGTTGGCGAAGGCGAAGTCGAGGCCGAAGCGCTGCTTCAGCACGTCGACGAAGAACGTGAAGCCGCCGCTCACCAGGCCAATCTTGAAGCCCAAGCTCTGCAGCTTCTTGACCCACAACTCAGCGCCCGGCGTGAGCTCGAACTTGTCGATCAACGACTGAGCGCGCTCGAACGGCAGGCCTTCGAGCAACTTCACGCGCTCGGTCAGGGCGCCCTTGAAGTCGATTTCGCCCCGCATGGCGCGGGCGGTGATGGCCGCGACCTGCTCTTTGACCCCGACCAGCTCGGCCAGCTCGTCGATGAACTCGCCCTTCACGAACGTCGAGTCCACGTCCATACAGACCAGGCGCTTGGTGCGACGGAAGATGTCGTCCTTCTGCACCGCCAAGTCGACGCCCAGCTGCATGCCAAGGCGCAGGAGCTCACCGCGCAGGTGCATCAGCTCGGCGGGCTTCAAGTCCGTGCCTGGGGGCAAGTCGGCGATCAGCTCGAGGCCGTTCAGCGCGTCGTCGGACAGCGAGCGAATCTCGCGGATGTTCATGTGCCGACCCGCCATGAAGCGGGTGATCTCTGCGGTGGCCAGACCGTTGGACAGCGGCCCCAGTAGCGTGACCGCGAGCGCTGGAGCTTCCGGGACCGTGGTGGCTTCGGCGGCGTTCTTGAACGGCGTCACTTCGAGCCGCAGACCCATATCCGCCACCGCAAACAGAATTTTCCGGAGCGCGTAGGAGTTTTTCGGCAAGTCGACGATAGCCGAGAGCATCAAGTACCCGTTGAGCACCGACTGCCCGATGTTGATCAGGGCGGCGCCTTCTTGGGCGATAATCTCAGTCAAACGCGCTGTGACGCCGGTTCTGTCCGCGCCGGCAATGTGGAGCACGAGGCGGTCGGGGTGCTCGGTATTGGTCATGGGGCCGCTTAACATGCCAGGGGCGGTCTTCGCCTCAACGATCTTCACGCGTCCGTCTCGAAGTCGACGAGCGGGGTTGGGCGCGGGCGAGGCGCGCCTTGTTCTGGTGCTTGCACTCGGAGCCTACGTGCCCGAGAGTAGGCGGCTCGTGCTGCACCCGATGAGGCGACTTTTGCGGCGTGAGAACAGAGATTTCGCGGCCTTCCGGCTGCTTTTTGCGGGCCTCTTGTGGGCTGGCTCGCTGTTCGGTCAGACGGCTCCAGCGCCCAGCGTAGCGGCTCCGCCCTCGGCCACCACCAAAGCGGCAGAGCCTCCGGCAGCGGTAGCGCCGGCGCCCACGCTCTCGGCGTCCACGGCTCCGGCGTTATCAGCCGCGCCGTCCGCTTCTGCGGCGACGTCGGCGCTGCCGGCGCTGTCGGCAAGCGCGGCTCCGTCCGCCGAGCCGGTGCCGTCCGTGGAGCCCTTGCCCGAGCCGGCGCCGTCGGCGAGCGCGGCTCCACCGCCCCCCGAGCCTGAGCCCATCATCGAAGAGCCCCCGCCTCCGCCCAAGCCGGCGGACGTGCCGGCTTTTGGCGCCAAGCTCAAGGGCGACACCGTCTTTTCGCTACGCGCCGCGCTGGGCGCCAAGTCGCCCGAAGCGCGCGCCAAAGATGCGTCCCAGCAGCTGAAGCGCGCGTTCGAGGGCGAGACCACGAGCGACGTGAGCGTCGCGCGGCGCGGTGATTCGGTCCTGCTCTCGGTCGGCCGCACCTTCATCGTCGAGCTGAACGAAGAAGAAGCCAAGCTCGCGGGTAGCTCCTCGCTCGACGCTTACGCGGCCAGCACCGCTTCGGCCATCAACGCCAAGCTCAAGTCCGATCGCCAGCAGGCCGCCGCTGCCCACGCGGCGTTTTCGTTCTCGCTGGTGGTCTTCTTCGGCCTGATCGCCTTCTACCTGATCAGGAAGCTGGGCGAGTTCGGGGAGCGAGCCCGGGACTGGCTCGAGGCGCGCAACGACAGGGACCTGTCGCTGCGCATTCAGGGCATCGAGTTCGTGAAGCCCGCCGTGCTGCGCGGCGTCGCAACGCTGGGCGTGGGCACCGTGCGCCTGCTGGCGCAGTTCGGCGTCGCCTATACCTGGCTGGTCGTCGTTCTCTCGCTGTTCGAGTCGACCAAGAGCTACACGCAGAAGCTGACTGGCTTCGTGCTGGCGCCGCTGTCCCAGCTGGCGGCACGCTTGGCCACTGCTCTGCCGCTGCTGGTCGTGGCGGCGCTGGCGGCGCTGGCGGTGTTCGTGCTGGTGCGCTTCGTTGGCTTGTTCTTTGCGAGCGTGGCGCGGGGTGAAACGGCGCTCGGCTGGCTGCCGACCGACTTGGCGGCGCCGACCAGCGTGCTGCTCCGCTCTGGCATCGTGATTTCGGCGCTGGTGTTCCTGGCTCCGGTCGTCACCGGTGAGACGGACGGCGTGCTCGGCCGAGTCGGCGTCATCTCGCTCGTCGCGCTGGGGCTCGCGGCGACGCCGGTGCTGGCTTCGGGCACCGTGGGCGCCATTTGGCTGTACGGACGCCGCCTGCGCGTCGGTGAGTACGTGGAGCTCGGCGCCTACCGGGGGCGCGTAGCCGAGCTGAACTTGCTCGAGCTGCGGCTGATCGTGACCGACCGCACCGAGCTGCGCGTGCCGCACCTGCTCACACTGGTCCGCCCGCTGCGCCTGCTGGGGGCTCGGCCGCGGCTCACGCTCGACGTGTACGTTCACGCCGGCACCTCGGTCACCGACGCGCGCTCGCTGCTCGCCAGCGTGGCTGGCAAGGTGGGCACCGAGCCCAGCGTCGAGATCGTCTCGGCCGACGCCGACGCTATTCGCTTTCGCATCGCGGCCACCTGCGAATCCTTGGAGGCGCGCACCGCGTTCCACATCGCCGCTCTCGACGCGCTGTCGAACGCGGGCATCACGCTCGGGAGGGATAGGGCGTGAGCGACGGCCAATGGCTGCTGCTTGGCCTGCTCTTGCTGGCCTACCTGGGTAGCAACCTGGTTGGCGGCCGCGCGATCCGTGGCTTCGGTTTGCCCTCGGGCTCGGAATACCTGGTGCTGGGCTTCGCGCTGGGCCCGCACGTGTTGAACGTACTGGAGCGCTCGCTGTCGCGCACCTTCGAGCCGATCGTGCTGGTGGGCACCGGCTGGTTGGCGCTGGTGATCGGCGTCGGTTACACGCGCGTCGCCGATCGCTGGATCAAGCCGTCCCGGGCTGCCGTCGGAGTCCTGCTCGGCGCCCTTTCTTGCCTGGCGGTGGCGGGCCCGGTCTACTTCTTCGCGCCGTACTGCGGCTTCCGCGGCTTCTCGTGCGTGGCCATCGCGCTCGGCATGGGAGCGTGCGCGTCCGCCACCACGCGGCACTCGGTTCGCTGGGTAGTGGAGCGCTACGGCGCGCGGGGACCGCTGGCAGATTTCGCGGCCGACGCGGCGCGCGCGAGCGCCCTGGTGCCTCCTCTAGCTTTGACGGTGCTGTTCGCCTTGGCACCGGGCGGCGCGCTCCCCAACGTCCCGGAGCTGGGGCGGGTAGGGCTGACGCTTGGCTTCGGCGCGGGGCTCGGGCTGGTGGCGGCGCTGCTGCTAGGCCGCGACTTTCGCCGCGACGAGAGCTGGGGAGTCCTGCTCGGAACCGGCTTGCTCTGCGTCGGCGGTGCGGATCGAGCAGGCCTTTCACTGCTGGGCGCGATGATCGCGATGGGCCTCACGCTGGCCGCCTCGCGCCACCGGCTCGAGATCAAGGCCATGCTCACGCCCACCGAGAAGCCCGTGCTGCTCCCGGTCACGGTGCTGGCCGGCGCCTACGTGAACCTCCGGCTGCCGACCATGGTGCTCGTACTGGTGGGCGTCGCCGTGCTGGCCAAGGTGCTCGCGCGCGTGCTCTTGGGCAGCCTGCTGCGCCTGGGCAGCGCGCGCGGGACCGGCGCTGATTTCGGCCTCAGCATGCTGGCCTCGGGCGGCTTCACGATAGCGGCGGCGCTGGCGTTCTCCACCCGCGTGCCCGGCGTGGCCGCAGATGCCGTGCTGCTGTTCGCCGTCGTTTCCACGCTGCTCGGGGAAATCGTCGCTCCCTCGGCTCTCCGCCGCTCGCTCGAGCGTGCTGGTGAGCTGCACGTCGTGGCCCAAGAGGACCTGGGGCGCCCGAGCGACGCGCCCTCCAGCTTGCGGGAGAGCCACCCATGAGCGGCCACGGCGGCGCCAAGAAGGGCCTTGCGACGCGCGCGGTGCAGCTGCTCGCGCTGGCGACGTCGTTCGGTGTGCTCTTCGCGCTGACGCGGCTCATGCCCGGCATCGAGTCGCGGCTCGGCACCATGACCGCCATCGGTTTCTTGGTGCTGGCCGGCACGCTGCTGAGCGAGCTGCTCGAACCGCTCGGCTTGCCCCACTTGTCGGGCTACCTGATGGCCGGCATCGTGGGCGGTCCGCACGTGCTCCACCTGGTCGACCACGACACGGTCGTGCAGCTGCTACCCGTCAACCAGCTTGCCCTTGCGCTCATCGCCCTCGCCGGTGGCGTCGAGCTCAAGCTCGACACGCTGCGCTCGGTAGCCAAGAGCCTCACCTACGCCAGCTTGATCCAGACGGTTCTCGTGCTGATTGGCATGGGCGGCCTGTTCATGGTGCTGTCCCCCTTCATTCCGTGGGCCGCTGGCCTCGACACGAGGCCGCTGTTGGGCGTGGCCTTGCTGTGGGGCGCGCTGTCCGTGACCCGCAGCCCATCGGCCTGCATGGGTATCTTGTCTCAAACGCGCGCCAAGGGGCCGCTGGCCACGTTTTCGCTGGGTTTCATCATGCTCTCCGACGTGGTGGTGGTGATGATGATCGCCACCGCCATCATGCTGGCGCGGCCGCTGATCACCGCGGGCGCCGAGATCTCGATCGCCGACTTCAACGTGCTCGGGCACGAAATCCTCGGCAGCTTCTCGATGGGCACCACGCTCGGGCTCCTGCTGGCGATGTACCTGCGCCTGGTCGGCGGACAGCTCGTGCTCGTGCTGCTGGCGCTCGGCTTCGGCGTGACAGCGGGCCTCAAGTACGTGCACATGGATCCGCTGCTGACGTTCCTCACCGCGGGCTTCGTCGTGCAGAACCTGTCCAACCAGGGGCCCAAGCTACTGCACGCCATCGAGCAGATGGGCAGCGTGGTGTTCGTGCTGTTCTTCGCGACTGCTGGCGCCGAGCTGGACGTGCCGCTGCTCAAGCAGCTGTGGCCGGTTGCGCTCGCTCTCTGCGGCGGTCGCGCCCTTTTCACCTACATCGCGGCTCGCATCAGCTCCAAGCTCGCCAGCGATCCGCCGGTCGTGCGCAAATGGGGTTGGTCGTCGCTCGTGTCTCAAGCGGGGCTCGCGCTGGGCCTCGGGACGGTGGTCAAAAACTCTTTCCCCACCATCGGTGACGGCTTCGGCTCCATGGTCATCGCCGCCGTGGCCATCAACGAGATGATCGGCCCGGTGCTGTTCAAGATGGCGCTGGACGGCTCGGGTGAGTCGGACCGGAGCGAGCCCGCGGCGCGCCCCTCACTGCCGCCCCCCGAGCCAGCGCATTAGGCGCCTCCTCGGGCGGAGTTCTATGCGCAATTCACTAATGATTGCGGATGGTTATGTGTATCAGTCTATAATGCCTACTTTGCCGATAGGGATTTGGTGCTAAGACGGGCGGGCGATGGATCCGATTGTTGCGTTGGCAGGCCTACTGGTGGGCTTCGTGGTGGGTCTGACCGGCATGGGTGGCGGCGCGTTGATGACGCCCATCTTGGTGCTGCTGTTCAAGATCGAGCCGCTGGCCGCGGTGTCGAGCGACATCGTGGCGTCGATGATCATGAAGCCGATCGGCGGCAGCGTGCACTTCCGTCGCGGCTCCGTGAACAAGGAGCTCGTGAAGTGGCTGGTCATGGGCTCCATCCCTTCGGCGTTCTTGGGCGTCGTGCTGCTCAAGACGCTGGGCGGTGGCGTGGGCTTGCAAGGCTTGGTCAAGTCGGCCCTCGGCGTCGCGCTGCTGGTCGTCGCTTTCGGTCTGGTGGTGCGGCCCCTGCTCACGCGCTCACGCAAGCCGGGCGACAGCATGATGCCGCTTCAGGTCAAGAAGGTGCCGACGCTGCTGATCGGCATCGTCGGCGGCCTGATCGTCGGCTTGACCTCCGTCGGCTCGGGCTCGCTGATGATCATCTTGCTCCTGATGCTGTACCCCAGCTTCAAGCTGTCCGAGCTGGTCGGGACCGATCTGGTGCAGGCCGTGCCTCTGGTCGCCTCGGCCGCGCTCGGTCACGTCCTGTTCGGCGATTTCAAGCTGGCGTTGACGGCCTCGATCTTGGTCGGCGCGATCCCGGGCGTCTTCATCGGCGCGCAGCTGTCGTCGCGCGCCCCGGATCACATCATTCGCCCGGCGCTGATCATCGTGCTCTTGGCGTCGTCGTCCAAGCTGCTGGGCGCGAGCAATCAGCTGGCTGCCATCGCGGTCGGCAGCGTCGCCGTCATCATGCTGGTCGTCAGCTTCTTGGTGAGCGCCGCCCGCCGCAAAGCCTCCGAAAAGTCCCTACTCGGCGCCGACGCGACCGCGCCCTGAGGAATGCAACAGGAAGGCGCGAAGACGCGAAGCATTTGGTGGGGGTCGAGACCGCTGGCGCCGTTCGGCACCTGCGCAGTCATCGAGGAACGTTGCGCGTCTCGAAACCCCAAGACTCAGGTCTTCGCGCCTTCGCGTCTTCCTGTTGCATCCTTCTCGCCGACAGTCAGTCGACTTGAGGAAGCGGCGCGTTGACGGCCTCACGGGCGACGCGCGGGTCGTCACGCCGGAAGACTTGGGCGAAGACGACGAACGCCACCCATAGCGCGGCCAGGTGGTAGAGCATCGGACCGCCGCCGCTGCGATGAAAAATCTCTCCGGAGATGCGCGGACCGAGCAGCATTCCGGCGGCGTAGAACGCGTTGTAGACGCCGGTCGCGCGGTGGTACTCGCGCGTGACCACCCCCTGGAGCGCCAGGCTCAGCGGTGAAATGCTGGCCAAGGTGGCACCTGCGATCGCGACCGCCAGCGCCATACCGGCGAAGCTGTCGAGCAGCGGGAAGCCGCCGATCATCGTCAGGCCGACGCCGGCGAGCAGGCGCATCACCAGCAAGTGCCCGTAGCGGTCCCCCACCTGGCCCGCGAGGTTGATCGCGAGCAGCATGCCGACCGCGAAGAACGCCGTGATGAGCTTCGTGTAGTCCTCGGCGATGCCCTTCTCTTGCTGCATGAAGAGCGGCAAGAACAGGACCACGCTAGACTGGAAGTAGCCGTAGCAAAACGTGGCGAAGCACGAGGTCTTGATGCGACTCACCAGCGCACCGAGCGGCGCGCGCTGACCGTGCGTTGTTTCGCCTTCGGCTTGATCCGGCTCGGCGCGCGGCACGTGCGCGTTCTTGTCCAATCGGGCAAGCACGTACAGGCCGGTCAGCACCGACAGCACACCGGCCAGCAAGAACAGGTGCTGGTTGTCCATCACCTTGCCGGCCAAGAAAGCCGAGAACGAGCCAGCGCCGTAGCCGACCGCGATCGACATGCCGTAGATGCTGGTGACGAACGCCTTCACCTCTCGGCGGGCGCGCGCGACCAGAATGGTTTCCGACGAGACCCAGACCAGCACCGACGCCGCGCCGTCGAAGAAGCGCAGCGCCGCGATCGCCGCGTAGCTCGGCGCGAACGGGAACAAGGCAACGGTGGTGGCGTAGGTGAAGAGCCCCGCGACCAAAACGCGCTTGGCGCCAAACTTGCCGACCAGCGTGCTCGAGCCCAGCGCCATGGCCATGATGCCGCCCGCGAACCACGACGCGAGCGAGCCAATGTCGGTCTTGTGGTAGCCGCGCGCGGTGAGGAACACCGCGATCACGCTGATGGCCATGCCGTAGGCGGTGCCCAGACCGAGTGTCGCCAGGTAGATGCGCACCAGGTTCGGGTCGTCGATTTTGGGCTGCTTGGGAGGCGAGAGCGGCTGATTCGGCATGGGGGGCAGCTCGACACGAAAACGCCCGGGAACCTGAGAGGCGCCCGGGCGTCGTATCACGGCTCGGTGACGGCCGTTATTCGGCTGCGACCGCGTACTCTTCGGTCTTCTCGGCCTTGAACAACGGCAGCACCTGGCCAAGCTTGGCCTTGGCCTTGCCCAGCGCGGCCTCGGCGGCGCCAGGCGCCTTTTCCTTGGCGATGGTGAACAGCTCGACGGCGGCTTCGCGCGCGAACGCAGCTGCTGCCTGAGCCTTCTCGGGGGCTTCGCTGCCCGTCTTGAGCGCCGAAGCGCGCAGAGCGCTCCAGAGGCTCTGCGCCTGGATGGCCGCCAGCTGCAGCTTGGACTTGCCGTACACCTTGGCGATTTCGTGAACGAGATCGGCGCCGGTGTGGGCGGCCGCGTGGGGCGGCAGGTGCAACGACGCCGCGTAGCGCGGGTTCTCGCTCAAGAAGGCGTTGATCTGCTCGAGCGTGAGCCCGGTGTCGTTCAGGGCCTTTTCGAACTCGGCCTGTGCGGCCTGCTTGGCCTTGAACAGGTACATCTGCACGCGGCTCTGGAAGTTGACGGCGCCGTCGCCGCTGGTCTCGACCGCGCAGAAGATGGTGCCGGGGAACTTCTCGGTGATCAGCGACTGCACGCCGTCCGACACGCTGGAGCTGGGCATGCAGCCGAAGGGCTTCACGCTCAGCGTCATGGTGGCCTTGCTCTTGACCACGTTGAGGATAAGCTTTCCGACCTCCATGTGGCCTTCGCCGCCGCGCAGGTCGTTGTTGTAGAAGGGCGCGGCCACGTCAGCCACCGCGTCCATGTCGGGCAGGTGGTAGCCGTAGAAGCCGCCCGCGTACGCGAACGTCTGGAAGGCGGCGCGCAGGGCCTTGTCGCCAGCCCACAGGCCAATCTTGCGCACGAACACGCCGTACTCGCCGGCGTCCTTCAGGCTGTTCTTGCTGCTGTCAGTGCCGCGCAAGCCCTGGCGCTGGGCGGTGTCGAAGCGAACCTCCCAGATGTTGTACAGAATCCACGCCGTCACGAACTGGATGTCGCACTCGGCGCCTTCCTTTTCGAGGAAGCGCTGCAGCTGGTAGTTGCCGTCGCCCTCGGTCGTCATGGCCCAGAACTCGCCGATGATGGCGACCTTGGGCTTCACGCGAGTACGGTCGACCTGGACCTTCTTGAACAGCTCCTTGCTCTTCATCAAGGCCAGCAAGATGGACTTTTTGTTGAGCAGGGCGTCGTAGCAAATCTTCTTGGCGGCCTCGCAGGCCTCGTCGGTCGCGCCGGGCACGACCTCGTACGGGCGCAGGCGGTAGCCGATGCCGTTGATGATGTCGCCGGCGATCAAGCCCTTGAGCATGCCCGCGAAGAACGGCGCGTTCAGCTCGAGGCCGCTCTCTTCGCCGGTGGCCTGGCTCAGGCCGCCCTGCTGCTGGAACAGCATCACGCGGAAGCCGTCGAAGCCGGCGTCGCGCAAGGCCTTGCGGTACTCCGTTACGTACATGCCGAAGCGACACGGGCCACAGGCGCCGGCCGTGAGGAACACGTACTTGTCGACGATCTCTTTGGTGGAGACGCCGCGCTCGTCGCGCAGGTACACCAGGTACTTCACCAGGTTGCCGACCGTGAAGTAGGTCGGGTTGCACTGGCCGCGGTTACCGAACTCTTTGCCGGCGCGGAGCGCGTCGTAGTTGGGCGCGTCGAGCGGCACGGTGTTGTAGCCGAGGCTCGTGAAGGCGCCGGAGACCAAGTAGTCGTGCGCCATGGTCAGGCCGCCGATGAGCAGCGTGATGCCTGCCTTCTCGGACTTGGTGAACTGCAGGTTCGCCATGTCCTCGAGCCAACGCTTCTCGATTTCGAGGCCGAGCTTTTCGCGCTCGGCGTCCTCGAACTTCTTCAGCTCGGCGTCGATGTCGAGCATCACGTCCTGGCCGACGAGGGGTAGGCTCTTCTTTTTCCCGCTGCTTCCGAGGTCGATCTGCTGGGTCATACTGGCTCCCTGTCCTGACACGGGCGTCAGTCTACTCCCGCTTGGGCCCCAGAAAGCAAGCGTTCCAGCTACATTTCTGCGGTGACACGCGTGTCAGTAAGGCACGATGATTCGAAAAACTGCGGAAATAGACGGGGTTCGCGCCAGGGGGGTTGGGGCAAGGGGCCTCAGCGGGCTATCCTCGGGCCTGAATGGCCGTTGGGGCACCGAACCAGATTCTCTCGGGCAAGTACCGACTCGAACGCGAGCTAGGCAGGGGCGGGATGGGCTCGGTGTGGCTGGCGCAACACCTGACGCTGCGCTCCCCCGTGGCCATCAAGCTGATCGACCCCGGGATTGCCACCAACCCCGAGGCGCTGTCGCGCTTCTTGCGCGAGGCGCAAGCCGCGGCGTCGCTGCGCAGCCCGCACGTGGTGCAGATCTTGGACCATGGCGTGGACGAGGGCGTGCCGTTCATCGTGATGGAGCTTTTGGACGGCGAGTCGCTGGCGTCACGCCTGGAGCGGCAGCGGCGCCTCGCGCCCTTCGACACCGCTCATTTGATGACGCAGGTCGCGCGCGCCATGACCAAGGCGCACGAAGCCGGCATCGTGCACCGCGACTTGAAGCCCGACAACATCTTCATCGTCCGCAACGACGAGGAAGAGATCGCCAAGGTGTTGGATTTTGGCGTGGCCAAGTCGCATACGCATGGCGTCGGCGCGGTCTCGAGCGCCACCCGCACGGGCTCGGTGCTGGGCACGCCGTATTACATGAGCCCCGAGCAGGCCGAAGGCTCCAAGTCCGTCGACCACCGCACGGACATTTGGGCCATGGGCGTGATCGCTTGGGAGTGTTTGCTCGGCGCGCGGCCGTTCGAGGCCGAGACGCTGGGCGGCCTCTTGCTGGCGATTTGTGCGCGAGAGATGCCGGCGCCTTCGCGTATGGGCGCCGTGCCGGCGGGTTTTGACGCTTGGTTCGCGCGCGCTTGTTCGCGCGATTTGAACTACCGTTTCGCGACCGCCAAAGAAGCTGCCGCCGAGCTGCGCAACGTGTGCGCCGGACAGATGATGGCGGGCGGTTACGGCGCGCCCCCGCCGGTTCCGCAAGCCGCCGTTCAGGCGGCGTCGTTGCCGCTTGCTTCTACGACTGCGCACTTGGGTCTTTCCACGTCGAGCCCACTGCCGAAAAAATCGGCGGCGCCGTGGGTCGTGATGGGCGTTGCCGCAGTCGCGGTGGTCGGCGGCGGCGCACTATTCGCGCTGCGCGGTTCGAACGATCAACCCGAAGCGGGCGCCAGCGCTGCGCCTTCGGCGGTGACACCGCCGGCTCCCGTGGCTGCGGCGCCGCCGGTTGCTCCCGAGCCGGAGAAGCCGACGCCGGCTCCGGTAGCCAGCGCGAGCGCGGCGCCCAGCGCAACCGCTGCGCCTGCTGCTGTAGCGCCGGTCGCTGCCGCGCCGCGCGTGAAGCCGCGCGTTGGCGCCGCCGCGGTGGTCGAAAAGCCCAAGCCTGCGGCGGCACCAGCACCAGCACCGGCTCAGCCCCCCGTCAAACCGCGCGTCAATCTCGGCATTTGAGCCGAGCGCCGCAGGGCGCCGCTACGGATTGTTGGCGGCGATGAAGTCTTGGCACACCGAAGGTTGATCGAGCGGCACGACGCGCACGGCGTCGAACTCGAAATCGGTGCCGGTTTCGCCCAGCGTCCAGTCCGGGCCGATCTCGAAGCCCTGCGGATCCGCGGCGAGCACCTGTTCGTCGATGCCGGCGTTGGAGGCGCCGCCGACGAGGGCGAGCTTGACCGGAGCTTCGCCGAGCACCGTGACCGTGGCCTGAAAGGTCGCGTTGACGTACACGAGCTCGACGCACGTCCATTCTTCCCTGCGCGCCAAGCGCGTGTACTTCAATAGCTCGGGCGCCGCGTAGGCCATGGGTGAGCTGGCCAAGCGAAAGCGATAAGCGTCACCTTCGATGCCGAAGGCGAGCGTCGTTTTTCCGGGACCGCTCCAGTCGATGAACATGTGGTCGCCGCCGCCGGCAGGCACGCGGACCCAGAAGCTGATGCTGACGCCGCCCGTGGCTGGGGTGACGTTCATGGCTCCGGACTTGAACGCGGTTCGCCACACGTTGTCGCCAGAGGGAGCTTCGGTCACGGCCTCGCGGGAGCCCGGTAACCCGCCGAGCCAAGCGCTATCGCTGTCGTCCTCGAAGTCGTCGCACATCACGGCCGGGGCGTCGGTTTCGCAGGCGCCTTTGCCGCCAAAGACCCAGTTGCCCGGATCGGTGGTGTAGCCGCCGCCCGTGCCGCTGCCGCCGCTGCCGCCGCCGCCGCTGCCGCCGCCGATAGGACCGCTGCCACCCGGTGCGTTGCCACCGCCGCTGCTGCCGGCGCGTCCCCCGGGGGCGCTGCTGGAGCCGCCCGAATCCGCGCCGCCGACAGGCCCGGGATCGTCGCCGCCATTGGCGGCCGTCGTGGTGCCGGCCATGCCATCAGGACCTGTGCCTCCGTCGTTCTCTCCGGGCAACTGATCCACGAGCTCGACGTTGGACACGAGGCACGAGACGGCGATGCTTCCGCTGAGCAGCGATCCGAGCGCGAGCGGACGCAACCCACGAATCATCAGAAGCTTCCCGCGAGTTGCAGGTTGCCTGCCCCGACTGCGAGCGCCACGTGCGGGCGCTGCCGTGCGCCTTGCTGCTGCGAGCTGCCGCTCGTAACCAGAAGCACCACGCCGGTGGCTGCCAGCACGCCGCCCGCGATGAAGCCGATGGTGGAAACGGTGCGGAAAGTGCGCAGGGATTTGACGTCGCTCTCCACCGCGTAGGTGCATTGGCCGGCTCGGCAAGCGTCGTCGTCGTCGAGCTTGCTCTTCTTGCTGAGCGCCAGCCCGCCCGTCACGCCGCCAACGACAAGGCCAGCCGCGCCTGCGCCGAGCGCTACGAACGCCAACGTCTTGTTACCGCCGCCCGAGCTGGAGCTGGCGGTGCTGGGGCTGCTGTCGCTGGTGGGCGCGCCGGTGGCTGAGGCAGGGGTCGGCGCTGCGCTGCCAAAGTCGAGGCTCGCCGGCTTGCGTTCCCCCTCGGCGAGCGTGACCTCCAAGCTGCGCTCGTCGGCGCCGCGCTTGGCTACCAAGCGATGAGGGCCGGGGTTCACGGGGCGGTCTTCGCCGAGCAAGTCGCTCGGGATCGCGGCCCCGTCGAGCGTCACCGTGACCGAGGCGTCGCCTACGCCGCTGACCGCGATCACCAGGCTTGGAATACGGGGGCTCAGCTCGCCCAGCTCTTTCTCGGCGTCGCGCTTGGCTTGCTCTTGCACTCCGGCGTCGCCCGACACCGGCAAGCGCGAAGCCTCGCGCAGGCGCTCGGCGGCTTCGACCAATAGGCCGCGTTTGGCCAGCGCCCGCGCCGACCACAGCGCCACCGACGGCGCCTTCAGCATGTTGTGCGCCTTCTCCAGCTTCTGGACGGCAGTCGCCGCGTCGCCATTCTGGAGCGCCGCCACGCCGTCTTCGGCCAGCTTGCGCGCCGCCGCCCGCGTCGCCGCGTCTTCTTCGGCATGGGCGCTCGCCGCGCCAAGTAACGACACCGCCAAAAGCGCCGCGGTGAGCCCTCGCAAAGAATGAGCAAGCATCGGAAACTGCAGATTAGAGCGCCGTGCTAGCGCGCTGGCAAGCTCCGGCGAATCGGGCTCAAAACGGCTCGAAGCAGTCGTAGTTGTGCTGCGTCGCTATCTTGCCGTCCTCGATGCGGAAGAAGAAACCGCAATGCGCTGTCATGGTGTCGCCTGGCTGCAGGGAGCCCAACGGGACCTTGAGCCGGGCCGTCCAGGTCAGTTCGACCGCTACGTGGGCCCCCGCGACCACGGCGTTGTGCACCGCATAGCGTTGGCCTTCCACGACCAGTCGGCCCTTGCGGTTGCCCTGCCGGAGTTGGTCCAAATCGCGAACGGCGCCGCGCTCCACGAGCCGGTTCGGAAACTCTCGCTGCTGGACTTGAGGGCCGAAATATTCGGCGAGCTCTGCGTCGTCCACGCCGCGCTCCAGCGCGCGCAGGTAGCTTTCGACGAGGAGCAAGTGTGGGTGACGGTCCGTCGGTTGATTGGTCATTGCACAACCGTAGTTGTGCAATGTAGGTTGTGCAAGTGCCCAGCAGCGCTCCGGCCTTTCCCATCGACTTGCACCAGCTTGCGGTCACGCACCTGGCAAGCTTCGTCGGCACCTTCGCCAACCAGTACGTGCTCCAGGAGATGAAGCGCGCCGGTTTCGGCGACCTGCGTGAAGCGCACGGCTTCCTGGTGCAGCACTTGTTGCGCGGGCCGCACAGCGTGGGTGAGCTTGGAAGGCTCATGGGTGTCACTCAACAAGCCGTGTCGAAGACGGTCGCCGAGCTGACGCGCTGCGGCTACCTCGAGACACAGGCGGGTGACGACGCGCGCGTGCGGCTACTTCGCTTGTCAGAGCGCGGTCACGCGTCGGTGCTGGCTTCGCGCAAAATCCGCGACAAGCTGGAGCGGCGCCTCTCCGACAAGCTAGGCCCCAAACGCCTGGCTACCTTACGGGCCGCCTTGGGCGACGCGTTGCAAGAGCTGGGTGGGGTCGCGGCCGTCAAGGGCCGGCGCGTGCCAGTCATCGGCGCGAGCCCAAAGGGGTAGTCGTGGCGACTCCGCACCCCGTAACCATGGCCGTTCGCGTGCTGCGCCAGCACCAAGTCTCGTTCGAACCGCATTTGTACACGTGGGAAGCGCGCGGCGGGACGCGCGCGTCGGCCGAGCACCTAGGCGTCGACGAGCACGTCATCAAGACGCTGATCTTCGAGGACGAGAAGAAGCAGCCGCTGTGCATCTTGATGCACGGAGACAAAGAGGTGTCGGCCAAGAACCTGGCGCGCACGCTGGGCAAGAAGAGCGTCGCCCCGTGCGCGCCCGACGTTGCCGATCGCCACTCGGGCTACCAGGTTGGCGGCACGTCTCCGTTCGGTTTGAAGCGCGCCATGCCCGTTTACGTCGAGGCGTCGATCCTCGAGCTGCCGCGGATCTACATCAACGGCGGCGCGCGGGGCTTTTTGGTCGCCATCGCGCCGTCGGAGCTTTTGCGAGTCTTGAAGCCAACGCCCGTTCAAGTCGGCATCTAGTAACCGTAAGCCGCCACGCTACGCGGGGAAGGCGGTTTGGATGGCTTGAGTGCGGTAGTCGAAGATGCGCTCGAGCATGCGCTTTACCAGCAGCGTGTGGGCGAGCGAGCCGAGCGGACCGAGCGGTAGCTCGTAGTCGACGACGTCGCGCATTTCGGTGCCACCCGGCACTTCGCGAAACGCGTGAAGGTGGTGCCAGTAGCGGTAGGGGCCCTGCAGCTGCAAGTCGACGAAGCGCTCGTTGGGCGACCATTCGGTGATTTCGGTGAGCCAGCGCATGGGCAAACCGCCCAGGCTGATGCGGTACTCGATCAACCGCCCCTGCTTCATCTCGATGGGCAGAGGCGTCAGAATTCGAAAGCCGAGGAACGGCGGCGTCAGCGCCTCGAGGTTTTCCGCCGCCGAGAAGAACTCGAACACGCGTGAAGCCGGCGCTGGAATCACGCACAGCCGCTCCAATCGATGGCGCTTGCCCATCGCCCCAGCATGGTGACTTTCGAAGTTAGACAGCAAGCCCCCCGCCTCCACGCGAGCCACAAAACACCGCCGCGCCGGGGCTGACGAGCCTCGGCGCGGTGGGAAGCCGTTCAGCTGGGCTAAACGGCGTTACTCGGCGGCGGTGACCGCGTCGGAGGACGCCGTCGCCGTCGCGGCAGGCGCGTCGCCGATCGGCACGATGCTGCCGTCGGCAGACTTGCGGCCCAGGCGAACGGTGCCCTTCGGCAGCTCGACCTCGGCTTGGCGGCGGACCTCGTAGCCCATGATGCGCTCCGAGGTTTCGCGGATGGCTTTCTCGAGCGCTTCGTCGGTCTTGGCGGTGCTGGCCAGCTGCTGCTGCTTCAGCTGCAAGAGCTCGAGGCGCTTACGATCGACCGTCTCGGCCAGGCTGCGCTTCTTGCTGGCTTGGTCTTCGAGCCGCTCGTGCTGCAGCAGGAGCGAGTGCGCGTAGGTCTTGACGCGGATCTTGATCGAGCCGCCCGGCTTGTTGGCGTCCAAGTCGTGCAGCGCTGCCGCCGGCGTCTTGGACGTCTGCAAGATCGCGTCGATCATGCCGTAGGTCGGCGCGTCGTGGCCGCACTTGAAGCTAGAGAGATCGAGCACCGCGACGTTGGGGTGGTGCGCCGCGAAATTGGCCGCCCACACCTTCTGCGAGCTGTTGGCCGAGTAGTTCTCGGGCCACACGTGGTTGATGGACAGCGGCGTCGTGATGGTGCCGTTCTGCAGCTCTTCCTTGTAGTAGCGGTCGAGGTACTCGCGATCCTTCGGGATGGAGCGGATGCTGAGGATCGGGTAGCCCAGCACCTGGAACTCGTCCGGAATACCGTGATTCAGGCCCGGATCGGCGTGGTACGGCCGATTGAGCACCAAAATCGCGATGCGATCTTCGGCCTCTACCGTCTCCAAGATGGCGCGACCCTTGTCTTGCAGATCGAGCTCGAAGGCCTTGAGCGCCTTCAAACCTTCGCGGCAAGCGTGATCGTTCTCGTCCTCGGTGATCTCGAGGCGCTCACCGAAGGTCTCGAACATGCGCTTGGCCAAGAGCAGCGGCTCGGCGAACGACAGGGCGGGGGCCAGGTAGTCGATGCCGCGCTCCTTGAAGAAGTCGACCTCTTTGGTGAAGGCTGCCTTCATCACGTCCGGCGTGCCAGCCACGATCGGACACGACGTGTTGTCCTGCGTGTCGGCCACGAAGTTGTTCACGTGCGTGAGGATGGGGAAGAAAATGTAGTTGAGCGGACGCTTCCGCTCGGGCTCGTGCTTGTGGAACAGCAGGTTGTGGATGTGAGCCTGCGCGCCCTTGCTGGGGAAGCACGGATCGATGGAGCCGTACTTGCCTCCCTCGACCCACATTTCCTCGGTCATGGCGTCGCTGAACACGACGTTGGAGCGGCCGAAGCCCAGCGCCTCGAAGTAGGTGCGGATGAACGGCGCCGTCGAGTAGATGTTCAAGACGCGCGGAATGCCGACGCGCAGCGATTTGCGGCGCTTGGCGGCCTCTTCGCTGGAGCGCTTGAACGGGCGCGTGATCTTCTCGTGCTTGATGCGAAACAGTCCCTTGGTCACCAGCACGTCGTCGATCGGCGTGCCGGCTTCGGGCAGGGGGGCTTGGTCGTACTGGTGCACGAACGCGCGCTCTGCCTCGTACGTCACTAGGTTGGGGAAGGCGGCGGCCGTCTTCTTGCGCTCGGCCATCAAGGAGAGCATGGCTTCCTTGCTCTCGACGGTGCCCTTCTCGCAAGAGAAGCCCGAGATGTAGCGCGCCGTGCTGCCGTCTTGGCGCTTGGTGTCGATGAACGTGCGCTTGCACTCGTTCGGACAGAAGTGACACACGGTCTCTTCGTCGTTCTTGGTCATGTACTCGAGATCGAGCGTGGCCTTGATGCCGATGAAGCGCGTCTTGCCCGTCCGCTTGTAACGACGCAGCGTCTCGATGGCCGCGCCGATGGCGCCGGCCTCACCCGTGTGCGGGTGCACGAACACCTGCGCGCCCGGCACGCGCTGCTTGATGTAGTCGACCTGGGCTTTGACGGCCGCCAGGTTGTACTGCGTGCCGCCTTGCAGCACGAGCTTGGTGCCCAGCGAGGCCAGACGCGGAATTTGCACCACGTACTGCCAGACGTTCTTGGGCAGCACCTGCGCCAAACCAGCGAGCAGCTCTTCCTTCTGATAGCCCTCCTTCTGGAAGTTCACGCGATCGGAGTCGAGGAACACGGCGCAGCCGTACGAGAACTTGGGCGCAAGCTCCGCTTTGAACGCGTTCTCGGCGTACTCGGTGACCGGGATGCCGAACTGATCGGCCATCGCCTGGAGCAGCATG
>DATAKF010000030.1:0-2732 GCA_036261775.1 Polyangiaceae bacterium | reverse complement strand
CGGTCTGCGGTATGCGATAGGGTCGGAATAGTGCACGATGCCGGAAGATAACCAGCGCCTACTCCAGGCCATCCGCGTCGGAAACATTGGGATCTTCGAGCACGATCACCAAGCCGACAGCATCTTCTGGTCGCCCGAGCTGCGCCAAATGTACGGCTGGGACGCCGAAGAGCCGGTGACGTTGTCCAAGATCGTCGCGCACGTTTACCCCGAAGACGTCGGAGGCGTCCTCGCGTTGGTGCAGAGGGCGCACGACCCCGCTGGTGACGGTAAGTTCGACATCGAGCATCGCATCGTCGATCGGCGGGGCACGGTGCGTTGGGTGCAGACGCGCTCACAGACTCATTTTGGCGAGATAGCTGGGAAAATATGCCCCATTCGCACGATAGGCGCCGTGCAAGACGTGACCAAGCGCCGTATTGCGGACGAGCGCCTGCGCGTGCTGGACGCGGTGCTCAGCTCGAGCGCACAAGCCATTGCCATCGCCGACGCCCACGGCGCTCTGACGTTCGCCAACGCCGCCCTGCGTCGGCTGTGGGGTCACGATGATGAAGCCGCGCTGCTCGGGCGCTCGCTGTTCGAGTTTTGGCGCACCGAGCAGGAGCCCGCCGCCGCACTGGAGCAGATCCGCGTGGAGCGCGCCCGCACCGTGGAGCTGCCGGCGGCTCGCGTCGACGGAGCGCCTTTCTACCTCGAGGTCACGGCGGAGGCGGTGTGCGACCCGGACGGTGCGCTCGCCCAAGTACTCGTTACTTTTACCGATATTACGCTCAGAAAGCGCCTGGAAAGCCAGCTGAGCCACGCTCAAAAAATGGAGTCGATTGGGCGGCTGGCGGGCGGCATCGCGCATGACTTCAACAACATGCTCACGGTGATCTTGGGAGGTATCGAGCTCAGCTTGCCGCGGCTCGACTCGGCGCACCCGAGCCGTGTCTACCTGCGCGACGCGGCCGAAGCCGCGCAGTCGGCAGCCGCCTTGACCCGCCAGCTCTTGGCGTTCTCACGCAAGGAAGTGATCGCTCCTCGCGCGCTGGACGTCAACGAGGTCATCGGTCGCATGCAGAAGATGATCCTGCGCCTGTTGGGTGAGGACGTCCGGCTCGAGACCGTCTGTGGTCACGATCTACCTCCCATTTCCTTCGATCCGGTGCAGATCGAGCAAGTCATTCTCAACCTGGCCGTCAACGCTCGCGACGCCATGACGACCGGCGGCAAGCTCACGATCGAGACGTCTGCCATCCGACCGAGCGCGAGCGAGCTACCCGGTCTGAGCGACGGGGGCGTGCTGCTCACGGTCTCGGACAACGGGGCGGGCATCACCGACGAGGTGCGGGCCCACTTGTTCGAGCCATTTTTCACGACGAAAGAGCCAGGCAAAGGCACGGGGTTGGGGCTTGCGATGGTGTACGGCGCGGTGCAGCAAAACGGCGGTTACATCGAGGTCGACTCGACGCTGGGGCACGGGTCGAGGTTCAAGATCTTGCTGCCCGCCGCGACCTCGCCGAGCGTCCCAGCCCCAGTGGTGAGGGCGCAGTCAGTGCCAGCACCCACCAGGCGCGCCTCGATCTTGCTGGTGGAGGACCACTCCAAGGTGGCGGCGTTCGCCAGGACCGTGCTGGTAGGCCTGGGCCACGTGGTGCACGCCTTTCCGGATGCCGAAAGCGCCCTGCGCGCTCTCCCCACGCTGTCTCCCAAGCCCGACGTACTGATCACCGATTTGGTCATGCCCGGCCTGGACGGACGGACGCTGGCTGCCCACGCCGTGGCGAAGCTGCCGGGGTTGCAGGTGCTGTTCGTCTCCGGCTACGCGCATGACGTCATGGCCGCCCGGGGCATCTTGGCCGAGGGGGTGGAGCTGCTGGCCAAGCCCTATTCGGCTGAACAATTGGCGGCCCGCTTGCGCCAGTTGCTGCAAGGTCCCGGCTGACCCGAGCGTCTTCGTTCGATTTCGTGACGGTCTGGCGGTAGCTGCCCCACTACCTCAGGGAGGCACCGGCCTCAGCTGGATGGACGTGAAGGTTCCGTGATGGTCGACGCAGCGCTCAGCGACCAGGAAGTCGTGGCCCGAGGCTTCTTGGCCAGCATCGTGAGCCCGGCCGGCTTCGACGTGCTGTTCGACTACCTGCCGGACATCTACTTTTTCGTCAAAGACGCTGACGGGCGCTTTGCGCGGGTCAATCGCGCCTTCGTGAACCTGGTGCGGGCCAGCAGCGAGGCCGACGTGATCGGCGCGCGCGACGCCGACTTCTTTCCGGCCAACTGGGCAGAGAACTACACGCGCGACGACCGCGAGGTGTTGCGGCTCGGCCAGGGCATCGTCGACAAGGCCGAGCTGGTGCGGAACGCGGACGGCAGCGTCGATTGGTTTTGCACGACCAAGCTGCCGCTGCTCGACGAGAGCGGCCGCGCGGTGGGCGTCTGCGGCATCATGCGCGACGTCAAGAAGATGACCAGCAACAACGAGCGGTTGCTGTCGTGGTCAGCCGTGCTCGAGATCATGCTCAACGACTACGCGAGCCCGCTCGGAACTACCCTGCTGGCGCAAAAAGCTGCGCTGTCGGTCAGCCAATTCAATCGCCAGTTTCGCAAGCGGTTCCATTCCACGCCCCGCGCCTACTTGGCCAACGTGCGCTTGAACGCCGCGTGCCATTTCTTGGTGACCACCGAGCTGAGCATGTCCGAGATCGCCAATCGGACCGGCTTTTACGACCAGAGCCACTTCACCAATCAGT
>DATAKF010000024.1:0-3304 GCA_036261775.1 Polyangiaceae bacterium | reverse complement strand
ACTATCTCCGGCGCGATGTATCCGTCAGTCCCGGCCGGCGAACGAGTCATCTTTCCGGTGACGGGGTGCGGACATCCGGCGAGACCAAAGTCCGCTAGCTTCACGCGCCACCCAAGCTTGCCCAACACTCGCGCCACAAGCATGTTTTCGGGCTTGATATCGCGGTGAAACGCCCCCGCATCGTGTAGCCCAGCAAGACCACGCGCCGCATGAAGCAGTGAGATTGCCACCTGCTTCCAGCTCTTAGACCTGCCGACCCACGAACGCAGTGACCTCAATTCACAGAATTCCAGAACCAGGTAGGGCACTTCGTCGTTGATGCCGCTGTGGTCGAGCAGACCAACGACGAACTCATTGGCCAGCTGGCTATGTAGGACGACGGCCTCCCGGTGAAAGCGCCGCCGGGCGTCGTCGTCCTGTCGATGGAGGACCTTAACGGCCACGAAACGTTGACCCACTCGGTCGAAGGCACGGAAGACCTGCCCGAAGCTGCCCTCTCCAAGCTGTTCGACGAGTTCGTATCGGTCAGTGAGCATGCTGGGTCTACCTTTCTGAATTCAACGAGCCTGCCGACGCGACGGTGTAGCGAGAGCTTGCGCGGGGTTCTTGCGGATGACCTCCAAGCCAATGCGTAGGGCGATGCGCGCCAGGGTCAACTTGGGCACGACTGGCACGAGGCCCCCTACGGTCTCCAACAGCTGCCGATCCTCGGGGGACAGCCGCATGGAGATCATGTCCGTTAGCTCCCCGCTCGAGCCTTTCTTAAGGATGCCTGACATTTTCGGTACCGAGATACTTCGAGATACAGCGTATCTCAGGCCGGACTGGCGCGTCAACCCAGCTCCTCGCGGTTCGGGTGACGTCGCGCCAGGCCAATTGCACCCCCTGCCGGCCAACAGCAGCCATCGCCAGCGCTCGCCGTACGAGACGGTGCCGCGCGCGTAACCGACGCGTGCGACGTGTCTGGTGGCGGCATTTCAGACTGCTGCCGGTGCACGCGGCGGAGCCCATCCGCTCTCGCTGACTCGCCGACACTGTCCAGCACGTCGGCGTCGGCGTCGGCGTTAGGTCGAGGGTCAAGCAGCCCTTGATTGCCCAACCGCGCACATCGATGAGCGTCGCGAGGGTCCAACAGCTCGGCTCAACGGTGCACTGAACGCTTGACTAGCTCACGTTTCCAGGTAATGGTGCTGGCACAGGCTAAGCTCCACGCCTCGCTACCAATGGCTTCCCCGACCCGGGCGCCTTAAAGAGTAGCGTTCGTAAACGGGATGTTCGCAGGAGCAGGTTTCTCGTTCCCCACTCACAGCGTCACGAAGGGTCGGCTCGCGATGCATGTGATCTGGAGATGAACGATGCCGACCAAGCTGAACAGACTGATCGAAGAACGCCAGGCCAAGACGGGCGAGCCGCGTGCCGTGGCGAAGCGCAACGTGCGAGCGAAACTCAAAGCGGACCGCGAGGCGCACCTGTCCGTCCGCGCCGAGCTGGTGCCAGACGACGCTGACGGAGTGTGGGCCGACGACGAGGTGTCGGTGGAAGAGATGGCGCTGCGCATGGGCTACGCGCCGTCAACACGCGAGCGGTACGTGGGCGAGTTGGGGCTCGGATCCACCATGGCCGCGATTATGTCGCGACCGACGATGCTAGACCGCGCAAGCGTGGGTAGCGCGATGGCCACGGTTGCGCAGAGCTACGGGGGAATCGCCGCCCGCTGGGGCTACACCCCACCGTCCAACATTGAGCGGTACGCGAACGAGATTGGTTCAGGCCCGATCGATGTGGGAGCTGACAGCGACTCGGGCAACGATGTTCGATCGCGTGACTGTGGGCGCCAAAGCCTGGAGCAGCACGGTCAAAGCTTTCGACAGCGTGGCGAATGCAACGGATCGGCTGGGGCCGGGGTCGGGGATGGTGTCGATGCTGCAAAAGGCATCCGATCCATTCGGCTATGGTGGCAACGCTTTGAGCAAAGTGCTCGGGGAGTTCGGCGCCACCAGTCGCGCCATGAGCAACGTCGCTCGCTTGTCCAAGGTCTACGACGGCATGCCAAGCATGGCCGAACGGCTCTTCGGCAAGCTGCGGTAGTTACAACGCCGCCAGTGACACGCGCCTGACGTGGCGCGTGTCACTGTCCCTTCCGTTGCAGAGACAGCGGCGCCGCGCGCTTCGGTAGTGTCCAACACGGCGCTCACGCCTCGCTTGGCCGTGTCCCCCCGTGCCAACGTGTCGCACTAGCCGGGAGACGTCCGCAAGATCCGGAGATCCGCACGCCCCCTACAGCACGGGGGCGAACGGGTCAGGCATGCCGAGTGTCGCCGCAACGTGCAACCCGAACTCCCGCGCTGTTCCAAACGCCCACTCCGCACAGCCCACGCTCAAGACCCTCGGCCACAGAAACCCATTGCCCGAGTCGAGGCCGAA
Organism: Polyangiaceae bacterium; assembly: GCA_036261775.1. Classification (GTDB taxonomy): domain Bacteria; phylum Myxococcota_A; class Polyangia; order Polyangiales; family Polyangiaceae; genus PMG-095. The sequence goes on along the minus strand of DATAKF010000024.1, from coordinate 880 downwards.
GCGCCCGCCCAGCTTTGCTTCGAGCTCCCTGTGCGCTTCGTTCTCTGTCGGGTGAACCATCGGTTCCGCGTGTACGAAGGCGTTTCGCAGCTCTACCAGAAGAACCATTGCCTCACGCTCAGGGCTCGTGGCCAGCTTCAAACCAAGATGCTTGAGAAGCCTCGACCATTTTTCGACGGCGCTCATGCCTCGCGGAGAGAGCTTCTCCTCCCAGAGCAGGGCCGTCCGTCGAACTAGATCTCGTTTCGTGACCATCGTGAGCCACGATGGATCGTCCACATGCGCCGAACAGCTCTCGTACACGTCATTCGCAAACCCTTCCACCCAAGCGCAGGACTGCACCACGCATGCGAGAGCAAGAGCCCGCCGTTCCAGAACAAGACCGTGTGCCGTTTCGCCGGCAAGCGTTCGAGCACGCTCTAGGAGCGCTCGCGTCGTCATGCAGAAAAGACGCCCAGCTGGCATCTTGAGGAGGATCGTTGGCGCAAAAACCTGCTCCGTGCTGCGGATAGTAGGCACGCGGACCGTGTGGCCGATTGTAGGCGGCCCCACGCCCTCTGCGCTGGTCACGCCAACCGGCGCAATGATCTGGTCTTTCGGTGGTTCCGCGCCCATCCCAGGCGTTTGGCCTCGCGCGCAGGCCACGTCAACTACGGGGTCGCGCTCAAGGCGTCGCGGAGTTCACTCCAAAGGCTCCGTTGACGGGCGCATGTGAGCTGGGACATCGTGGCGATGCAGCTCGTCGTGGTGGCCCCGAGCAGTATGGCCAGGATGCGCTGTGGGACGTTCACCCGACGGATTTGTGTGACCGCTACCAATTCGCTTCGGTAGTCATTTCTCGCGACGCCTTGCCGCGATGGCCGTCCGGCTCGGTTTTGCT
>DATAKF010000023.1:0-105206 GCA_036261775.1 Polyangiaceae bacterium | reverse complement strand
GCCGACGCCGGGGCTTCACCCAAGCCCCGGCTAACTACGCTGTGCCACCACGCCCGCCACCAGCAGGCTATGCCCCCAAGGCTTGCTGCGCGTCGGCTCGACGTCTCGCCAGTGCCAATCGCCACGCAAGACCGTACGCGCTTGCTGGAGCGGTACCAGCGCCTCCAGGTTTGGCGCGCCGATCAGCGACAGCCACTCGGAGGTGGCGACGACGGCGCCGCGCGCGTCGAGCGCTGTCTTCTGATCGGCAATGTCGCTGGTCAATGCGATGCAAGGCGCGGCCGCTAGAAGTGCGCGCACGTGGGCCGCTTGGACGCGGTGCGTGAATTGACCGAGCGCGACCTGAAACTCATAAGCTTGCGCGCGCTGACTTGCAGGAAAGCGCTGAGCAAACTGCCGCTGCACGTAAAGCGTGAGCGGCGTGGCCAACTGCGATAGCACCATCGACGAGCAGGCAAAGTCGAGCTGGCCCTGCGCCGCGCTCTCGGGAAAGAGACGGGGGGGCTGGTCCACGCGGTAGCCGTGGAGCAGCTGAAGCAGAGCCGCGTAAACGGCCGCTTCGTCCGTCAGCGCCAGGGCAGCGCGCGCGCGCTCCAGAAAGGCGTCGTTCACCCCGGTCACGTCGGTTTGGACGAGCGACAGACGCGCTTGCAGCTTGGGCTCGAGTCCGGCCTGCTTGACGCTCTCGGCCAGCGCCGCAGCGTCGACGTCGACGAGCACGAGTTGTTCGAAGCGCTCGGCGAGCTTGCGCAGTGGAATGTCGTACAGCTTGCCGGCGCCAACCACCACCGCGCGCGCACCCGCGGCCAGCTCGGCGCCGCGCAGCAAGACTTGCTTGTTGTTGACGCCGTGCTCTCGCCAGGCCGCCGTGTTCGCGTCGCGCAGGCGCGTGATGGCGGCCGAGGTCGACGCATAGCCGAGCTCGCTGAAGGTGCTGTCCGAGACCGTCTCGTGGGTCGACCAAGCCGAAACCGTGGGCGCACGCAGCTCGTCCAGCGCCTGCAGGGTATCGCCCAAGTTCACGAAAGCGGGCAAATCCGGCAGGTTCAGGCGCACCACCGCCAGCGCGAACGCGCGCAGCGGCTGGTAGTGCTCGAAGCTCCACGCTTCTTTGCCTGCAAAGACACGGTGCAACGCGTGAACCTGCTCCAACGTGAGCTGGCCACGGACGACCATGCCCTGCTCCGCGGCCCAGCCCAGCACCTGGCGCAGTGCTTCGAGCGACGACAAAGACATGCCAGGCGACTATGCTACAGGTCCGCGCAACCTGGTAGTAGCCTGCGCGCGCCGACACCGAGCTCGAGCCAGGCGTCCAAGCAGAGCTCGAGCGGCAACTCGCTTTGGCCGGTCGAGGGATGGTTCAGCAGGACGCCCGACGGCGCTCGCGGCGTGTCAGGCGTCCCACCGGCGTTCGGTCCTGCCTCAGGGGGCCAAGCGGAACACGCCGCCGGCCTGAGTCGTAATGTAGAGCTCGTAGTTCGAGTCTTGACCGAAAGAGGTGAGCTGCTGACCCGCGACCAGCAGCTCCGCTGGCGTGCCGCCCGGCGCCACGCTCCAAATGCGGCCGGTGCAGTAGTCACCGTACACGTAGCGCCCACGGAGGCCTGGAATGGCCGTGCCGCGATACACGTAGCCGCCAATGACCGCGCAGTTGCCGGCCACACCTGCCGGGTACGTGTAGGTCGGCAGCGTGAGGCCCGCTTGGTTGCACGCCGTGCCCTGGAAGCACTGGTTGCCTTCCATGATGGCCCAACCGTAATTGCGTCGGCCGGTCGCCGCTGGCTCGACGTTGATTTCTTCCATCGCAGCTTGACCGGGGTCGGCCAGGTACAGGTCGCCGGTGCAAGCGTCGAACGTAAAGCGGTAGGGGTTACGCAGACCCGAGTCCCACAGCTCCGGACGTCCACCGGTGAGGTTGCCTGCCGGGCTGGTGTACGGCGTGGTGGCAACGTTGATGCGCAAGACCTTGCCCAGCAGCGTGGTTAGGTTCTGCGAGTTGCCCATCGGATCACCCGCGCCGCCGCCATCACCGACGCCGATGTACAGGTAGCCGTCGGGGCCGAACTCGAGCCCGCCACCGTTGTGGTTGCTTTGCGCCTTGGCGATGTTGAGTACCACGGCCGTAGCCGCTGGATCGGCGATCAGCGGGCTTCCAGCCGAGCGGCGATACTCGGCGACGACAACCTGGTTCGCCAGGCCGGTGTACAGCACGAAGAAGCGGCCGTTCGTGGCGTAGCTGGGGTGGAAGGCCAAGCCCAAAAGGCCCTGCTCGGTGCCGCCCGAGGCCACCAGCGAGGTGAGATCCAAGAACGTGGTCGGCGCCGTCGTCGTCGGCGTACCCACGCGAATGCGGCCCGTGCGCTCCAGCACGTAAACGTTGGTGGTGTCGCCCGGCGCGCTCTTCAGCGCCACGGGTTGCGTGACCGTGAAGATCGCCGTGGTGCGCGCCGCGAGCGCGCCGCTGGCTGCCGTGCAGTTTGCCGTCGAGCCCGAAGCCACGCAAGCGCCCGCCGTGCACTTGGCCGAGCAGCAGTCGGTGTTGGCCGCGCACGAGACGCCGACGGCGCCGCAGCTGGGGCCGTCATTGAAGTCGAGGTTGACGTTGGCGCGCCCGTTGCGCTTGAGCACCAGCGTAACGTCGGTCACGGCGGCGGAGCTCAGAGACGCTGTCGCCGGCTCGCTCAACCAGGTGGGCACGCTCGCAGCCGTCACGGCCGCGCAAGCCGAGTCGTAGGTGCTGGCGCTGAACGCAACCTGGCCGACCGGCAGCTGATTCATGCTCAGCGTGGACGGCTGCCCCGGCGTGAGGTCGAAGCGCTTTTGCACGGTGCGATTGCCTTGCACCACCAGCTCGGCACAGCGCACGTCCGTCGGCACTTGTACGATCGCGATGCGCGCTTCACCCAGCATTTCGGGAGAGCTCTCGTCGCTGGAACAAGACATGAGCGCCGCGAGCGGCGCACTCAGACAAATCAGTCGTTTGAGCATGGTTCCTACACCTCCGGGGACCGGCTCCGCACCCTGCGTCCTCGTCCCTTGGGCGCCCCAACAGCCAGGTTTTGGCTGCGAGGTCAAACGTGGCTGCGATTGCAATGGTGGTGAACTCGCAACGTGCAGCTGGCGTGGCGCAGGTTGAAGATCTGGCCGCTAGATTGACGCTTTCCGCGCACCGCTCCGCTCTGCGAATCATCATGGACATCTCGCCACGACCCTGGGGCAGGCGCTCGACGGTCGGTGTTTCGGCGAAGATTCCGACGGCTTACAGAAGTGCCCCCACTTAGCCAGGAAGGCGGTGCAGAGTTAAGATATAACGAGAGATCTTGAAATCCGACGAAGGACGCACAGAGCGGAGCGCAGCGCTCGCGCTCGAGACCGTCGTCGAACCTTCGGCGGACGACGCGACTTTGTCCTCGCAGGAGGAGACCGCACCGCCGGGCGCTTGGACTGGCGACCGTGCAGGTCGCTACTGGCTGCGCAGCGAGCTGGGCGTGGGCGGCATGGGTCGGGTCTACGAGGGTTACGACCCTGAGCTGCAGCGCCCGGTCGCGGTCAAGCTGCTGCACTCGAGCTTCGACGCCGAGTGGCTGTCGCGTGAAGCGCGCGCGCTGGCCAAGCTTTCCCATCCCAACGTGGTGGCGGTCTACGACGTCGGCACGTTCCGCGCGCGCGTCTTCGTCGCGATGGAGCTGGTCGACGGGACCACGCTGCGGCAATGGGTCGCCGAGCAGCCGCGCAAGCTCGAAGAGCTGCTGGCCATCGCCATCCAGGCGGGGCGCGGCTTGGCGGCGGCGCACGACGCCGGCCTCTTGCACCGCGACTTCAAGCCCGACAACGTCATGGTGGGTCGAGACGGCCGCGTTCGCGTGCTGGACTTCGGCATCGTCAAGGCGTTCAAACAGCCGACGACGTCGTCGGTCGTGAAGCTCGCACCGGAACAGGCAGCGACTCCCTCGACGCTGGCAGCCGCCGTCGACCGAGGAAACAGCGGCATCGACACGCTGGCCGGAACGCCCGCGTACATGGCGCCCGAGCAGCTGTCCGGGGAGCTGATGACGCCCGCCACCGATCAGTTCAGCTTCTGCGTTTCGCTGTGGGAGCTGCTCTACGGCCAGCGCCCGTTCGCGCCCGAAAAGCTGCTGGCTCTGGGCATGGGGCTCGGACGCAACGCCGTGGTGCCGGACGTGCCGGTCGAGACCGGTTGGGTCCCCAATTGGCTGCGCCGCGTAGTCGAAAAGGGCCTGGCCATCGAGCCTGCGGAGCGCCACGCGTCGATGGTCACGCTGCTCGACGCGCTCGAGAGCGGGCTGGCTCGCGCCGCGGAAGAGCGCCGCTTCCTCGGTCGCCGCTACGAGATCTTGTCGGCCGCTTCAGGCACCAACCTTCCGGGTGCCGAGCGCGCGCTCGATCGCTTCACCGGGCGGCTCGTCACCATCAAGCGCTTGGTGTCCGCGCCCAGCGGCACCGCGTCAGCCACCATCGATCAACACGGCGATGCCTTCAGGCAATGCGCGTCCCTGCGCCACCCGGGCCTGATCGGCGTGCTCGATTTCGGCCTCGATAGCGGGGGCCAGGCGTATTGGGTGCTGGATCTGAAGGACGAGGGGCAGAGCTTGCTGGCAGCGATGCGCCGCTCCGGTGCGCGCCCGGCGCTGGAGTACTTGGGCGAGCTGCTGCAAGTGCTCGGCTACTTGCACAAGCACGGCGTGCTGCTGCGCGACCTGGATCCAGCCATGATCGTGGTCGTGGGCGACCAAGTGAAGATTGCGCCCATCCGGCTGCCGCCTTCGGCTCAAGCGGCGCGGAGCCGGCAAGCGCGGGAGCCGCAACAAGGTGTCGCGTCGCTCGATCTGGAGCCCCAAACCGCCAAGGTGCTGGAGCGCCTGCTAGCGACCGAGGCTGGGGAACGCTTCCAAACCGCCGAAGAACTCGCGCAGGCCCTCGAAGCTGCCACCGGGCAGCCGCGCGGCAAGGCGCTGGATTCTCACGAGAGCCTGCTGCGGGCCGCGCCGTTCTTGGGCCGCGACGAAGAGCTTTCGATGTTCGGCGAGGCCGTGCGCGCGGCTTGCGACGGTGAAGGCGCCGCTTGGCTCGTCAGCGGCGACAGCGGCGTCGGCAAGTCGCGGCTCCTCGACGAAATCGCGTCGCTCAGCGTGGTGGAGGGCGCCCTGGTGCTGCGCGGCCACGATGAACGCGAAGGCGGCAGCCCCTATCAGCTGTTCCGCGACGTGCTGCGCAGCTTGGCGCTGTTGAGCGAGCTCGACGAAGCCGAGGCCAGCGTGCTCGCGCCGGTAGTGCCCAGCCTCGAAAAGCTGCTGGGCCGCCCCATCGCCAGCGCCCCCGAGCTCGACGCGCTGTCGACCCACGGCCGCTTGGTCGAGATCGTGAAGAAGGTGCTGCTCCGGCAACCCCAGCCGATCGTGATGCTGCTCGAGGACGTGCAGTGGGCGCGCAGCGACAGCCTCGATCTGCTGCAGCACCTCGCAAAAACCGCCCTGGACTCGAGCGTGCTGATCGTCGCCACCGCGCGCGACGACGCCCCGCCGAGCTTCCGTGAGCAGGTCAGCGGCTTGAGCCCAATGCAGCTCGGCCGCCTGCCCCGGTCGGCGCTGGCGCAGCTGGCCGAAGCCATGATCGGCAAGAACGCCCAACGCACGACCTTGCTCGACCTGCTGGAGCGCGAGACCGAAGGCAACGCGTTCTTCTTGGTCGAGGTGGTGCGCGCGCTCGCCGAAGAAGCGGGCGGCCTCGAACGGATCGGCTCCGGCGCGCTGCCCGACAAGGTGTTTGCGGGCGGCGTTCAAAGCGTGGTCAAGCAGCGCCTGCGAGCCGTGTCGGGGCAAGCGCGCGCGCTCTTGAGCGTGGCGGCGGTGTCGGGCAGGCGCCTCGAGCCCCGACTTCTGGCTCGGCTGATGCCCCAAGCAGATTTGAACGCGTGCATCGCCACCTGCATAGACGCGGCGATCCTGGAGCAAAGCGACGACGAGCTGCGCTTTCGCCACGACAAGCTGCGCGAAGGCGTGCTCGCTACGCTGGCGGAAGACGAGCGCGTCGAGCTGCACGCTCGCGTCGCCGAAGCCCTGGAGGCGGAGCACCAGGGTGAGCCCGAGTTCTACGCGGCCATGGCGCTTCACTTTGGCCAGGCGTCGAACCCGGCCAAAGAAGCTCACTACGCCGGGCTGGCCGGTGACTACGCGCTGCTCCACGGCGCGATCCGCGAGGCGCTCGAGCTGCTCGAACGCTCGCGCGCCTGGCTCGCCAAGGGGCAGGATCCGCTCGCCCTCGCGCGCGTCTGCGTCACGCTGGGCGACGCCTATTACCTGATGACGGACATGCGAAAGTCCATGGCTTGCGCCAGCCAGGCCGGCGCCGCGCTGGGCGTGCGCTTTCCGTCGAGCGCCGCGGGCCGCGGCGTGACTCTGTTCTGGCACCTCGTGCTGCACGTGGCCTACCGCGTTTGGCCTACGCTGGCCGCTCGGACGCAAGCGCACGAGCGTGCGAGGTATCAGGTCGCCTCCGTCGCCGCCGGCTGCGTGGCGACCGCCGCCATCAGCCAATCGGATGCGCTCGGGGTGCTGCTGTTCAGCTTGATGGCTTGGAACCTGGGTGAGCGCGCCAGCGCGCCCAATCTGTGGGCTTCCGGCGTGCTGGGCTACGGCTTGGCCACGCTCGGGCTCACGGGCCTGGCCAAGAGCTACTTCGTCTCGACCGAGCGCGGCGCGCGCGTGTTGGACGGCTCGTACGCGGTCATCAGGACGGGCTACCTGATTGGCACCGGGGACCTGGATGCCGCAGAAGCGCTGATGCGGGAGGGCCTGGAGCTGGCCCCCCGCACCGGGTTCTATCGCGCCGAGGCATTCCGCTGGTTTTACCTCGGCTACTGCGCCTACTTCCGCGGCGACCTGGAAGAAGCCGACAAACGCTTCGTGCTGGCGGCGGCGCACGACGGCACTCGCGCCAACTTTGCTCCCGGCTTGGCCTTGGTGCGTTGCCTGGACGGCAAGCTCGCCGACGCCGAGTCTCACCTCCGCGAGGCGTTGCACGAGGACAACCCCGCAGCGCCCCGCGCGATCGCGCTCGGTGTACTGGCGATGATTCAGGCGCGTCGCGACGAGCTGCCCGCTGCCCTGCGCACGGCCGACAGCGCCGTCGCCCTGGCGGGCGGGGGCAACACGTTCGGCTACGCCGGCGCCGCGTACTTTGCCGGCGTCTTCGAGGCGTACTTAGCCGAGCTGACGCAGGCCAAGCGCGCGGGGCGCGCCACCGGAGCCGTGCTGCACAGCTGGAAGCGCGCCATGCGCCATTGTGAGGCGTGGGCCAAGGCCTTCCCGATCGGCCGCCCGCTCTTACTCTACTACACCGCCAAGCACGCCCAATGGCAAGGTGACGCGAGCCGAGCCCAGCAGCTGTGGCGCGAGAGCCAGCAGCACGCAAACAACATGAATTCCGGCCTCTACGCGACGCTGGCCGCGCGCGCGTTGGAAGCCGGGTCGGCCGAAGGCGAGCCGCGCCGCGCCGACGCAAGCAGCGCTACGTAGCCGGCGTCGAGCAGCACGTTGGCCGCGCACAGCGCGTACAGCAAGAACGTGCTCATAGGCGGCCCTTTGAGCAGCGGATACAAGAAGATGAAGCCCGCCGACGTGAGCCCGTTGCCTAGCAGCTTGCACCAAGCGATGGCGTAGTTGATGTCGTTGGCTACACGCCGCGCAAAGTACAAGAAGTAGAACAGCACCGACATCATGACGGAGATGATGTAAGCGTCCAAGAAGCCGTAGGCGTCGTCCAAAGCCTGCTCGAGCGCCAGCTGCGCGACGAGCGCGAACACGAACGTGCCCGCGACCACGGCGTAAAAGTTCCGCCGAATCTCCGGGATCTGTTGCTGCTGCCGTCCGTAGCGCAGCACCGTCCACACGATGCCCGCGTCGAGCCCGAGCCAGCCGATGTCTCCGATGTGCCACAGGCGTACGGGAGCGATCCGAAACACGGCCGCGATCAGCTCCCAGCTGAAATTGGCGGAGATGGCCACCAGCGGGATCTCGTAGCTCTTCGCCCGAAAGCCGCCGATGATCGCCAAGACGTACAAAATCAGCCAAAAGGCCGTACCGACGTCGACCAACCCGAGCAGCCAAGGGTGATCGCTGAGTGGCAGACCGTGAGCGTGTTTGAGCAGGTGGCTCGGCATGCTTGGCCCTACTCAACTGGTCCGCGCACACCCCAGCGCTTGCGCAGGTCATGCGGAATGAAGAACGGCGCGCGCTGGCCACCGCGCTCGAGCAAGAGCAGCCCCTCGATGAGGTGCCGGCTGACGTAGCTGATAGCCCGATCTTCCAGCGATGGCTGGATGTTACGCTCGCCGAAGAAGCGCTCGACGTGCACCACCAGATCCACCACGTAGTGGGTCCAGTCGGCCGGCGGCAAGCCGAGCAGCTCGGCGACGTTTTGCCCCGTGAACGGGTCCTTATCGAGAAAGAAATGGATCAAGCTCACCGGCGCTCCCTTGAGCAGCAGCGGCAACAGGCCCTGATACCCTTCGACCAGCGCGTGTGCCAGCGCGACGCCTTCCGGCGACCCGGCGACTTGCCGCTCGTGGATGAGCTGCGTCAGCGCGCGACCTTCCTCGAAGTTGTTCGGAATCAACTCGTCTTTGATGCCCATGATGCGGCCGACCGACATCCAGGCCGCAAAGTAGGCGTCGCGATCAGCCTGGCTGAGCTCTGCGCCCAAGCGCTGCAGACCATCGAGCACCAAGAAGCTGAAGGACATCAGAGTACCCGCCAGATCCTCTTGATTGACCGGCGTCCCCAACGCCGGATCCCAAGGATGTTTGGGATCGTGCGTCATCAAGTGCCGGACCGCGGCGTGCATCAGGCGCACCTTTTGCGCCGAACGCAGCCCCCTGCCCTCGGGGCCGAGCCCGCCGGGCGCCATCACGTCGACCACCATTTGCGTGGTCTCGAACACGCGACGCGTCGGATTGGTGATCAAGCGCCCGGTTCGATACAGCACCTGCACCCCCTTCTTGGCCGCGTAGTCCGCAGGCAGCGAGTAGAAGCCGAGCACAGCCAAGATCTCCGGGCCGACCACGCCGAAGACCTCTTGAGCCAGCTCCATTTGCGCCGACTCGATGTCCGGGGGCAGAGCGGTACGGGCCAGGTAGTCGCGCACGACGGCCGGCAAGCGCTCGGAGGGCAAGCCGTCGTCCACCACCAGCGTGCGCATCAGCTGGTTGACGGCTGCGATGTCCCCGTCGCGGAACAGCTCGGCCACCACCGGATCCGCGATCGGATCACCTTGGCCTCGCGCCTCATCCAAGACCTCGTTCGTCCAGATTCTCGACAAGCCCGCGCTCCTCTCTCAGCGTGACCGTCAAGCGAATCATGAAAACCCGCGCAGTCCAAGCTTCGAGCGAAGGGCGGCGCAGAGCGCGCCCCCGAACGGGCGGAGCCTACTTGAGCTCGTAAAAGGTGATTTTCACGCCGCCAGCAGCAGAGCCGGGGTCCGAGCTGATGAATTTGCCGGTGTTGAGGAACGCATACGGGCCCGCGGAGCGGGTTTCGAAGAGCGGAATCAGGGCGCCGAAGGGGCCGCAGTTTCTCACCACCACGGTCTCGCCATCGCTACTGGCCAGCACGTAGCGTGCATCGAGCGTCGTGGAGCCGCCCACGAGCTGGTAGTCGGCACCAGCGTTGACGACGGTGCCGGTGAGCTTGCCCGTCACGGTTCCGCCAGTGATGGGAATTACGTTGCGGGTGCCGCGCTTGCTGGCTCCCACCGACAGCGAGCCGCCGAGGGTCACCGTTTCGGTGAACACCTCGGTGCTCTTGGTACCGTTCGCCTTCACGCAATCCCACGGCTGATTGGCGACGCCCGCGGGATCTTTCAACTGGACCTTGGGGCCGTCGGTCTTGACGTTCGAAACGTCGTAGACGGCCAGCTCCAGCTTCTTCGCCGCGACGTCGAGCTTGCGAGTACCGACGAAGTTGCCGGTGTTGAGCCAAGCCAGGGAGCTTGCGGTGGCCGCCTCGAAATCGGGCACGAAGCGCACGACCGACTCGCCCGCCGGAGCGACGCCGCACGTGCGCAGGTACACGAGCGCTCCGTCTTTGCCGCGTAGCATGGCTACCTGCTCCAGCTCGATCGCGCCATTGCTCAGCTCGAGCTCGAAGTCGAGCCCGCCTGCTAGCCAGGTCGCATCGAGCTTGTTGCCCGAGATGGTCGCAGACGCGAGATCGGAGACGCGGCGGTCACCAAATTGCGTTGCGCCAACGTCCCGGACCTGCCCCACTCCAACTGACACGCTGAAGACCAGCTCACCCAGCTTGGGGTCGACGATGCCCTCTGCTTTGCCGCAAGTCCACGAAGCATCGGGCACGATCGTGCTGCCGCTGCTGGCGCCGGCCGTATTCGCGCCCGCGCTCGAGGAGCCGGCGGCATTGCCGCCGGCGGCGCTGGCGCCACCTGCTCCCCCGGTGAGCGAGCCACCGGCTGGTGGCGTCGTGCCTTGACCACCGGCCCCGCCGCCTGCAGCGCTAGTCCCGGCGACCGCGGTCGAGGCACCCGCCGTTGCTGGTGAACCTGCAGCAGCGCTAGCCGTGCCCGCCATGGCCGTGGTGCCACCCGCCACCCCACTTGCGGCGCCCCCAGTGGCCGCGGTGGTGCTCGCGGAATCACCGCAGCTCGCGCTCAGGCAAAGCGAAGCGACGACGACTGCGTGAGGTACGAGCCAGAAGCGCGGTGTGCGGGCGAGAGGTTCCATCTTGAGAGCTCGCAGCCTCGCTCAGGCAGCAACAAGAACAGAGAGGACAATATCGTCCTCCCGAGCCGTACAGAAGGTTGGCCAACGTCGCTTCCCAAGCGGCGTCGCGGCAGTCGCTGCACCCGCTCCGACCAACCGGCCTTGGCTGTGGCGATGTTGTCCCCCTATGCGAGGGAGCCACGCCACGTTGATCTTGGTAAATCTCCACCGCGGCTGCTGAACAAATCCCCGCCGTGGGCACGTCCGCGCGCGTCGTCGATTTGATGACGGGAACGTCCATGACGTGCCATTGCGCCTTACGAGTCGCCCTGAAACTTCGTAAATCGGCGTGCGATTGCCAAGAATCACAGCGAGCAAGCAATAACTGTTTGGCTCTCGACAGCGCTCACTCGCACCTCGCAGCGTCGAGCTCGAAAGAAGAACTGACATGATCATGTGGCACCGCTCCCAGCCCGGATTCTTGGGAAAATTCGGCGCGTACTGCGCCTCCCTGGCAATCGCCATCGCGGGCGCCGCATGCTCGATCGATGCAGATCCCCTCCCGCCGGACCAGGGCGCCGGGGGCACGACGAGTGGTGCGGGCGGTACGCAACCGGCAAGCAGCGGCTCGCTCAACCAAGCCGGCACTGGGAACGGCGGCGCAGCCATGACGAGCGGCGGCGTCACGAGCGTCGGCGGGCAAGCTTCTGGCGGCTCCGCCAATGCCGGCACGGGCGGCGGCCCGACTGGAGCCGGCGGCAGCCAAGCCGGTGCAGGCAACCAAGCTGGCGCCGCCGGCCAAGCGGGTGCGGGTGGTGGCGGCGGCGGGCCGCTCGCTCCTGGCAATCCCGCAGTGAAGAGCGCCGGCTGCGGCAAAGCCACGACGGTCACGACCGGCAAGAAGACGATCAAGAGCACCAATCAAGATCGCACGTACATCATCGACATTCCGGCCGGATACGACATGAACAAGCCCTACCGGCTGTTCTACACGTCGCACTGGATCGGCAGCACTTCCGAGGCCGTGCGCGACCAGAACTACTATTTCCTCAAGCCGCTCGCCACAGCCGCCAACGAGCCCGCCATCTTCGTCGCACCGCAGTCCGACGGTGACACCTGGCAACAAAAGGACCACGCCTTGTTCGACGACATCTTGGCCTACGTCAAGGCCAACTTGTGCATCGACGAGACGCGCGTCTTCGCTACTGGCTTCAGCTTCGGCGGCATGATCACCTACTCACTCTCGGTGAATCATCAGAAAGACATCCGCGCTGCTGTCGGCATCGCTCCGGCCAACTACAACATCTACGTCCCCACCAAGACTCACCAGCCAATTGCGTGGATGCAAACCACCGGCATGGGTGACGGAACATGCCCGTGGATCCAGGGCAGCAGCAAGACCAACGGCGCCAAGTTCATCGGCATCGAGCACGCGACCGACAACGGCTGCACGGTCCCGGCGGACATCCCGATTTGGCAGCAAGGCAACCACGTTTGCTACGATTTTGCCGGCTGCAAGGCGGGTTATCCGACCAAGGTGTGCACCTTCAACGGCGGCCACACCAACATCGCCAACGAAGGCGGCACCAACTGGATCCCACAGGAGTCATGGAAGTTCTTCACGCAGTTCTGAAGCGGCAAAGCCGGCTAGCGCGCACTTGCCTAGCGACCCTGGTCTGCGGCTGGCTCGCGCTATCGTGCAGTCTGGCAGACGACGAAGCAGCGGTCGCCGCCGGCGCTGGTGCAACTTCTGCGGGCGCATCGTCGAGCGGCGCCGCGACTCAGGCGGGTAGCGCGTCGCTGGCTGGCGCCTCGGCGGGCGGAGCGCCCAGCCCCTCGGCGGGCACCACCAGCTTGGGCGGCAGCAACGCCGCAGGCGCTGGAGGCGCAGGGGCGCCAACGGGCGGCACGACAGCCTCGGCCGGAGCTACGAGCGCGGGCGCGGGCGCGGGCGGAGCTGCGGGAAGCGCTGGCGCCGCAGGCGCAGCCGCCGGCCCCTCTTTACCACCCATCACCAACTACGCCGACAAGGGCCCGTTCCCAACCAAGGTGGAGCCGAACGTCGGCCCCGGCGGCAAATACACGGTATTTCGCCCCGATCCGCTCGGCAAAGACGGCTTCGTGCACGCGCCGATCATCTTCGGCCCCGGCATTGGCCAAGCCGTCACCGTGCACACCACCATGCTGACGAACTTCGCCTCGCATGGCTTCGTGGTCGTGGGCACGCCGGTCCTCAATGGCGGTCCGGGCGACGCCGCCAACCTCAAGTCGCTGCAAGACGGCTTGGACTGGATCGTTCAGCAGAACAGCGCGGCCGGCGTCTATCAAGGCAAGCTGTGGATCGACCACGTGGTGTCGATGGGCTTCTCGGTGGGCGGTACTTCCGCCGTCCAGCTCGGTGGTGCCCCTCAAGTGTTCACGGTCGTGTCGATTCATGGCCACAAGGCCACCGCCGCGCTGCACGGCCCCATGCTGCAGACGACCGGCACGCTCGACACCGTCGGCATGCCGCTTCAACAACAAACGTACGACGCCTCCAAAGTGCCAACGTTCTTGGCGACCCTGACCGGTGCCAACCATCCGTACATCGAGAAAGACGGCGGCGGGAGTGAGCGCCCGGCCATCGTCGCTTGGCTTCGCTACTGGATCTACGGAGACGCGGGCGCAAAACGCTACTTCTACGGCAACGACTGCGTGCTGTGCGCGGCGCCCTGGGAAAACCCGCAGCGCAAGAACTGGGAGTAGCTCTAGCGCTGAATTCGGCCTTGACGGCCTCGAAAGGCGCCCTCTAGCGTGGCCCAATGTTGTCCGCGTTTGCCGACGGCGTTTGGTACGACACGGGCGCTTCTCATTTCATCGGCTTGCAGCTCACCGCCACCATGACGGTGCTGCGCGTGGGCGATGGCTTGCTCTTGCACTCGCCCTTGCCGCTGACGCCCGAGCGCCGCGCCGCAGTCGAGGCGCTCGGCCCCGTGACGCAGCTGTTCGCGCCCAACACCTTTCACCATCAGTGGCTCGGTGAGTGGATAGCCGCATTTCCGTCTGCGAGCGTGCACGCGCCCCAAGAGCTGGCCAAGAAGCGTCCCGACCTACGCATCGATCGCTATCACGATCAAGACACGCCGCGCGACTTCGGCGGCGTGCTCACCGAAACACCGATCCGCGGCTTTCGGCTGCGCGAAACGGCTTTGACCTACCATCCAGGTCGCACTCTAGTGGTGACGGACCTGGTGCACAACGTCGGCCGCCCCACGCATGCTTGGACCAAGCTCTACACGCGCATGATGGGCTTCTACGATCGCGTTGCCATGAGCCGCGTGCTGCGCTGGACGTCGTTCGACGACAAGGACGCCGCCAGGCAAAGCGTGAACGCGCTGCTGACGCAGGACTTCGCCGGTTTGATCGTCGGCCACGGCGCCCCGATTCCGGAAGCTGGCCGCGACGCGCTGGGCGGTGCCCTGGCGTGGCTGCCAGCCGGCCCAGCCCGACCCTCGCGACCAGCGGCTTCGGGCTAGGCTCTCAGCGCTCGCTCACCACCAGCGGCATGTTGGTGTCGGAGGCGCCGCGATCTGCCTGGTAGTAGGTGTGACGGCGACCGTGGCGCTCACGATGCTGCTCGCACCACATTTCGGCTCCTGCCGAGGCCTTGCGCGCGTCCACACAGCGCGGGCACGGCGGCTCGATCTTGGGCACCGGCACGGGGTCTTGCGCCGGCGGAGGAATGACCAGCACCGGACAGGTCGCAGTTCTGAGCGTGCTCTCCGCGACCGAGCCAAGCACCCAGCGCGCAATGCCGCGCAGGCCGTGCGAGCCCACGACCAGCAGATCGGCCTCGAGCTCGGAAGCCAGCTGCGACAGGCCGACGCTGGGCACGTCGACCATGGCGTGGCCAATGACCCGAACCCCAGGTTCGCGCCGTACCTGGGGGCCCAAGACGGCGTCGATGTGCGACAGCAAGCGCGCGTTCAGCTCATCCAAGCTTTGGGCGGGCATGGTCGCGAGGTCGACCTCGGGCAGGAACCAGCGCGTCGGCTCTGCGACTACCGCGAACGCCACGTGAGCGACATGCAGCTCGGCCGGCACCTCGCGACGCGCGTGCTCGAAGGCCGCTTGAAGCGCTCGCGCCGCGTCCGCGGAGAAGTCAGTACCAGCAACCACGACATAGGGCTTGCTCGTCATCCTGCACCTGCTTTCTTGGGTGGAGCCTGAGAAGAACCTGCTGGGGCCAGCATTAGCGCAAGCCCGAGAACGAGTCGTGCGTCGGTCGACGGCCTCGGCCAAGGCCGGAGCGCGGCACCCACAGCCAGGCCATGGCGATTACGAACGCCACCACGAGGCCGCAGACGAGCGCGCTGAGAGCCCCCCACAGCGAACCGGCCCACAGCAGCACGCCCGTCACGGCCATGACGGCAATCATCAGCATCACGAAGGTTTGTGAGTGTCGCATTGGTTTTCCTTTGTTCAGTCGCCGCCGCCCGTATCGAAGGCTTGCGGCTCGGCCGCGCGCTCATGACAGGAGAAACACAGCTGCTGGTCCCCATAGCGGTGCAGGTGACGATGCGTCCCGCAGGCTTCGCAGCGGCACTCCTCCAAAATCGCGGCCACAGGTGGCTCGCCATCCAAATCGCCGCGCGTCACGATCCCGCAAGGCGCGCCCTGGCGATCTGTCACCAAGACCGAGCCAACGTCCGCGGAGCGCATCAAGAGCGCTGCGTCGGTGGTGGAGCTACTCACGGGCAACGTGACGGCGGGGCGCATCAGCTCACCCACCGCGCTTTCGAGCGCCACCTCTTGCAAGTCGCAGGTGCACACCATTCCGACCAGCCGATCACCATCGCACACGGGAAAGTGATGCACGCCGTGCTCCTGAGCCGCGTCGAGCGCGACCGAGACGGAATCGAACACGTGCAAAGCAACCAGCGGGCGGCGCATCACCAGTGGCAGCGGAAACGATTCGGCTTGCATGAGGTCGGTCTCCTTCCCCATCCAAGATGCAAAGGGCGTTCCAGCTACTCGGCGCTGCGGGCGTGCGGGACGGGCTGCAATCCGGGGCGCTTTGCCCCCTGGCGTGCCTTGCCCATCACGACCAGCGCTCGATGGCGCCGACCGTCGTCTACGAGCCGAATCGTCGCGTCCCCTTGCTCCAAGCCGTCCAACTCCAGGCGCGCGACGCCGCTCGAAACGCGGTCGGGGTTCTGAAAAACCAGCGCCAGCTCGCTCTTGCCGTAGCGATAGGTCACGACAAACTCGCCCCAGTCGGCGGGAACGCACGGGGCAATTTCGAGTCGCTCACCGCGACGCTGCAAGCCCAGCATGTGCTCGACAGCCACGCGATACATCCAAGCGGCAGAGCCCGTGTACCAGGACCAACCGCCGCGCCCCAGGTGCTGGGCAGACGCATACACGTCTCCGGCCAGCACGTACGGCTCGACCCGGTAGCGCTTCACCTCGGCGGGATTGGTGGCGTGACTGATGGGGTTGAGCAGCGAAAACAACCAGTGCGCTCGCTCGCCTTCGCCGAGCATGCAGAGCGCTTGCACGGTCCAGCACACGCCGTGCGTGTATTGGCCGCCGTTTTCACGCACGCCCTCGGGATAGCTGCGAATGTAGCCAGGATCGTGCTCGAACGAGCGGAAAGGCGGCGTGAGCAGGCGCATCAAGCGAGCCTCTTCGACGACCAGCTCGGACAGCGAGCTCTCGACCGCGCGACGAGCCCGAGCCGAGTCGCCGCCGGCGATCACCGCCCACGACTGAGCGATCGCGTCGATGCGGCAGTCTTGGGCATCCCGCGAGCCGATTGGCGTGCCGTCATCGTAGTAGGCGCGGCGGTACCAGTCGCCATCCCAAGCTTGAGCCTCGAGCGCGCGGAGGATGCGCTGCGCTTCGGCGTAGCAGGTGCTGGCGCGAGTCTGATCGCCGCGTTCGCTAGCCAGCGGCGCAAAGTCCTGCAGAGTGCGCACCAGGAACCAACCGAGCCAGACGCTCTCGCCGTGGCCCAGGTGACCGACGCGGTTCATCCCGTCGTTCCAGTCGCCGGAGCCGATCTTGGGCAGGCCGTGCGGGCCCGCGCTGTTGCCCAGGTCCAGGGCGCGCACGCAGTGCTCGTAGAGGCTCGCGCTTTCGTTGGCATTCTGCGGGGCGCCGAACAGGTCATCGTCCTCGGCGGTCAGCGGACGTTCCTGAAGAAACGGCACGATTTCTTCCAGCACGCCGCGGTCGCCCGTGGTTTGCACGTAGGTCGCGACCGCGTACGGCAAAAACAGCAAATCGTCCGAGCAGCGTGTACGCACACCTTCGCCGGTCTCGGGGTGCCACCAATGCTGCACGTCTCCTTCGACGAATTGACGCGCGGCTGCGCGCAAGATCTGCGCTCGGGCCAGCGCGGGCCGTGCGTGCAGCAGGGCGAGCGAGTCTTGCAGCTGGTCGCGAAAGCCGTACGCGCCGCTGGATTGGTAGAAGCCGGAGCGCGCCCACAGGCGTGCCGCCACCACCTGGTACGGAAGCCAGCGATTGACCATGAGGTCGAAGGCATCGTCCGGGGTGCGGGTCGTGATCGAGCACAAGCCGTCCCAGAGCGGCCCGAGCGCCTCGAACGCGCGCGACGCTGCGCCGGGCGCTACCGAGCGTTGGGCCAGCTCACGGGCTTGCTCTTGGGTGTCGGCGTGGCCGAGCACGAAGCACACCTCGCGAGTCTCGCCAGCCGCCAGGATCAATGGAATCTGCAGCGCGGCGCAAGGATCCATCCCGACGCCCACCCGCCCGGACAATGCTTGGCGCTCGAGCGCGCTGGGCCGAGCTCGAGAGCCGCCGCCGAACACCTCCGCGCGGTCGCCGCTGACGCTGGCCACCGGCAGGTCGGCGGCGAAAAAACCGTTCGCGGCCGGCGCGCTCGAGAGTGGATTGCTGGCCAGAAATATGCCCCGCTGGGCGTCCCACGTTGTGCAGACGTGGAGCCGCGTCGCTTCGCGCGCGGGGCCGAGGACCCATTCGACCACGCCGTACACGCTGAGGCTGCGGCGTCGTTGGCCGCGATTGGTGAGCCGCAGCCTCAAGTACTTCACGGCGTCGGTGGTGCTGACCAGGACCGTGAGCTCGTGCTCGAGCTCACCTTGTGTGTGCGAAAAGACGCTGTAGCCCTGGCCGTGGCGAACCTGAAAGTCGGCGTCGGGGCTCGCGGGCGCGGGTGTCGCGGACCAGACCCGACCTTCTTGCTCGTCGCGTAGGTAGATCAGCTCGCCGGATGGATCTGCCACCACGTCGTTGCTCCACGGAGTCAGGCGCTGGCGCTGGCTGTTGCCGTGCCAGGTGAAACCCAAGCCAGCCTCGGACACGACGCTGCCGAAGTGCTCGTTGGACAGCACGTTGCACCAGGGCGCGGGTGGGCGAGCGCCGGGGCCAATTTGCATCACGTACTCGCGCCCGTCCGAGCTGAAGCCGCCGATGCCGTTGAAGTAGCGCAAATCACGCGCGGGCGGCACTGCTGCCAGGCTGGGGCGCGCGGCGCGTCGAACCACCCGCAGCGGCTCCGGCAGCGAAACCGGCTCAGCGGCGCGCCGCAGCTGCTGAGACAGCGAGCCCGCAGCGGTGCGCAGCACCACGCTGGCAGCCCGTTGGAGCAGGAGCACTTCCTCGCCCGACAGCTGCCCTGCTCGGCGCAAAAACACGCCCCCGCGCTGATTTTCATGCCCTTGTGCGGGGCTCGAGCGAATCAAGTCTTGGAGGGCTTCGTGGAGCGGCTGCAAGTAGCCTTCGGGCTCTTGGTTCAAGAGCACCAGATCACAACTCACGCCGTTGATGCGCCAAAACTCGTGAGCCAGCAGCAAGTCACTGCACAGCTCTCCAAAGTCGGCGCTGTCGATGCAGAGCAGCAGGATCGGCAGGTCGCCCGACACGCCCTGACTCCAGAGCGCACCCTTGCCGCGCGTCAGCGTCGTGGAAGTCGGGGCTCCCTCGCGCAGCGCCCGTGGCGCGTGCATCAAGCAAGAAAGCAGCCGCTGGAAGCGGTGCGAGCGCGCCGCCGTGATGCCCAGGTGCTTCAGCTCGACGCGAGCATCCGCCCACGCCAGCTCGAACGCGCGCGCGGGCGCGTGGGGAGCCGTGACCAAGTCCAGCAGCCCGAGCGCTGCTTCGCGTGACGTCGCCAGCGCAGTCGTCAAGGTGACGCGGGCGCGCCCCCCCGGCTGGAGCTGAACCTGACGCCGCAGCGAGAGCCCCGGATCGAGCACGTCGCCGCTGGTACCGTTCAGCTTTTGCCCGATCGCCAAAGCGCGGGGGTTCTGCAGCGAGCCGCCCCGCCCCAGAAATTCAGCGCGCGAGGCGTCTAGCTCGGCGTCGTCGAAGCTCCCCTCCTCCGGCGTCAACACCTGCACCAGCCAGTTTTCGCTCTCGCTGGTCGAGCGCGGGCGACGCCGCAGCAGGATGGCCCCGCGTTCGGGCAAGAGCTCGGCCTCCAAGAACATGCTGCTGAAAGCGCGGTGCGCGACGTCGGCGCCTCGTGGCGCGAGCACCGGCTCCATGTAGCTGGTCACGTCGAGCGTCGCCGCCTCCGTACCATGGTTCGTCAGAGTGATGCGTCGCACTTCGGCCGGGTGCTCGGGTGTCACCGCGATTTCCATCACTGTTTCGATGGCACCATCACGGCGCCGCAACTCGACTCGGTCGATCGAGAACGAGGCGTCGTAGTAGTCTGGCACGGCAGTCGTCGGTTGCTGACCGGCGGACCACAGCCGGCGGCGCCCCAGGTCGCGCACGTAGACGAAGATGCCGTTGGCATCGAGCGCCGGGTCGTCTCGAAAGCGACTCACGTCGAGCCCCTTCCAGGTGATGACGCCCGTCCCAGTGGCGGAAACGATGCTGGAAAGCTCACCGTGGCCGAGCAAGTGCAGACGCGGCGTCCCCGTGCTGCCCAGGCCTACGTGGTCGGTCAAGCGCAGCTCCGGCTCCGCCGTCGCGATGGTGCTGGCCTGGTCCGTCCTGGCGGCCGTGAGCGGAGCAGCGTCGGGCACGCGCTCGTCGAGGAGCAGCGCGCTGGCCTTGACGCGCGCGTCGGCGAAGAAGCGCCGTTGCATCGGCCAATTGCAGAGCAGGTTTCCGAGCGCGACCAGGCTCATGCCCTGGTGGTGCGCCATGAAAGCCTTCACGATAACGCTCTTGCGCTCGGGAGGGACGTGACCCGGCGTGTAGTCAATGGCTTCGTAGTAGCCAAAGCGCCCCGCGAGGCCCGCCGCGTCGAGCGCGTCCAGGTTCTGGAGCGCGAGATCAGGCCGCACCAAAGACGCCAATACGGTCGCGTAAGGGGCGACCACCAAGTCCTCGCCGAGCCCGTTCTTGAAGCCCAGGCCGGGCACACCGAACGCCCGGTACTGGTAGTTCATGGCCAGATCCATGACGTTGTAGGCCGCCTCGGATACGCCCCACGGCACGCCGAGCTCGTCTCCGTAGTCGCGCTGCCGCCCCACCGCCGAGCGACACGTCTCACCCAAAAGGGTGTCATGATTCACGCCCGTGACGAGCAACGGCATCAGGTACTCGAACATCGAGCCGCTCCATGACAGCAGCGAGCGCCCCGCCGAGGTCGCCGTGCGCGGGCGCCCGAGCTTCCACCAATGCTCGAGCGGCGCATCGCCCTTGGAGATCGCAACCAGGCTCGCCAAGCGGGCTTCGGAGGCCAACAGGTCGTAGTGCGAGCCGTCGAGCCGCGCGCTGCTGACGTTGTAGCCAATCGAGAACAGCGCGCGCTGCTCGTCGAACAAGAAGCCAAAGTCCATGCCATCGGCCAGCTCGACCGCCTGCTGCCCCACGGCAGTGGCGCGTTTGACGAGCGCCTCGCAGGCGCGCTGGGTAACCAGCAACGCCTGGCCGAGCTCCTGAAGGAAGGGGCTCGGCGCTGCGCCGGTCTCGGCTATCGCAAGCTCCAAGACGGGCAGCTCTGCATGAAAGGTCGAGGCAGCAGCAGCCAGCGCCACGGGCGACTTGGCCGCCGAGACGTTCGCCGACAGCTCACGGTACAGCGCGTCGGCCTGCGCAACGCCACAAGGCGCGTCCGCCGAGGCCAGCAGCGGCAGGCACGGCGCGAGCTCTTGCGCCTGCGCCACGGCATGCGCCAACACGGCCTCCGCGCGCTCGAGCCAGTACTGCACGTCTTTGCTGGCGAGTTGAACCCACCCAGCACGCGTCACCTCCGCTGCGGCCGCTCGCCAGGCGCTCAGCGCGCCGAGCGCGGCCAAGGAGCCGCCGGCAAGCTCGCCGGCTCCCTGCGCCAACCGGTCGTCCAAGGCGCGAATACCGGCCAGAGCCGCCGCGCTGGGCGCACGGCTCGGGCTCGCCTGCAAGCTTTCTACCGCCAGCGCCAAGGCGTCGCGCGTGGCCTCCAGCGTCTGCGCGTCGAACAAGGACGCTTGGGTCAGCTCGCCCAGGCCAGCGCGCAGCGTCCACAAGTACGCTGCGAGGTTGCCGCTGTCGACTGTCGACACGTACTGCGGCTCGAGCGGGCGCAGGTTGGTGGTGTCGTACCAATTGAGGATGTGACCCGAGCGCCGTTCCAGGCGCGCCATGGTGGCGAAGCTGTTCTCGAGGCGAGCCAGCGCCTCTCCGGCCGTAATGAAGCCCAGGTCACGCGCAGTCATGACCGACAGCAGGTACAGGCCGATGTTGGTGGGCGACGTGCGGTGCGCCACGACGCCGCGCGGATCCTCCTGGTAATTGTCGGGAGGCAGCCAATTGTCCTGCGCGGTCACGAAAACATCGAAAAAGCGCCAGGTTTTGCGCGCCAACAGACGCAAGCGGCGCCGGTCACCGTCGCCCAGTTGGGCGTCGGGCGTCGGTTCCTCTCGAAGGCGACCTAGCCAGCCCACCAGGCTCGGTGCCGAAACCCACAGCAGCAGAATCGGCAAAGCGTACGGCAAGCTGTCGCGCGCGAGCAGAGTCGCAGCGACGATTAGCCCGAGCCCCAGCCAAGCGCTGCTGGTGAGCCGACGCGACGCCCGCAGTTTGCCGCTGCGGTGCCGCCTGGTGGCTTGGCTCATCGTCGTCCACTCCAGCAAGTTGCGACGCGACACGAGCAGCCGGTAAAGCGTGCGAACGATACCGTCGACGGAGAGCAAGGCTTGGTCGAGCAACAGCGCGACGCCGAGCCCCGCTTGCTTCAGGTTTTGACCCAGGCCTCCGCCCAGCGGCCCGAGCTGTGGCTTCGACGAGAAGGCGGCGCGCGTCAGCGAGAGCAGCTGCCGCACCACGATTGGCCCCGCAAATAGCGTCAAGACCAGCGCTAGCGACCACTCAGCCAAGACCTTGGAGCTGAAGAAGCCGAACGCCAACAAAAGCACCAGCGCCGGGGGTACCAAGCTGCGGCGCAGGTTGTCCAAGAGCTTCCAGCGATCCAAGACGCGCAGATCGTTGGGCCGCCGACCGCGCGCCGCACAAGGCACGCTGAACCAGAGCCAGGGTAACAGCTGCCAGTCCCCGCGCAGCCAGCGGTGGGCCCGGCTAGCGACCACCTCGTAGCTCGACGGCTGCTCGTCCAAGACCTCGATGTCCGTGGCCAGCGCAGAGCGCGCAAAGCTGCCCTCGAACAGGTCGTGGCTGAGCATACGGTTTTCGGGAACGCGCCCCGCGAGCGCGGCCTGAAAGGCGTCTACGTCGTAGATGCCCTTGCCGACGAACGAACCCTCGCCGAACAAGTCCTGATACACGTCGCTAACGGCGGTCGTGTACGGATCGATACCCGGCGCGCCCGCGAAAATGCGCGCAAAGCGCGAGCGGCGCGAGCTGCTGGGCAGCGTTCCGACGCGCGGCTGAATGATGCCGTAGCCCTGCACGATGCGCTGCCGGCGCGCGTCGAAAACCGGACGATTTTGAGGATGTGCCATGGCACCGACCAGGCGCTTGGCCACGTCGCGCGGCAGCTCCGTGTCGGCGTCTAGCGTGATCACGTAGCGGATGCTGGCCAAGAGCTCGCGGCTAGCCGTGACGACCGAGAACGTCGTGTCGGTGGCGCCGCGCAGCAGGCGGTTCAGCTCCTCCAGCTTGCCGCGCTTGCGCTCCCAGCCCATGAAGCGCCCTTCGACCGCGTTCGGTGTGCGCCGCCGGTGAAGTAGGAAATAGCGTTGCACGCCGCCGCTGTGCTCATTCAGCGCCGCTACACCCGCCGTTGCCAACTGCAACAAGCGGGAGTCGTCGTCGGTCTCGGCGCGATCGCTGTCGACGAAATCGGTGACCAGAGCAAAGTACAGGTTCGGGTCCGCGTTGGCGAGCGCCCGCACCTGCAAGTCTTCGAGCAGCTGCGCGATGCCGGCTCGACTCTCGAGCAAGCAGGGTACGACCACCAACGTGCGGTGCTCGTCCGAAATGCCATCGTCGAACGCCAGCTTGGGCAGCAGCTTGGGCGGAAAGACGAAGACGATGAGCGCGTGCAGAAACGAAAGCGCAAGCTCGCTAGCCGGCAAGGCGAACAGCAACGTGAGCAGCACGCCAGCCCACACACTGCCCACGCGCGGTCCGAGCACAGCAGCGGCGCCCCAGCACAGCGCGCCCACTAGCAGCGACAGCCCGCCCAAGTAGAAGGCGGTCGGGTTTTCGTGGATGGTCCGACGCAGGTGCTCCGCCCACGTGGGCCGGTAGCCGATCTCCGCCTGCAGCCGCCGCCGCCCGCGGTCGAGCAGATAGTGGCCCAGGTGTGCCTCCGCGGGGTGGGCGCGATTGGCTTGACCCGCTCGCGCGAAGGCCAACGCCTTTTCGGCGACGGCACGCTCGTCGAACCGACTGCGACGCGCGAGCCGCTCCACGGCGTGCCGACAACGGTCGCGCGACGCCTCATCCATCTGAGGGTAGGCCCCGCATGGATCCTGCATCAGCACGGCCTCGACGCCGCTCGTCAGGCCGAAGAATTGGGTCCAGTCGAGCGCGCCGATGGCGCGCATGCCGGTGATGGCATTGCCGACCGACACGTGATCGGCTGCTTGGCGCAAGTGCTCGCGGCGTGTCAGCTCGTCCGGCGTCGTGCCTAGCGCCTCGCAGCGCCCGTGAATCCAGTCCACGACCGGCAAGAGCGGCGCGTCGTGCTCGCGCACGCGCTTGAGTAGCTGCACCAAGAAGCCAGCGCCAAACTGCGACTCGGATGCTTCGAGCTGGGCCAGCGTCCGCTTAAGGCGTGGCTCGTCGTCGGCGTCTACTATCAGGCGGTCGGCCCATTCGTCCGACAGCTCGCGATCTTTGGCGTGAGCCTCGGAGCCCGCCAAGGCGCCCACGATGAGCGTGAGCCCGAGCCGCAGCATGATCGGCACGGCCCAGATTTCTCCGATCGTCATGCTCGCGACGCGCTGGTACGCCACTACGTACTCGGCGAGCGTCCCGAGATCGACACGCGCGTCGGTGTGCCGCAAATAGTCGAGGCACAGACCGTAGACGCGCGGGTAGCCGGCCATGCTGCCTTGCGCGATGCGCGGCAGCTGCACTAGGTAGCCCCACGGCAGATCTTCTTGAATCTCGCGCAGCTGCTCTTCGACGACGTGTGAATTGTCGAGCAGCCATTCTTCGGCCGGGCTCGGATCGCGCTTGTTTTTCGCACCGCGAGCCAAAATCGCGTAGGCCGCGCGCAGCTGAGCGCGCGATTCGGCAAAGCGTTTGCGCAGTGGCCCAGGCGTGCTCTTCAATACCGGCTTGCCGTGCGCCAGCGCAATTTCTCCCGCGTGACTCGCGAGCAGCTCGGTAGGGTAGAGCTCACCTCGCAGGGAGCTCACGGCGTCCCAATGGACCACGTGAGACAAACCAGGGCATACGACCCGCTGCGAGTCGCTGTGAGAAGCGCTGGGCCCTTGCATGTTTAGAACCGTGAGCCGTTGGTGTTCGCCGCCGCGGGCAAGAGCGCGGAGGCGCTCGGGGCCTCGCTGGAAGCCTGCAGGCGATGCAGCCAGGAGCCGTTCGTCAGCTTCCACTCTGACGGCGCCCGCGCGCAGCACGCAAAATCGTCCACCGTGTGAACCCCGCACGTATCTTCCGCTCCGCATACGGGGCACGGCCGCGCTTGGCTCACGAGCCTCCAATCCGAATCGATGGCAGCAGACAGAACGGCTCGCGTCATGTTGAAAACCTCGAGTGCTCGCCATTGCAGCGGGCGTGCCATTCGAGCAACGCAGAGAAACGCGACATTTGCCCCAGGCTGTTGGGCCCAAGGGGAGCGTTTTGCCATACCGGGGCAATTTGGGGCGCACGCCTTTTCTACCTGGTACGGACATTGCTGCGTATCGCGCATGACTCAACGCGCATCACTCGTTCACCGCACTAGCTTTCAACTCGTTCTAGGCGCAGCTCTCGCCAGCGTCGCCATCGCGACGCCAGCTCGCGCTGACGAGCCCAGGCGCAGCGAGGCGCGCGAGCCAGACGAGGATGATCGCCCGAGCCGCAAAGACAACGACAAGAGCAAGACGCACATCGCTGTCGACTTCGACTTCGGCACCGCGCTCGACGCGCCCGGCACCAAAGCCGGAGGTGGCGGCGCTCTACGGCTCGGGCAGGAGTTCGATCTGCTGCTGATTTCACTCACGCCAGAGATCGGAGGCGGCTACCACGCCTTCGGCGGGAATGACGAAACGCGGCTGTATTCCGGCTTCATTGGCGGACGGCTAGCCGTGGGCAAGATCATCGAACCGTCGATATTCGCTCACTTGGGCCTGGCTCATACCAACGGGTTGGAGAATCGTACCGCGCCGATCATGGACGCCGGCTTGGCCATCGATCTGACGATCCTGCCGCTCATCGATCTGGGCTTCCACGCCGGCTACAACGCGATGTTTCCGCGCGACGATGGCAGCGCGCTCAAGTTCGTCACGCTGGGCGCGCACGCCGCGCTCGTGCTCTGAAGCTACGCGAGCGAGCCCTGCCCGCCACGGCAACGCCGCGGCGGGCGGCCCTGCCCTAGCCTCACGACAGCGAATGCTTCACGGCCTTGACCGCGGCGTGAGTGCGCTGCTGCTCCGGCAAAATGGCGAATTCGACGAGCTGGCGGGCGTTGGGATCCAGGTCGTCCAGGTCGCGAATGTAGTCGTCGCGCCCGTGATCTTCGCCCTCCTCGAGCAAAGACACAGCCGCGCCTTCGCCGATCGCCAACGCGCTCCTTTCGAGCAAGCGCACCAACGAGCCCCAGGCGCCCGAGCTCTCTGCCGGCTCACCACCACGGCCTACGATTGCCTCGGTGAGTAGCCGCACCCGCTCCTGATGAGAGCGTGAGCATTGCACGAGCGTCGCGCGGTACTCGCTCGGCTCGAGGCGATCGAGCGCCAAACGATAGCTTTCCACAGCGGAAAGCTCGCCACGCAAGAAGGAATTGAGGTGATCGATCGTCTGGGCGGAGTCGGGGGTCGAGTGAGTTTGCATCAGTTTGCTCTCCTTGTTGGGCGGCTCCTCGGTTGTTTCCTCGAGGAGTCACGCCCGCTGGTTGCAGGTATCGGACCAGCCGAGCGAGCGCTCACTGTTGCCCCGCTGAGGCAGTGCGCCCCACCAGCGAAGCGCGCGAGTGCCACGCATTGGCGGGGCAATGACCTGCCGTCGCTGCAGCCAGGCCTGGCACGCGCCCTGCTTTGAGCCCAGCATGGAAACTGGCACCTTCGATATCATTGCGATGGCTAAGCGCGTCGATGGACGTATCAAGCGGCGACGGGCTGCGCGCATCGTAGGCGGCGTGGCTGTAGCCACCGTTGGGCTCGCTCGCGGCGGGTTGCTGGCGCCCCTCTTCCTGCTCGGTGGGGCAGCGCTGCTCGTTCGAGGCGTTACCGATCGCCCGCTCCGCTTGACCGCCGAGCGCGTCAAGCAGTGGCTCGCGAGTCCGCAGCGGCAATTCGGCGGAGGCACGCGCGACTTGGTCGACGAGTCTTCTTGGCAGTCGTTTCCGGCAAGTGATCCGCCAGCCTACGCGGGTCACCGCCCCGTTTGAGTCTCCGACGTGAGCTCGTTGACTGGAGTAAACGCGGGCACGATTGGCTCGGGCGGGCGCAAGCGCTCGCCCTTGGCGTCGTACCAAGTTCCCGGAGCCAGCATCAACCGTCCGTCACGGCGGTACCAGGCGCGCCAAGGTGCGAATTTGGCGCCCAGGGGCGGCGCCACCCAGCCTCCGCGACGCCAAACGTACGAGTCGCCGTGCGGTCTCCATTCACCGTCGATCCAAACGACGCCGTCGCGCTCCGGTCGCTCGGACACCGTCTCGGCGAGCGCCGCTGGTGGCGGATACGGCACTTCGGCGTAGGCTCCCAGCGGGTGGTCAGTCGTGACAGGTGCTGGCAGCTGCGAGCCACAACCCACCGCGACGAATAGTACCAGTGCACGAACGTCCATGGCCCGAGCCTTGCAGCTCGCATGCCGTGCAACCGAGCGGCGTCCACTGGCCCCGAGCAGCCAGTCTGCTCGGGCTGCTGCTGGGCTGGTCGTGCGCAGCGTGCACGCGCGCGCCGAGCCAGCGCTTCAACCTCGAGAGCGTCACCGTGACCGGCAACTCCCACCTCGACGACGACGAAATCGAAGAGCACATCGCGTCGCGGGAAACACCCAAGTTCTTGGGACTATTTCCAGGGGTCATCTACGACTACGAAACCTTCAACCGCTTCGTCCTCGAGCGCGACCTGCAACGCGTCGAGCGGCTGTACCGTAGCCGCGGCTACTACCAGGCGCGCGCCCGCGCGGCGCACGTGTTCCGCTCCGGCCCCAAGATACGGGTCGAGATCGTGGTCGAAGAAGGGCCGCCGGTGCTGCTGCGGCGTATCGATTTGCACGGCCTCGAAAGCTTGCCAGCTCCGCTCCGAGCGGAAGCCAAGAGCGCGGTCGCACAGCAGCTGGAGCTGGACGCGCCGCTCGAGGAAGAAAAGCTCGCGCTTGCGTCGGACGCACTGGCCCGCGTGCTCGGAGACCATGGCTACGCCCAAGCCAAGGTGAAGCAAGGGGCGGACGTCAATCTGCCGCAAAGCGTCGCAGCCGTAGGCTTCTGGATCGAGCTCGGTCAGCCGTCCGAGCTGGGCGAGATCAAACTGGAAGGGCTGGCAGATCTGCCCGAGGATCAAGTGAGGCGCGCGCTGAACCTGAAACCCGGCGCGCCCTACTCCCAATCGGACTTGGACGAAGCCAAGCGCGCCGTCCTGGACCTGGGGGTATTCGGATCGGTAGAAGTCGAGCCGCAGGTGCAAGCCGCCACGCCCCGACCAGGCGGCAAGGTGCGCGTTCCCATCCTGGTCAAGCTCGAGAAAGCCAAGCTGCGCAGCGTGCGCCTTGGTGGCGGCGTGCAGATCGACGCGCTCAAGAGCGACGTGCACCTCACGGCCGGCTGGGAAGACCAGAGCTTTCTGGGCAACATGCGCAAGCTGGAGCTCGAGGTCATGCCCGGCGCCGTCATCTACCCGACGCGCTTTCCGACGTTCGAAGCGCCCGAGCGGCTGCTTCCTCAAGGCAGGTTTCGCAGTGAGCTGCGGCAACCCGGCTTCATCTCGAGCCGCACCAGCTTGGTCTTGAAGGGTCAGGTTGCGGCTTACCCGGTACTGCTCTCGAAGGATCAGGACTCGGCCGCGCCGATCGTCGGCTACTTCGACTACCGGGCCTCGGTCGGCGTCGAGCGCTCGTACCGGCGACTGTACGGGGCCCTGTCGCAGAACGTGCAAGTCAACGTCCCGTTCGTCTACAAGGGTCAGAAGGATCCGGATCTCGACACCGTCGTGGTCTCGTATCCTTCCCTGTACACGACGCTCGACCTGCGCAACGACGCGATCCACCCGCACAAGGGTATCTTCCTGGCCAACGACGTGGAGGTCGCGGGACTCGGCGGTGACGCCCGCGACCTCAAGCTACAGCCCGAATTGCGCGCCTACATGCCGGTCACCAAGCGCGTGACCCTAGCCGCGCGGGGCAGTATTGGCCTGCTCTTCGCACAGAACTACGGCGACAGCGTGGCCAGCAACGCGCTCACCGGCTCGCCCGGCCCCGGCGAGCCGCCGGGCCCAGACACCGCCGCGCGCAAGTCGTGGGTGCGCGATGTCCAGCTGATGTTCCTGCGCGGCTTCTTCTCCGGTGGTCCCGGCTCGAACCGCGGCTACGCCCCACGGGAGATCGGCCCGCACGGCGTCGTTCCATTCTACAACCACGGGCAGTCTTCGAGCGGGGGCGTGACGACCCCAGGTGTGGATTGTGCTGCCGGTAGCGCGACGTACGACCCGGCCGTGTGCGACTTACCGCTTGGCGGCTTCACGCTGTGGGAAGCCGGGCTCGAGCTGCGCTTTCCGATCGCGGGCGACCTCGGGGGCACGCTGTTTGGGGACGCCAGCGACGTTTCGCCGCACCGTCTGTCGTTCCGCCTGAATCGCCCCCACCTGAGCGTCGGCGCGGGCCTCCGCTACGACACGCCAGTGGGTCCGGTGCGGCTCGATTTGGGCTTTCGAGTTCCAGGGCTGCAGGCGCCCAAAGGGGCGGCGGACGAAACGGAGCCCGGGACGCTGCTATCCCTCCCAGTGGCGGCTTCATTCGGTATCGGGGAGGCCTTCTAGTGGCTTCGAGCAGCAAGCGATTCGCCCCGCGTTGGCGCCGTTGGGCGCTGTACGTGGTGGTGGGCGTCGTGGTGCTGATAGCGCTGCTGTTCGTGGCGCTACGCACGTCTTTCGCGCGCGAGCAGCTGCGCGTGCAGGTCAACGCCGCGCTCGCTGAGCTGTTTCAAGGCAGGCTTCAGCTCGAACGTATTGGCCGCGTCTCGCTCGGCGGGGTGGACGGCGTGGACGCTCGAGTCTTCGACGCCGACGGCAAGCAGGTGGCGCGAGTCCAAGGCTTGGCCGTCGACGCTTCCCTCCTCGGCCTCGGCTGGCAGCTCCTCACGAACTCGGACCAGCCGCAGCTGGTCCTGGCCAGGGTGCAAGTGGCACATGCCGATGTGACGCTGCGTGACGACGAAGAGCTCGGGGTAAGCATAGCGCGCGCGTTCTTGCCGCGGACGCCCGGCGAAGAGCCGGCAAACGCCCCGCCGTCGGGGCCGCACCTACGCCTCGAGCGCATCGAACTAGGGCACGTTTGGGCACACGGACAGCTCGGCTCGTCACCAGTGCTCGACGCCGAGCTGCGACGGCTCGAGGCGACGCTCTCTCAGTCACCCGACGATGGCTTCAGCCTCACCGTGAAGCGCGCGGAGCTGGTCACGCGGGGCTTGCCGGGAGGCGCACAGCCCAGCGGACAGCTTACGGGCAAGATTGTCGCCCCAGCAGACGCCGCGCAGCCGCTGCGGCTCGAAGGGAGCTTGAAGGGTCGGGCAGCGGGCTCGCCGCTCGAGCTCGAGGCCAGTTGGGTCGGGGACGACCTGCGCGCCACGCTGGATCTGCGTGAGCTTCCGGCCGCCTTCGTGAACGAGAAAGTGTCCGGACTGCGCCTCGAGGGCAGCGTCGTTCTGCATGCGGAGGTCGCCGGTGCACTGCCAGTGCTGGACTTTGCCGCGAGCGTCGACGGTGCTGCTGCGCACGTCGACGCCAGGGGCTACGCCGCGGTGGCGCAAGGCCTGGAGGCCGTCGCAACGGTCGTCGCCTCGCGGGTCGACGCTGCGGGCATCTTCGGAGACGCGCCGCAAAGCGACCTCTACCTACGGGTCGACGCCTGCCTGTTCGAGGAAGACGACAACGAGCTGCGCTTCGCGCAGCGCGTCGAGCTAGAGCCGGGGCAAGTGGCCGGCAATGCGACGCCCCCGCTTTGGGTCAACGGGCACGGCCGTCTGAACACCGATGGCGCCCTCTCCGGCTCCGGGCAGCTGGCGGTTCATGACGCAGGCTTGACGGTCCAGGGACTCTACCGGGTGGCGCTGCCGAGCGGTGCGGGAGGCTCGGTCGGTGCGGATCTGCGCGCCGAGCTCGACGATCCGACTCGCCTTCGTGACCTGGGGCTGGAGGTCGGCGGCAACGCGGAGCTCTCGGGAGAGCTAAAGTTGCAGTCACGTTCGCTCGTCGGTAGGGCATCGCTGAGGCTGCGGCACGTGGCTCACGCCGTCGTGCAAGCTCGCAACGTCGAGCTCCAAGCCCGCGCGTCGGGGACACTCGACCAACCCAAGCTCCACGCTGGCGTCACCATGGACGTGCTCTCGGGCCGCGCTCACGCCGACCTCGACTACACCGCGGGTCAGCAAGAGCTCTCCTTCTTTCTGGCCAATATCGATCTGCTGCGCTTCGCGAACATCGTGGGGACCAAGCTGCCGCTGCAGCAGGCCACGCTGGGCGCCAAGGGGCGGATCACCCGCCAAGCAACGGCGGCGCACTACGCGCTCAACGCGGACGCGCAGGTCGACCTGGGTAAGGTAGGCTCCACACAGCTCACAGCGGTCGAGCTTCAGCTGCCCACGGCCGTGCCGCCGCGCTCCCAATGGGGCAACTTGAAGGGCGAGTTGGTCGTCCGCGGCAACCTGCACCTCGAGGAGCTATCGCCGCTCCTCACGCGCGCCAGCCTGCCCATCGAACGCACCACCGGCAACGTACGCTTCGAGCTCGCGTCGAAGCACAGGCCCGGAGACGCCGAGGGTGTCGACCTCTCGGTGACGGTGGACAGCAGCGGTTTGCGCGTCATTCAGCAGCGCCAACCACCAAAATCCATCGAGACCACCGCCGCCGCACGGGCCAGCCAGCCGTTGGCTTTGGAAGGCATCGACGTGCATCTTGCGGCGCACGTTCGACCCCGAACCGGCGAGACCTACGGCACCTTGATCCTGCGTGACGCCGGCGGAACGCTGGCAGACATCGAGGCCGCGACGCAGCTGCCCGATGGCTGGCCCGCGAGCTTTGCGGGCCTGGCGTCGCTGACCAGCCTGCCGCTCAAAGCCCGCGTCGAAGTACCCAAGCGCAGGCTGGGCAGCCTACCGCCGCTGGTGCGCCCGCCAGGCTTGCGCGGGCGCGTGGGCCTCGAGGCCAGCTTCGACGGTAGCGTGAACGCTCCCCAAATCGTCGCCAAGATTTCGGCCGAGTCCCTACGGAGCGACGGCAAGCGAGAGCCAGTGAACCTCGAGGCTCAGGTTCGCTACACGCCCGAGCGAGGCGACTGCGACGTGCACGCCAAGCTGACCAACTTCACGTCGCCGGCCGCGCGCTTCAAAGCCATCTGGCAGGGAGATCTGCGCCGCGTAGGACTGCTCGCCAGCGGGGAGTCCGGTCTTTCTGGCAGCGCCGACGCCGAATTGACTGACTTCCCGCTCGATCTGGTGCCGGCCATCGCCGACCGACAGGTGCAAGGCCGCCTGAGCGGCAAGCTCTCGGTCAAAGATTGGGGCCATGCCGCGCAGCTCGACGCCACGTTCTCGTCCAAGACGCTCAGCATCGGCAAGATGCCCATCTTGGAGCTGCTCGTCTCCGCCAAGACCAACGAAAAGCAGATCTTAGCCGACCTCGCCATCAAGGTCCGTGGCGGCGCGGCCAACGCCTCGCTCGCTTCCAGCATGCGCTGGGGCCAGCGCCCCGTACCCGAGCTCACGCGCGACGGCACCATCAAGCTCGAAACCCAAGCCTTCGACCTGGCGGCCCTGAGCCCGCTGCTCGCAGGCTCGGTGAGTGAGATTGGCGGCGTGCTGGACGCAAAAACTCAGCTGGTCGTCACCCCCCAGACGACGGAGCTGACCGGTTCCGCCAAGCTTGCCAAGGGCGTGCTGCAGCTGCCAGCCCTCGGCCAGCGCTTCAGCGAAATCTCGGCGCGTGTCACGGTGGACGGCAAGAAGCTGCGCGTCGAAGACGTGAGCGCGCGGGGCCTGACCGGCCGAGTCACCGCCAACGCTAGCGCTAGCCTCGACGGCTTCGCGCTGCGAGCCGCCGAAGCCCACGTGAAGATCGGTAAAAACGAGTCGCTGCCGCTCACGCTCGAAGGCGCCGACCTGGGCGACGTCTGGGGCAACCTCGACGCCACCTTCGAGAGCCCCGCCACTGGCGAGCGAAAGCTCAACATCGACGTACCCGTCTTGCACCTCGTCATGCCAGACACGAGCACGTACGGCCTGCAGAGCCTCGACGTCCCCGAGGAAATCCGCGTGGGTGTGCGGCGCGCGGACGGGTCCTTCATTCCCCTGCCCGTTCAACCTCTGGGTCAAGGCGACGAGACAGCGGGCGCCGAGGCTCCGTCGGCGCCGCTGCGCATTCGCGTTCGCCTCGGCAAAGACGTTACCGTGGAGCGTGGAGACACGGCGCAGGTCCAGCTGGACGGCGAGCTCGCAATCCTGAGCGGCGCCGAAACGTCGGTCAACGGGCGCATCGAAATTCGCGGAGGGAAGCTCGACGTCTCCGGCAAGACGTTCGACATCGAGCGCGGCGTCGTCACTTTCCAGGGTGATGACCCGGGCAACCCCACCATAACCGCGACCGCCCGCTGGGACGCGCCCGAGTACACGGTGTACGCGGACTACCTGGGGGACGTGAAGACCGGCCGCATCAAGCTGCGCTCGGAGCCGCCGCTCACCCCGAGCGAAATCGCCAACCTGCTGCTATTCGGCAGCCCTGAAGGCTCGTCCTCCGGCAGCTCTGACCCCAACACCGCTGCGCTCGCCGTGGGCTTGGCCGGCGATACCGCGGCCAAAGGCCTGAACCAAGCGCTCGACGACTTCACCAAGCTCGACGTGAGCGCGCGCATCGACACCACCACTGGCAGCGCACGTCCCGAGCTGGTCTTCCAGGTCTCGCCGCGCGTCTCGGCTCGCGTCACCCGCGCGATAGGCGCTCCGTCGGCCGGGCAAGCCGCCGACCGCACCTTCCTCACGCTCGAGCTTCGGCTCAGGCGTGCCTGGGCACTGTCGGCAGTCTTCGGAGACCACGGCGGCTCCGCCCTCGACCTGATCTGGCGGCGCCGCTACTGAGCCGGGACCGCAGGCGGCGCAACAGCCTGGGATGACACGGCGGCACCGGCCTGGCCGTCTCCCAAGCGCGCGACCAGCGCCTGAGCAGCGCTCCGAGCTGCCAGGCGTAGCGCCCAAAGCCCCAGCGTCTTGGCAACCACCCCCAACGCCGAAGGCTGCTGGGGCTCGAGCCAGCGGTGTTTGCGCCCGCGGCCCCGCACGAGCGCGACGGTCACGCCGGTGAGCGCGACGACGCCCACCACGACGCCCGCGATCACCATCCCCGGCTTGAGCTCCGCGCTTACCCGGTTCAGCAGCCTTTCGCTGCTCCGACTGACGCGGCGCAGGCTTCGGTTCAGCTCTGCCTTGCTCTGCTCTACGGCCAGCTCAGCGCGCAACAGCTCGTCGCCTTCATTTGTTGTGTGCATCGTTCCCATTACCCAGTTCCTTCAGCCGACCCAGCTCACGCGCCGCGAACAGTGCGGCAGCGGCGGTAGGCACCAGCGCCAGCAGTAACATCAAGCCCAAAGTCGTCCAGCTGCGCCCGGCTGCCAGCACCGGCGAGAGCGCCAGCACGAGCACGAACACCTGCAACAAAAGCACGGCGAGCCAAAGCAAAATCAAGCCCGCCCCCAAGCGGGTGAGCCAGGCTTTTGCTTCGGCTTTCAGCAGGCGCAGCTCCGCACGCGCGACCGCCGTGGCGCTATCGACCACGGCGGTGAGCGCGTCGGCGGCTTCGTGCGCCGACTCCG
This sequence comes from Polyangiaceae bacterium, assembly GCA_036261775.1. Lineage (GTDB taxonomy): Bacteria > Myxococcota_A > Polyangia > Polyangiales > Polyangiaceae > PMG-095. The sequence goes on along the minus strand of DATAKF010000023.1, from coordinate 70,924 downwards.
GTGAGGCCTGCGAAGGCTTCACGTCGGTGGACATCACGTCGGGACGCGCCGCCCGAAGATCAGGGAGACGACTGCGAGGATCAGGAACACGAAGAACAGCACCTTGGCGACACCCACGGCGCTGGCCGCGATACCACCGAAGCCGAATACAGCAGCCAAGAGAGCGATCACGAAAAATACGGCAGCCCAGTACAACATGGCGAGATCCTTTGTTACGCGCTTGGCGCGGGATTGACCCATGCCAGAAGCAGAAGACGTGCCAGCGCGTTTGCGAGGCAAAAACGGCAATTTAGGGCGCCGTGGGCCCACTACGCGCGGTAGCGGGCGCTCGCAAACGACTCAATGAGACTAAAAGTCGCGCCGCGCTCTTCTACTCGTCGCGCGACGGCGAGCGGAAGCCTAGTGGCACACAGCGTGCAATCCGGGCGATATGCACTTTAGACGCTGCCACGTTTTTGCTTCGACCCTGGTAGTCACTCTCGCTGTCTTCACTTCGCATGTCGCACACGCCGAAGAGAACACGGCGCGCGACGAGTGGAACCATCCGGACCACGCATTCGAGCTGGAGCCTCACGCCCTGCTCGCTCCGTTCTACGATCATGGTTTGCCCGGCTTTGGTCTGCGCGGCACCGTCACGTTGGCCAGGAATGGCTTCATCGACGGCGTGAACGACACTGTCGGGCTGGGATTCGGCGCCGATTGGACGCGGGACACGACCTGGGTGCCAATCGTGATGCAGTGGAACTTCTGGGTCAGCGAACACTGGTCGGTGTTCGGCGAGCCTGGCGTAGCGCTGCGCCTGCGCGACGACTTCAAGGACCGCGGTCCGGACTTCACGCTGTACGGCGGCGCGCGCTACCGCTTCGCGCGCTCGGCGGCGCTGACCTTTCGCATCGGGCAGCCAGCGATCGCGCTTGGCGTGTCCTTCTTCTTGTGAGCTCGAGTCAACATCGTTCGAAGGAACCTCAACATGAAAAATTGCTTGAAACTCGCGACCGCCTTGGCCCTTTGCATGGGCGCTTTCGCAACCATCGGCTGTAGCGACACCGTCGACGAAATCACCAACAGCATCGACTGCCACCAGGTGTGCCAGCGCTACGCCGACTGCTTCAAGTCGGACTACGACGTGGATGGCTGCACCGACAAGTGCGAGAACAACGCCGACAACGACGAAGACCGCGAGCGCAAGCTGGAGATGTGTGACGCCTGCATCGACGATCGCTCGTGCACGTCGGCCACCTTCAACTGCGCCGACGACTGCATCGGCATCGTCCCCTAACCCGAACCCGCGCCCCGGGCGAGCGAGCCGACTGGCTACGGCTCGCCCGGCGCCGCGCCCTTGCCGGGCTCCTTCATCCACAGCTCGCGCGTGCGCTGCCGGGCGGCTTGCCAAGCGTTCTGCGCGCGCGATACGCTTTTCGCCACCCAGGCGCGCGCTGGCGCCAGCTCTGGCGCTTGGGCCACGTTCGGTAGGAGCAACACCACGGGAATCAAAATCGCTCCCGCGAGTAGCCAAGAGATGGCGCGGCGACCGCGGCGCGGAGGCGGCGTGACGAAGGTGTCGACGTCGCCGGCGACGACGTCACTGGCCACGACATCCGTGCCGTCAGGCGTATCCAGTCGGCTGGTATCCACGTCCACCACCACGGAGTCGGAACGAGATGGCTCCTCACGTCCAACGCCGACGGCCCCGAGCGCCGCCATCAGCGCCTCCACGCTGCCGAAACGCTGGGCAGGCTCCCGCTCCAAGCAACGCTCCACGATTTCCACCAACGCGCGCGGCAGCTCGGGACGAATCTGCGCCAATGGCACGACGGTCGCGATGAGGGTCTGCGCGCACAGCGCATGCGGGTCGTCTCCCTCGAAGGCCGGACGATGGGCGAGCAGCTCGTACATGACGACGCCCAAACCCCAAACGTCGCTGCGCGCATCCACCTTTTGGGCGCCCTGCACCTGCTCCGGCGACATATAGCCTGGCGAGCCGAGACCGGCCCGCCCGCGCGTCACCGCGCGGCGGCTGCGGCTGCGTGCAATGCCGAAATCCAGAACCTTCAAGCACTCCTGACCGTCTGCATCCAAGGCCACGAATAGGTTCTCGGGCTTCAGATCGCGGTGAATGATGCCTTGCGCATGCGCGGCGCTGAGCCCAGCGCAGGCCTCGAGCGCGTAGCGAACTACTCGCTCTGGCGACAAGCCTCCTTCGCGAGCCGCAACGCTGTAGAGGTCCTCCCCGCGCAGCAGCTCGAGCACCATGAATGGCAGCCCTGCGCACGCTGCGGGCGCGACCAACTTGCCGCAATCCAGCACCCTTACCACGTGCGGGCTTTCGATCCGCGCCAAGCTACGCGCCTCGTTGACGAAGCGCGTGACGGCTTCATTCGATGCTACCAGGTGCGGCAGCATGATCTTGAGCGCAACCTCACGCTCGAGCACTACGTCGTAGGCGGCCAGCACGATGGCCATTCCGCCTCGACCCAGTTCTTGCCGCACGCGGTAGCGGGCCTGAACGACGTCACCGCTGCTGGGCAGCTCGAGTGTTTCAGCCGAAGGGCGCGGGCGTGCGGGAGTCTGGGCCGACATGGTGCCCGACTCGAAGCAACGGACGTGCCGCCAGCAGCCGCGGGCGCGGGCGCAGGCCGCAGACCGCGCGCGGAGCGAGCAGTGCACACGATTGCCCGAGGCAAAAAGCCTCGGGCGAATCGTTCGCGCGCCTTCTCCGATGCGGTATCGTCGAGCAATGAGCATTGCCAACGGCGAGCAGGCCCGACACCGTGTGCTCATCGTCGAAGACGACGATGACTCGCGCGAAATGCTGGGCGAGCTCATCACGTCGTACGGGCATCTTGCCGTCGCTGCAGCCAACGCAACGGAGGCTTTGGAGCAAGTTGGCATCCAAAGGCCCGACCTGGCCTTCATCGATCTTGGCTTGCCTCAGCTTGGCGGTTGTGAGTTGGCGCGGCTCTTGCGACAGGCCATGGACGAGAGCCCTGGAATCAAGACCCGACTGGTAGCCCTCACCGGCTATTCGGATCGCGAGATGCGTGAAAGCGCCGGCGCCGCTGGCTTCGATGCCTACGTCGTCAAACCGATCATGCCCGAGGCTCTCGAAGCGCTACTGCGAGCCTGAGTCACCATCTTCCGCCACCGCGTGGCGGCCCTGTGTGTCGACGGAAACCCCATGTCCCAGGCGCCACCCATGCCTGAGCGGGAGGCATTTTTGCTTGCCCGCCTCGACCAATTGCGCCGTGCAGAACGCCGCGCCGCCAGCGCGCGAATGGTCTCTGTAGCCGGGCATTTGGCTGGAACCCCGCTGAACGTCATTGCCGGCCGCGCTGCGCTCATCCGCAGCAGCCATTCGCCCGAGGCCATCGAGGAAAACGTGCGCCGCATCGAGGAGCAGGTCGAACGCATGGCTGGGAGCGTGAGGCGACTCATCGAGTACTTTGGTCTAGGAGCCCCCTCATCCGAGCGGCGCTCGGTCAGAGACGTTTTGGCCGAGTGCCGTGAGCTCTACTTGCCGCTCGCTGAGTACAGAGGCGTCGGTCTGTCGATCGACGCGGACGACGTCGAGCTGCTGCTGATCGAGGCCGACGTGGCGCCCTTGGTGCTGACGTCGCTGCTCTCGCTCGCGCTGCAAGCAACGCCACGCGGACAAGCCGTTAGCCTGCACGCGACCGCGCGATGCCCGCAAAGCATCGCGTTCGAGCTAGCGTTGCCGGCGCTCGAAGTGCCGGTTCATTTCGATCGCTTCGAACCGCCTGACGACGCTGGTGAGCAAGACCCGGGCACGCTCGAGACACTTTGGACCTGCTTGGGCCTCGCACGCCGCCTCGGTGGCTCACTCGCCATTGCGCAGACGGAGACTGGCCAGCGCGCGACCGTACGCTTCACTTGCGGGCACGACGGCCCGGCACGGTAGATGCATCTCGTCTGGGCTCACGAACGGAGCATACGGACATGGAAACAAAGAAATTATTGATGTCACTGGGCACGGCGATCGCGGCTTCCAAGGTTGCCAAGACCGTGTCGAACATCGAGATCGAAGACGTGCTGGGTACGCTTGGGCTCTCGCGCCGACGAAGCCACTTTCTAGAGAACTTGGGACTCGTGGCCGCGGGCGCCTTGGTCGGCGCTGGCGCCGCGATTCTGTTTGCGCCCAGCAGCGGTAGCGAGACTCGCCGCCGTCTCGGCAGCGAAGCCTCCAAGCTCGGTAGCGCTGCCAAGGAAGCCCTGCGCGAACAGAAGGACGAAGCCCTGCGCTCCTTGTCGCACGTGGCCAATGGAGCCGTGACCTCAACCTCAGCTCGAGAGTAACCACCAACGGCACGGCCTCGCGTCTCCAACCAACCCGGAGGCCGAGCTGTTGCCGCTCGAGCCATCTTTTGCGCGGCAGCTTCACGGCCTCGCAAAGGGTGGCTCGAGCCTTTTTGTGTCTGACTGTGTGCCCAGTGCGCTGCGAGCGTGGCGTGTCGCAAACGCACGGCGGGACAGATCGCCGCGATCTCGGGACGATTTCGAGGGTTTCGCCCAGGTTGGTGCTGGCGCGGTTGTTGCTCAGGGTCTGGCGTCGCTCGTATTCGAGTCAAGGAGGACCCGATGATGCGTTTCTTTACCACTGCTGTCGTGACGCTCTCTGTAGCTGCCTGCGGTGGCAGCTCTCTACCCCCCGCCAAGGCCGCCGACACTCAGTCGGCGATCAGCGCGGCCGCCGCCGTTGGCGCGGACCAACACCCACAGGCCGCGCTGCATCTAAAGATGGCACGCGACCAGCTCAAGCAAGCCCAAGATTTGGCCGCGGACGGCAAGGACGATCAGGCCAAACTGGTGCTCGACCGCGCCGACGCCGACGCGCAGGTAGCGCTGATGATCACCCGCGAAGCCGAAGCCAGCGCCAACGTCAAAAAGACACAGGCCGAAATTCAAGGTCTTCAAAACGGGCCCCGCTGAGGTCCACTTCTCACACGCTCTAGGAGATTGCGTCATGAAACTTATCACCATGTTGTGTCCCGTCACTTTGGTTGCCGCCTTTGGCTGCGCCGCCACGGGCCCCACGCCCGAGCTCATGGACGCGCGCCGCGCATACGACGAAGCACGCCAGTCCGAAGCCGCAAACTACTCGCCTGACAAACTGCTGACCGCCAAACAGGCCTTGGAAAAGGCCGAGTCAGCGCACGCCGACGACGCCGGGTCCTTCGAAGAACGGAGCCTCGCTTACGTTGCGCAGCGCAAGGCCCAGTACGCGGCAGTCTACGGCCTCTACGAAAAGGATCGTCGAGACGAGGCCCAAGCACAGCAGGCGTACAAGGACAAGCAGGACTCGCTGCGACGCAATGCCGTCCAACAGGCGACTGACGCGCAGAAGTCGCTCGCCGCGACCTGGGACAACTTGTCCAACGCGCGGAAGGAAATCGCCGCTCAGCAAACGCAGATTCAGAAGAGCCGCGCAGAGCTGGACGCGGAAAAGGAAGCCCGCGCCAAGGCAGAGCAGAGCGCGGCGGCCGCGATGGCCAGCCTGTCCAAGATCGCTCAGGTGAAGGAGGAGCAGCGCGGCGTGGTCATCACGCTCGATGGCCAGGTGCTGTTCGTCACTGGTAAGGCGGAGTTGTTGCCGATCGCGCGCGACCGTTTGAACCAGGTGGCAAAGTCGCTGAAGGAGCTGGACGACGACAAGCTCGTTTCCATCGAGGGCTTCACCGATTCGCGCGGCTCTGACGACACGAACCTGAAGCTGTCGCAAGATCGCGCGAACACGGTACGGGAGTACTTGGCTAGCCAGGGCGTAAAGCCCGAGAAACTGCGCGCCGTTGGGCGTGGTGAAGCTAGTCCCGTGGCCTCGAACGAAACCCCCGAGGGCCGCGCCAACAACCGCCGCGTCGAGATCGTCATCCAAAGCTCGGCCCAGGCCGCTGCCGGCATGTCGACGACGCGTCCCTAAATCAAACGTGGCCCACCCGGACCACACCCCGTTAGTCCAACTCTAGGAGGCACGATGATTCGCTCAGTAACGATGTCCTTGGCTGCAGTTTCTATGACCCTCGGTCTGCTCACCGGCTGCGACAAGGCCGCGGACGCGCAGAAGCAAGCCGACGAAGCTCGCGCAGACGCCGACAAGAAGGTTGGCGAAGCAAGCGCCGACGCCGCCGAGAAGATCAACGCGGCGCGCGCCGAAGAAGACAAGCGGGTTGCCGCAGCGCAAGCTGACTTCTTGAAGCTGCGCGAGGACTACCGCCACAAGGTGACGGAGGATCTCGTCAGCATGGACAAGAACATTGCCGACTTGGAGGCGAAGGCCAAGACCGCAAGCGCCAAGAACAAGGCCGAGATCGAAGCGGCCCTGCCCAACATTCGCAGTTTGCGCGAGAGCGTGACGAGCGAGTACCGTTCGCTGGAGTTCGCGTCGGCCGTGACCTGGGACAGCTCCAAGGCCCGCGTCGACAAGGCCTACGACGAGCTGTCCAAGGCCGTCGCCAAGGCGGACTAGTCAGGGCCGGTCCCTGCTTCGGGCCGATTTCCGGTCCCGCGCGCCAGCCGCGGGCGGTGTGAAGGAGCAAAGCTCTTGGTTTCCCCCGGCCAAAGCAGCTCACCTCACGCCGTCCGCGGCTCCGGCGTTTGTGACTAGCGATGCAGCCAGGAGCGCAGCGTAGCCAGCAGCTGGTCCGTGTTGACCGGCTTGGCTAGGTAGTCCGAAGCGCCTGCCTGCAAGCACTTCTCGCGATCGCCCTTCATGGCCTTGGCCGTCAGGGCAATGATGGGCAGCCGCCTGAACTGCGCCTCTTTGCGGATCAGCGCCATGGTTTGGTAGCCGTCCATCTCGGGCATCATGATGTCCAAGAGCACGATGGCGATGTCGGGCGTGCGCTCGAGCGTGGCGATGGCTTCGCGGCCGGTTTGAGCGGTAATCACGCGCATCCCGCGTCGCTCCAGCACGCTGCCGAGCGCGAATATGTTGCGCACGTCGTCGTCGACGATGAGCACGTGACGATCCTTCAGGTCGTCGTCTGAGCGGTGCAGACGCTCGAGCATCTCGCGCTTGTGGGGCGGTAGATCCGACACGACTCGGTGCAGGAACAGCGCCGTCTCGTCCAGCAGTCGCTCCGGCGACTCCACGCCCTTGATGACGATGGTGCGCGCCAGCTCTTGCAGCTGTTCCTCCTGCTCGGCCGACAAGTCTTTGCCGGTGAAAACCACCACCGGTAGATCTGGCAAGCCTAGCTCGCCTTGAACCTGCTGCAGCACATCCATGCCGGTCATGTCGGGTAGCCGCAGGTCGAGCACCATGCAGTCGACGACTTGCTCTTTGAGCACCGCCAGCGCCTCCGCGCCGCTGGACGCCGTCACTACGTCGATGTCGTCGTGGCCGAGCAGCTCCTGGACGCTCTTCAGCTCCAGTTGGTTGTCTTCGACGATCAGCAGGCGCTTGCGCCGGCCGTTCGCGTACTGCTTGATGCGCGCCATCGCGTCGTCCAGCCCCTCGGTGGTGGCCGGCTTGGTCACGAACGAGAAGGCGCCGCGCGACAAGCCGTGCCGACGGTTTTCGTCCAACGTCACGATCTGCACGGGAATGTGCCGCAAATCTGCGGACTGCTTGAGGTGGCTGAGCACCGTCCAGCCGAGCATGTCGGGCAAGAAGACGTCCAGGGACACCGCCGTGGGCCGGAACTCACGAGCGAGCTCGAGCGCGTCGGTGCCACGGTGCGCGACCAGCACCTTGAAGCCGTGCTCTCGCGCCAGGTCGACCAGCACGCGGGCGTAGTGCGGGTCATCTTCGACGATCAGCAGGCTGGAGTCTTCGGGCAGCAGCGTGGCGCGGTCGTCGGGCACATGGTCGGGCGAGGCGTCCGCGACTTGCGTCGCCATCAGCAACGCCGGCTCCATTTGGCGCCGCGAGGTGCTGCGAGCCGTAGCGGCGGAAGGCCCTTGGTAGCGAAGCGGCAGGTACAAGGTAAAGCTGCTGCCCGCGCCAGGCTGGCTACGCAGCTGAATCTCGCCGCCCAGCAGCGTGCTGAGCTCGCGACTGATGGCCAGCCCGAGCCCCGTGCCGCCGTACTTTCGGCTCGTGCCCGCGTCGGCCTGCTGGAAGGCTTCGAAGATGATCTTCTGCTTCTCGGGAGCGATACCGATACCGGTATCGGAGACCGTGAAGGCGATCACCACGCCAGCTTGGGCCAAGAGCGGATGATCCGGCGACCAGCCTTCGCTCGCGACCGAGACGTCCAGCCGCACGCCGCCGCTCTCGGTGAACTTGAAGGCGTTGGAGAGTAGGTTCTTGAGCACCTGCTGCAGGCGCTTCGAGTCCGTGACCAGGCTGCGCCCCAGGCGGACGTCCAGCTGCACCTCGAAGGTCAGGCCGCGGGCGTCGGCGTCGTGCCGGAAAGGGCGCGACACGCTGTCGAGGAGCGTTCCGAAGAACACCTCGGCCGGCTCCACCGTCACGGTGCCAGACTCGATCTTGGACAGGTCCAAGATGTCGGTGATGAGGTTCAAGAGGTCCGAGCCCGCGCTGTGAATGGTGCGGGCAAACTCGACCTGCTTCGGCGTCAGGTTGGCTTCGGGGTTGTCGCTGAGCTGCTGGCCCAAGATCAGGATGCTGTTCAGCGGCGTTCGGAGCTCGTGCGACATGTTGGCCAAGAACTCGGACTTGAAGCGCGAGGTCAACGCCAGCTCTTCGGCCTTTTCTTCCAGCGCGCGACGCGCTTGCTCGATCTGCTGGTTCTTGCGCTCCACTTCGGCGTTCTGCTCGGCCAGCTGCTGCGCTTTCTGGCCCAGCTGCTCGTTGGTTTGCTGAAGCTCGGCCTGCTGCGTCGTCAGCTCGGCTGCGAGCTTCTGCGACTGCTCCAGCAAGCCTTCGGTCTGCATGGTGGCTTCGATACTGTTGAGCACGATACCGAGACCGCTCGTGAGCTGCTCCAGGAACGCCAAATGCGAGGTGGTGTACTCGCCCAGCGACGCCAGCTCGATCACGGCCATGAGCTGCCCCTCGAACAGCACCGGCAGCACGACCACGTTGCGCGGCGACGCGCTGAACAGCCCCGAGCCGATGCGAATGCTCTGCGGCGGCAGCTCGGCGATCAGCATGCTGCGCCGCTCGATCGCGCACTGGCCGACCAGCCCCTCACCCAGCCGCAGCAGCGCGGGCGGCCCACCCTGCCCATCGTCCGCGTACGAGGCCAACAGGCGCAGGCAAGCTCCGCGCTGCTGGTCGACGGAGCGCTGGTAAATTACGCCCTGATTGGCGCCGACCAGCGGCGCCAGCTCGGACAACAGCCGCTGCCCCACCTTCACCAGGTCGCGTTGGCCTTGGAGCATGCTGTTGAAGCGCGCCAGGTTGGTCTTCAGCCAGTCTTGCTCGGTGTTTCGCTCGGTGGTGAGGCGAAGGTTGTCAATCATCGTGTTGATGTTGTCCTTCAGCTCGGCCACCTCGCCGCGCGCTTCGACTTGAACCGCGCGCGTCAAATCGCCCTTGGTCACGGCGGTCGCGACCTCGGCGATGGCGCGCACCTGGCCCGTCAGGTTGGCGGCCAGCATGTTCACGTTGCCGGTCAAGTCCTTCCAGGTGCCGGCCGCGCCGGGCACGTGCGCCTGGCCGCCCAAGCGCCCTTCCACGCCCACTTCGCGCGCCACCGTGGTCACCTGCTCGGCGAAGGTGGCCAGCGTGCTGGTCATGTTGTTGATGGTGTCGGCCAGCGCCGCGACTTCACCCTTGGACTTGATGGTGAAGTTCTGCTTCAAATCGCCGTTGGCGACCGCGGTCACCACCTTGGCGATGCCGCGCACCTGCTCGGTCAGGTTCGCGCCCATCACGTTCACGGTGTCGGTCAAATCTTTCCAAGTGCCGCCGACGCCGGGCACCTGCGCCTGACCGCCCAGCTTGCCCTCGGTGCCGACCTCGCGCGCCACGCGCGTCACCTCACCGGCGAAGGCGTTCAGCTGATCCACCATGGTATTTACGGTGTTTTTCAGCTCCAGAATCTCACCGCGCGCGTCGACGGAGATCTTGCGCGACAGGTCGCCGCTGGCCACGGCGGTCGTGACCTCGGCGATGTTGCGCACCTGCGTGGTCAAGTTGCCGGCCAGCAGGTTCACGTTGTCGGTCAGGTCTTTCCACGTGCCGGCGGCGCCCGGCACGTTGGCCTGACCACCCAAGCGGCCTTCGGTACCGACCTCGCGCGCCACGCGCGTCACCTCACCTGCGAACGAGCGCAGCTGCTCGACCATCGTGTTCAACGTCTCTTTCAAGACGAGCAACTCGCCGCGAACGTCGACGGTGATCTTCTTCGACAAGTCACCGCTGGCGATCGAGGTCGCGACCTCGGCGATGTTACGCACCTGATTGGTCAGGTTCGTCGCCATCGAGTTGACGTTGTCGGTCAAATCCTTCCAAGTACCGGCCACGCCGGGCACCTGCGCCTGACCGCCCAGCTTGCCTTCGGTACCGACCTCGCGCGCCACGCGCGTCACCTCGCTGGCGAAGGCGTTCAGCTGGTCCACCATCGTGTTGATGGTGTTCTTCAGCTCCAAAATCTCGCCCTTCACGTCCACGGTGATCTTGCGCGAAAGGTCGCCCTTGGCGACGGCGGTCGTCACTTCGGCGATGTGACGCACCTGGGCGGTCAAGTTGCCGGCCATCGAGTTCACGGAGTCGGTCAGCGACTTCCACGTACCGGCCACGCCAGGCACCTGCGCCTGGCCGCCCAGCTTTCCGTCGCTGCCCACCTCGCGCGCCACGCGCGTCACCTCACTGGCAAAGGCGTTCAGCTGATCGACCATCGTGTTGATGGTCTCTTTCAACTGCAAAATCTCGCCGCTCACGTCGACGGTGATCTTCTTCGACAAGTCGCCGTTGGCGATGGCGGTCGACACCTCGGCGATGTTGCGCACCTGGCCGGTCAAGTTGCCGGCCATCGAGTTCACGTTGTCGGTCAGGTCCTTCCAGGTGCCGGCGACGCCGGGCACCTCGGCCTGACCGCCCAGCTTGCCTTCGGTACCGACCTCGCGCGCTACGCGCGTCACCTCGGCGGCAAAGCCGTTCAGCTGATCGACCATCGTGTTGATGGTCTCTTTCAGCTGCAGAATCTCGCCCTGCACATCCACGGTGATCTTGCGCGAGAGGTCGCCGCGCGCGACGGCGGTGGCCACTTCGGCGATGTTGCGCACCTGACCGGTCAGGTTCGACGCCATCGAGTTCACGGAGTCGGTCAGGTCCTTCCAGGTACCGCCGACGCCACGCACCACGGCCTGACCACCCAGCTTGCCCTCGGTTCCGACTTCGCGCGCCACGCGCGTCACCTCGGCGGCAAAGCCGTTCAGCTGATCGACCATGGTGTTGATGGTCTGCTTCAGCTGCAAGATCTCGCCGCTCACGTCGACGGTAATCTTTTTCGACAAGTCGCCGCTGGCAATGGCGGTCGACACCTCGGCGATGTTGCGCACCTGAGCCGTCAGGTTGTTCGCCATCGAGTTCACGGAGTCGGTCAGATCTTTCCAGGTGCCGCCGACACCAGGCACCTGCGCCTGACCGCCGAGGCGCCCTTCGGTGCCGACTTCGCGCGCCACGCGCGTCACCTCTCCGGCGAAGGCGTTCAGCTGATCGACCATCGTGTTGATGGTCTCTTTCAGCTGCAGAATCTCACCGCTGACGCTGACGGTGATTTTGCGCGACAGATCGCCGCCGGCAATGGCCGTGGCCACCTCGGCGATGTTGCGCACCTGCCCCGTCAAATTCGAGGCCATGGAGTTGACGTTGTCGGTCAAGTCCTTCCAAGTGCCGGCAACGCCTGGCACCTTGGCCTGCCCGCCCAGCTTGCCGTCGGTGCCCACTTCGCGCGCCACGCGCGTCACTTCACTGGCGAACGAGTTGAGCTGATCGACCATCGTGTTGATGGTGTCCTTCAGCTCCAAGATCTCGCCGCGCACGTCGACCGTGATCTTGCGCGACAAGTCACCGCGCGCGACGGCCGTGGTCACCTGCGCGATGTTGCGCACCTGGTCGGTCAGGTTGCCGCACATCGCGTTCACGGAGTCGGTCAAGTCTTTCCACGTGCCGGCGACGCCCGGCACGATGGCCTGACCGCCGAGCTTGCCGTCGGTGCCCACCTCGCGCGCCACGCGCGTCACCTCGCTGGCGAAGCCGCGCAGCTGATCCACCATCGTGTTGATGGCTTCCTTCAGCTGCAAGATCTCGCCGCGCACGTCCACGGTGATCTTCTTCGACAAATCGCCGCTGGCCACGGCGATGGTCACTTCGGAGATGTTACGAACCTGACCAGTCAGGTTCGAGGCCATGTAGTTGACGCTCTCGGTGAGGTCCTTCCACACGCCGCTCACGTCCGGCACCTCGGCCTGGCCGCCCAACTTGCCGTCGGTTCCCACCTCGCGCGCCACGCGTGTCACCTCGGAGGTGAACACACCCAGCTGCTTGATCATCGCGTTGACGATGGTGGCCGAGCGCAAGAACTCGCCCTGCAGCGGGCGCCCTTCGACATCCATGCGCACCGTCTGCGCCAGGTCGCCCTGCGCCACCGCGCTGAGCGCACGCGTCATCTCCGTCGTGGGCCAAAGCAGGTCGTCGATCAACGTATTGAAGGACGTTTCCATGTCGGACCAAGCGCCCGCGTTGTGGGTCAGGCGCACGCGCTGACGAGTGCGCCCTTCACGCCCCACCACCTGGCCCACGCGCTCGATCTGCGTAGCCATCGACTGATTGGCGCCCACCAGCTCGTTGACGGTGTCGGCTATCTTGCCGACCAGCCCCGTCCAGTGCCCGGGCAGCCGTACGCTGAAGTCACCGTCGCGCACCGCAGAGAGCACCCGCAGGAGCTCACGCAGCTCCTCGTCGGACGAGGGCTCGATCGGCAACATGCCGGGCGAAGGACTACCAAGTTGGGGACTACTGGCCATGAATCAAGCTCCTGCCGCCAGCCGAGCACGCTCACCTCGGCGTCGGCTCAGATCCACGAAAACCGCGACTTTTCTGCGCACAATCTCGGCGTCGAGCGGCTTGACCAAGTAGTCCGCGCCGCCGGCCGAGTAAGCGCGATGAATCTCGGCCGGGTCGTCCCCGAAGGCGGTGATGAAGATGATGGGTACGTCGCGACTGCGCTCGAGCGCTTTCATGTGACCCGCCACCTCGAGGCCATCCATGCCCGGCATGGCGATGTCCATCAGCACCACGGCGAACGACTCGCGCAACATGAGCCGCAGCGCTTCTTCGCCGGAGCCCGCGCTGACCAGGCGATAATCAGGGCGCTCTAGTACGGCTTTGAGCGACAAGAGATTCTCCGGGCGATCGTCGACGAGCAGGATGTTGGTCACCTCGTGGTCGATCGATTTGGGCATCAAGCCCAGCGCCGGCAAACTGAAGAACACGGTCGAACCAGCGCCGAGCTGGCTCTCCACCCAAATGCGCCCGCCATGCGCGTCGACGATGGCGCGGCAAATCGTCAGGCCCAGACCCGCCCCCCGGCGGTCGCCCTTGGCGGCCTGCCAAAACCGGTCGAACATGCGCGGAATCAGCTCGGGTGCGATGCCGGGGCCCGTATCCTTGACCCACAATACGAGCTCCGCATGGTGAGCCCGAGCGCCGATCGTGATGGTTCCGCCGGCAGGCGTGAACTTGATGGCGTTGCCGACCAAGTTCTCGAGCACCTCGAGGATCCGCTCGCCGTCGGCTTGAATGGGCGGCAACCCTGGCGCGAGGTCGCTGGCCAAGATCACGGAAGAGCCGGCCGCGAGACCTTGTTGCATCTCGATGGCCGCCAGCACGGCGGCTGCGGCGTCAAAGTGGCGCTTCTCGACCGAGAAGTGCCCGCTCTCGATGGCGCTGACGTCGAGCAAATCGTCGATCAGATGCTCGGCTCGCTGGGCGGCCCGCAAGATGCGCTCGACCGAACGACGGGCCCGGATGTCGGGGAGCCGCTGGTGCAGCATGCTGGACGCCGTCGTAATGACGTTCAGCGGGTTGCGCAGATCGTGCGCCACGATGCCCAAAACCTCGTCGCGCGCGCGAATGGATTGGGTCAGCTCGTCGCAGAGCACCCGCCCCGCGATCACGGCACCAATCTGCTCGACCAAACCTGCCAGGCGGTCGTGCTCGAGCGGTGACAGCGTGCGTTCCGGCGCCAGCGCGAGGCAAAGCACCGCTGTCGTCTTTTCTTGATGCTCGAAGCGCAGGCAAAAAACCTGGCTATCTGGGCCCCCAACACCTCGGCTCAGCGCATGTCCGGCCGTCAGCAGCCAAACGTAGCCCGAACGGCTGGGCGCGTGGGCCAAGGCGAGGGTCACCTCGAGACCGTTCGGCACCTCGATGGCAGCGGCTTCGTGCTCCGAGTGCGGCGACAACAGCCCCGCTGCGTTCAGCCAGAGGCGCGCTGAGCCCGAGTCGAGCAGCTCGACGAACGTTTGCAGCACCGTTGGCCACAGCTCCTCGACGATGGTTGCCTTGTGCAGCGTCGTCAGCAGCGAGGCGGTGGTCTCCGCGTAGCGCCGCTCCACGGCCAAGGCTCGCTCTAGCTCATCCACGGCGGCTTGCCCCAGCAGCTGGGTTCCCGAACGTTTGCGCTCGAGCGTCATTTTCGTCCTTCTCCGAAGCGCTCATGACTCGCCCGCAGCGAGCCAATCTCGTTGTAGGAGCGACGGTATCTAGCAGCCCACCGCGGAGGCAAGGGCCAAACTGGCCGTGACAAACTAGCGCACAGCGTGGCATTTCCGGACAACCGGTGTGACACGTCTCGCGACGACGCACTCGCCAATTTCCAGCGATTTTGACGGGTTCTAATGTTGCAGCGTCAGTCACAGAGGGGCCCGTGGGCGCGGTTTCGCTGCGCAAGCCCAGCTGCTTTGCAACACGCGTGCGCGCGCGTGCCCCGCCCGGACCAAATGTCGCACCGGCACCATTTCGCCGCGCTCGAGGCCGCAAGTTTGCCCGAAAGTCAGCGGCATAACGCTTGCTTCGTGCAAGCCATGGCAACTACGTCGCAAACGCACGCCGGGAACGGCGACATGCAGCAGAAACGCGCGTCGACAGCAGGAGCAGGCCCGATGCTGGGCGAAGCAGACATTGGTCTAGCAGCCAAGGAACGCGAAGGCTCCATCGCGGCCATGAACGCCGCGCTGGCCAACGCCAGCTTGCTCACGATCAAGACCAAGAAGTTCCACTGGGACGTGGTCGGACCGCAGTTCTCGATGCTGCACAAGCTCTGGGACGAGCAGTACGAAACCCTGACCGACTACGTCGACGAGATTGCCGAGCGCATTCGCATGTTGGGCGGCTACCCGATCGGGACGGCGCAGGGCTTTCTGGAAGCGTCCGAGCTGAAAGAGTTTCCGGGCCAGGTGCCGGACGCAACCGTCGCGGTCAGACACCTCTTGGCAGATCACGAGGCCATCGCCCGCTCACTGCGGAGGGATATCGACGTCTGCGCGGAGCAGCTCAAGGACGCGGGCACCGCAGACTTCTTGACCGGCATGCTGCAGGGGCACGAAAAGATGGCCTGGATGCTGCGTTCGTTCGTGCACGGCGTCGCCCTACAGGGCAGCGGCGAAGCGACGCAAGGCCGCGTGCCTAGCAACGCGTGATGCTCCAGCCACCTCCCCCACCGCCATGCGCCCTCGGATATTGCAGCTTGTCGACCCTTCCGCCGACACCGCTCCTCGACGAGCATCGACCATGGCCGATGCCTTGACCGAGTTGCCGGTGAGCGACGTCCGGCCCAAGCGCCCGCCCGGCTCCATGCCCGATCTGGGCGATTGCATCGCCGGCACCTACGAGGTGATCGGGGAGCTCGGCGGTGGCGGCATGGGCGTCGTGCTAGCGGCCATCGATCGCCAGCTGCAGCGCACGGTCGCGATCAAGCTGATCCACGCCGAGCTTCGCTCCGACGACTTCCGCGCGCGCTTCACGCTCGAGGCACGGGCAATGGCGCTGGTCAGTCACCCCAACGTGGTGACGATTCACGCCTTCGGTGAGCACGAGGGCGCACCGTTCATGGTGATGGAGCTGGTGGACGGCTCGACGCTCGAAACGTGGATGTCGGCACAACCTGGCGGAGCCGACATCGACGAAGCGCTGCGCATCTTGAACCAGATATGCCTCGGCGTGAGCGCGATTCACGCCGCCGGCACGCTGCATCGCGATCTCAAGCCGAGCAACATCTTGCTCGACGGGCAGCTGCGGGCTCGGGTCTCCGACCTCGGTTTGGCGGTACCTTTCAAGGTCGGCGTCGGCAACAAGGAGCCGGTCGGCACGCCCGGTTACATCGCGCCCGAGATTCATTTCGACATCAGCGCCGACGGCGGAGCTACCCCTCAAAGCGACGTCTATTCGCTGGCTTGTATCGCGTTCGAGCTGCTAACGGGGCGCCCGCCCTACGAAGCGAACGACGATCTTGCGCTGGCGGTCTTGCACGGCACGGCCACCGTGCCCGTCGCCAGTGACATTCGCCGCACGCTGCCAGGCGCCCTCGACGCGGTCTTGCAACAGGCGCTCGCCAAGGACCCTCGCGAGCGCACGCCCAGCGTCGAGCTGTTCCGCCGCGCCCTGCTCGAAGCCAGAAACGACAGCTTGGAGCCCGTGCGCATCTTGGTAGCGGAGGACGACCCCGACTTTCGGGAGCTGCTACAGCTCGCGCTCAGCGAAGAGTTTCCGGGCGCCGACGTGGAGTGCGTACCCGACGGCAAGCGCGCCATCGAAGCCTTCGACCAGAAGCCCGCCTCCGTCGTAGTGCTCGACCTACAGATGCCGCAAATGGACGGCATGGCTGCGACGGCGCTGTTGCGCGCGCGCCCGGCGGCGCAGCAGGTGCCGATCATCGTGGTCAGCGCGTCGGGCGGTCCCAAAGAATGGAAGCTCTTGGCCTCGCTGGGCGCCGATCGCTTCTTGGTCAAGCCCGTCTCGCTCGACGACCTGATCAGCACCATCCGGCGCGCGACCCGCGAGCGCTCGAGCGGCAGCGCGACGCCTGCAAATGGCTTCAAAAACAGGCTGCTCTAGAGCTTCGTGAGCAAGCCAACCAGCGCCCGCTGCCGCAGCGTGCGCCCGCACATTTTGTACAAATCTTGCGGGGCCAGACGGTCGGCGTGACGGTGCCCGCGATGCGCCTCCGCCAGCTCACCGTGCTCCTCGTCGAAGACGACGTCGATAACTTGGAGCTGCTCGCCCTGTGCCTCGAAGGTGAAGGCGCGACGGTGCTGGCAGCCGGCTCCATCGCCGCAGCGCTGGCCATGAGCGTTTCGCGTCGAGTGGACGTGCTCGTTGCCGACATGGATCTGCCCGATGGCGACGGCTGCGCGCTCCTGCATCAGCTCCGCAACCGGAAAGGCAGCGTTCGGCTCCCTGCCATCGCCGTCAGCGGCTACTCACGAAACGAGTGGCGTGAGCAAGCCATGACGGCAGGCTTCGACCGCTACGCGGTAAAGCCACTGTCGATGGACGCCCTCGTCGACGCGATTGTCGCCCTCACGCAGGGCGGCGCTGACGGCGAGAACGCGACTTTTTAGCGGGCTTCGGCGCGACCGCGAGCTTCTCCCGCTCGCTCGGGCCAATGATCCAGCCGACCGGCTTGCCGTGACGAGTCACGCGAACGCGCGTTCCCTCGCGCACGTCTTTCAAGACGTCCGACAGGTTGTTGCGAACGTGGGCAACCGGCAAAGGCAGGCTCTTCATGCCCGGGGATTAGCAAGAAGAATGCCCAACGAGGGGCGCTCAGCGGTACTCGTACCTTCGCGAAAACTTGTACGAGATCGAGCTTCCTTGCACGAAGCGAAGACGCTGCCGTCGCGCACGCTGGTCGTTTGCGGTCTTCTGGCGGGCATTCGGGTCCAGGCGGCCATGGTGGAGCCGAGAGTCGCAAGAGTTCGCAGGGCGAGTTCGTAGGGGCGAGCTCGCGGGGGCGCGATGGCCGCACAGGCGCGGCAGTGACAAATTGCCCCGCCGCTCGACTAGCTCGAGGCGCAGAGTCGACGGGGTCTCGCGCGAGACTGGCATTCTTCCAAAAAGTCGAATCGTGTTAGCTTGATAGCAATGCTTTGGCATGCCGCCCTGGCGCGTACCTCCACCAAAGTGCCTCAGGTGTAGCGCATGACTACCAGGGGGAAGGGTGGGAGGCAGGCGCTGCTGATATGCCGAGTCGGTTCGCGCCTTTGCGGGATTCCGCTGGAGCACGTGCGGGAAACGATGCGGCCGCTACCGGTGGAGCCGCTTGGGCGCGCGCCAGCTTTCGTCGACGGCCTTTCGTTGATCCGCGGCCGCCCGACACCGGTGATCGACGCGCCACGCTTGTTGGGAGCGGCGACCACGCAAAAGGCTCGCGGGCGCTACGTCACGCTTCGCGTAGGTGAACGCTGCGCAGCGCTGGCAGTCGACGCCGTGCTGGGGGTGCGCCAGGTCGATCTAGCCGAGCTGGACGAGCTACCGGTGCTACTGCGCGAGCACAACGAGCTCGTCGCCGCGCTTGGAGCGCTCGACCACGAGCTGTTCTTGGTGCTCGAGCGCGCGCGTTTGGTACCTGAATCAGTGTGGGCCGCGCTGGACGCACGGGAGCAGGCGCCATGAATCGAGCCTTGGGCAGCACGGAGCTGCAGCTGTTTCAGGCGGCCATCGCCGCGAAGGTGGGCCTTCGCTTCGACGACAGCAAGCTCACGTTCTTGGCCGAGGTGTTGGGGCGACGCCTCGCGGCTCGAGACGTGGACGCAGCAGCGTACTTGACCGCGCTGGCGAACGACGCGGAGGGCGACGACGAGCTGCGCGCTCTCGGTCGCGAGCTGACCGTCGGGGAGACCTACTTTTTCCGGCATTCGGAGCAGTTCAACGCCCTTTGCGGGGTGGTCTTTCCGGAGCGCATGGCTGTCCGTGCACCGCTCCGCGCGCTACGCCTGTTGTCAGTGGGCTGCGCGACGGGAGAGGAGCCGTACACCTTTGCCATCCTAGCGCGCCAGCAGGCGCTGGAGCCGGCGTATCAAGTCTCGATCACCGGCATCGACCTGAACCGGGACTCGCTCGACCACGCGCGGCGCGGCGTGTACTCGACTTGGTCGCTGCGCGAAACGCCAGCCGAGGTCCGCGAGCGTTGGTTCACGCCGCACGAGCGCAGCTTTCGGCTGGCGCCCGAGCTGCGCGAGGCCGTGCGCTTTCATGAGCACAATCTGGTGCGACCGCACGCCGAGCTGTTCGCTCCCGACACGTACGACGTCATCTTCTGCCGCAACGTGCTCATGTACTTCACGCCCGAGCGCATGGCAGAGATTGTCCAGCGGCTGACCGCCGCGCTGGCCCCTGGCGGCTACCTGTTTCTGGGACACGCGGAGACGCTGCGCGGTCTGTCGCAGTCCTTCCACCTGTGCCACACGCACGGCACCTTCTACTACCAACGCAAAGACGCGCTCGCGCGTGCGCCCGAGGCCGCCTGGCAGTCAGGCCCCGGAACAACCGCTGGGTCGACCGCGGCAATGGGCGGCGGCTGGGTCGACAACTGGCTCCAGAGCGTCGAGCGCTCCGCCGATCGCATCTGTACGCTCAGCGATGGCCATCCCGAGCACGCCGCGTCCGACGACCTCACGACAGCTGCCGCGCCGACGGCCGGGCGGCGTGACCTCCAGGAGCCCATGGCGCTCCTGGCCAGCGAACGCTTTTCGGAGGCGCTGGCTTCCCTGCAGACATCCGCCGCCGACGACGGCGCGGACCCGACCGCGCTACTCCTGCGCGCGGCGCTGCTGACTCACCAAGGCGAGCTGGCGACGGCTGAAGCGACCTGCCGGGAGTTGCTGGAGCTGGACGAGCTGAACGCCGGCGCTCACTACTTGCTGGCGCTGTGCTTCGAGCGCCGCGAACAGTTGGCTGTCGCGGCGGAGCATGCTCGGACGGCCATCTACCTGGACGCTGGCTTTGCAATGCCTCACCTGCACCTGGGGCTGATGGCGCGACGAAGCCGCGACGTCGAGGGCGCGCGGCGCGAGCTGGGTCAGGCGCTATGGCTCCTAGAGCGCGAAGACCCCGCGCGGCTGCTGCTCTTTGGAGGCGGCTTTACACGCAGCGCGCTGCTCAAGCTGTGCCGTTCCGAGCTCGAAAACCTGCGAGGCGCGCCATGAGCGGCGAATACAAGGACCTGGCAAGAGCGGCGGGCCAGCTGCGAGCGGCCTTTGACGACGCCTTTGCCAAGGACCAGCTACAGAACGACCAAGCCCACGTCGACGTGCTGGCGATTCGCGTCGCCGAGCAAGGCTACGCGCTGAGGCTGGCCGAGGTGCTCGCGATCCACGAAGGTCGCACGATCGTGCCGGTCCCAACCCCCGTGCCGTCGCTGCTCGGACTGGTCGGGCTACGCGGCTCGGTCGTGCCCGTCTTCGACCTACGAAGCTTGCTCGGGCACGCGGCAGGGCCGCTGCAGAGTTGGTTCGTGCTGGTGCGCGCGACCTCGCCCATCGGCGTCGCCTTCGACGCGCTCGACGCGCACCTACGCTTGCCTCAATCCAGCTTGGTGGGCGCTGGCGCGCCCGAAAGCGCCGGGCGGTTCACGCGGGGCAGCGTCGTCACCCCGAACGGGCCGCGCCCCCTTATTCACCTGCCCTCGCTGGCCCTCAGCATCGCACGCAGCAAGCCCGGCGCGTCCGCGTCGGAACGAGAGGAACCTCGATGAACTGGACATTCGGCAGAAAACTGGCCTTGGGCTTCGCGATCGCGATCCTCACGATATTGATCATCGGCGTCTCGGGCCACCGCGCGAACTCGGATTTGATCGAGAGCGACCGTTGGGTGACCCACACCGAAGAGGTCCGCGCCGCGCTCGCCCAGGTCATGTCGGGCATGAAGGACGCGGAGACCGGCCAGCGCGGCTACCTGCTCACTGGTGACGAGCGATTTCTGGAGCCCTACCACGCAGCCCTTGCCGAAGTGGAGAAGCACCTGGCGAGCGTGCGCCGCTTGACCGGCGACAATCCCCAACAGCAGCAGCGCCTCGCCGCTCTGGCACCCCTGATCGCCGAACGCCTGCGGGTGATGGCCGAGGTCGTCGAGGTGCGACGCCGCGACGGCCTCGAGGCGGTCGTGAAGACCAGTCGCCTGTTCGAGGGCAAGGTCCACATGGACGCTGTGCGCCAAAAGGTCGCCGAGCTGGACGACGCAGAGAGTGCCTTGATGGTGACGCGCCGTCAGCGCTCCGAGGCGAGCGCCGCCACGGCACAGGCCACCATCTTCTGGGGAGGCCTACTTGGCTCGCTGGTCGTGCTGGTGGCTGGCGTCCTCATCTCGCGCTCGCTCAGCGCACAAATTGGCGTGGCTGTACGGCACATCCAGGCCTCTTCGGCCGAGCTGCAGGCCGCGGCCAACCAGCAAGCCACCGGCGCCAAGGAACAAGCCACCGCCATGACCGAGGTCACCACGACCATCAGCGAGCTCTTGGCTACCTCGCGGCAGATCGCCGAGAGCGCGCGCCGCGTCGCCGATATTGCGGGACAGACGTCGCAGCAGGCGCGCGCCGGGGACGCCACGGTGGCGCGCGGCAGCGAAGCCGTGGCCGCCATCAAGCGCCAAGTCGAGGCCATCGTCACCCACATGCTCGAGCTGGGGAAGAAGTCGCAGCAGATCGGCGCGGTGCTCGAAATCGTCTCCGAGCTGGCGGAGCAAACCAACATCTTGGCCATCAACGCCACCATCGAAGCCGCGGGCGCAGGCGAAGCCGGTCGCCGCTTCGGCGTCGTCGCGGACGAGATCCGCAAGCTGGCCGATCGCGTGGGCGGCTCCACGAAGGAGATCCGCTCGCTGATCGACGACGTGCGAGCTGCCGTGAACACCACGGTGATGACCACCGAGACGGGCTCCAAGGCAGTGGAAGCGGGCTCGCAGCAGTTTGCGCTCGTCGCCAGCACCTTCGGCCAGATCAGCGGCCAGGTCATCACCGCGACCGAAGCAGCCAAAGAGATCGAGCTTTCGACGAAGCAGCAGGCGACGGCCGTCGAGCAGGTCAACGTGGCGATCACCAACGTGGCGCAAGCCTCCAAAGAATCCGAGGTCAGCACCGGTCAGACGCTGCGCACGGCCTCGGAGCTGGCCACGCTGTCGCGCGAGCTACTCAAGCTCGTGGAAGCCCAACAAACCAACGGGAGGGCGCGTAGCCTACCTGTCTAACGCATGGCCGATCCGTTCAAGTACTTCCGCGTCGAGGCGCGCGAGATCCTCGAGCAGCTGCAGCGCGGCCTGCTGGAGCTGGAGCGCGCCGTGGCCAGCGCCGAGAACGTGCCCCGCCTGCTACGGCTCGCGCACACGCTCAAAGGCGCCGCGCGCGTGGTCAAGCAGGCCGAGATCGCCCAGCTGTCGCACCAGCTGGAGGACGTGCTGGTTCCGCTGCGCGAAGGACCGCGCGAAGCCACTGCCGACGAAGCGGAGCGGCTGCTCGGCTTGGTCGACGCCATCGGCCAGAAGATCTCGGCGCTGGCTCCCGCGCCCGCGGCGCCCCCAGCTGGTGCCGCGCAGGCCGCCCCCGCCCCGCCCCTCGCCCGCGCTGCGGCTCCGGAGCGCGCCGCTGCGGACGACGTCGTCCACCCGCAAGCCCTGCCCGCCTCCGACATCGACGCTTTGATGGATGGTGTGGTGGAGCTGGGCTTCCAGCTCGGCAGTGGCCGCCGCGCGCTGCCCAGCATCGAGCGCAGCCGCAGCTTGGCCGAGCAGCTCGGGCAGCGCTTGGACGCGCGCCGACGGCAGGATTTCGGTCCCGCCGCGCTGGCCGCGCTGCGCTCTCTGGCGAGCGAGCTTACGCTGAGCCTGGCGAAGGTAGGGCGCGAGCTCTCCACTAGCCTCGAGCAAGCGACACGCGAGCTGGGTCAGGTGCGCGACGGCGTGGACCGCCTGCGCCTGGTCTCGGCCGCCAGCATGTTCGGCACGCTGGAGCGCGCGAC
This sequence comes from Polyangiaceae bacterium, assembly GCA_036261775.1. Lineage (GTDB taxonomy): Bacteria > Myxococcota_A > Polyangia > Polyangiales > Polyangiaceae > PMG-095. The sequence goes on along the minus strand of DATAKF010000023.1, from coordinate 48,043 downwards.
GCGCGACGCCGCCCGCAGTTTGGGCAAGCAGGCGGTGTTCGAGGCCAAGAGCACCGAGGTGCGGCTGGACGCCGAGGTGCTGACGGCAGTGCAGCGCGCGCTGTTGCAAGCGGTTCGCAACGCCGTGGCTCACGGCATCGAAGCTGCAGCCGAGCGCAGCTCCCGCGGCAAGCCGGCCCAAGGTCGGGTCACTTTGGAGGTCTCGCGCCGCGGTCAAAACGTCTGCTTCATCTGCCAAGACGACGGGCGCGGCGTGAACTTGGCCGACGTGCGGCGCGAAGCCGAGCGGCTCGGACGGCTGCCGCCGGGCGCGCCAGGCGTCGTGGAGCCTTCACAAGAAGAGCTGCTGTCCCTGCTCCTGCAAGGCGGCATCAGCACCTCTGGCGCGGTCACCGAGGTGGCAGGGCGCGGCGTGGGGCTCGACTTGATCCGCGAGGCGCTGGCAGGCGTGGGCGGCCGCGTCAGCTTGCAGACAAAGCCCGGGCACGGCACGACCCTCGAGCTATCGGTACCCGCATCCCTCTCCGCCCTGGAAGCGCTGATCGTCGAAGCTGGCGGACAGCTCTACGCGCTGCCGCTGGAAGCCGTGGTGCATGCCGCTCGCGTGCTGCCCGCGGAGCTGAGCCGCAGCGCCGACGCGCTCAGCATGCTGCACGACGGGCAGCTGGTTCGCTTCACGCCGCTGGCGCGCCTCTTGCGTCGGATCGAGCAAGAGCGGCGCAGCGACTCGGTGTGGTCGGTGGTCGTGGTGCGCGGTGAGCGGGGCTTGCTCGCCCTCGGGGTCGAGCGCCTGCTCGGCGCCGAAAGCATCGTTTGTCGCAGCTTGCCCGACTCGGCGCTCGTCGATCCGACGGTGGCGGCCGTCACCCTGGACGCCGACGGCAACCCCCGGCTGCTCCTCGATCCGGAGAGCCTGCAAGCCACCGCCCAGCTGACGCCGTTGCCGCAGGCACACGCCGACGCCCCGCGGCGCGTCGTGCTGGTCATCGACGACTCGCTGACCACGCGCATGCTCGAGCAGAGCATCCTCGAGTCGGCTGGCTACGAGGTCGACCTGGCGACGTCGGGGGAACAAGGCTTGGAGAAGGCCCGCGCGCGTCGCTACGACCTGTTGCTAGTCGACGTCGAGATGCCCGGCATGGACGGCTTCACCTTCGTGGAGGAGATCCGCGCCGACCCCCACTTGGCGCGCACGCCCACCGTGCTGGTCACCTCGCGCGCCTCGACCGAGGACTTGGCGCGCGGACGTGCCGCGGGGGCGAACGCTCACATTGCCAAGGGGGAGTTCGACCAGCTGGACTTCCTGGAAAGGATCGGCAGGCTGGTCCGATGAGCGCGCGCAGGCTGCGGGTGCTGGTCGTGGAGGATTCGCTCACCGTGCGTCGGCGTATTTGCGACGCTTTGACCTCGGTTCCCGACCTCGAGATCGTGGGCGAGGCCGACAACGGGCAGCGCGCCATCGAGCTTTGCCAGTCGCTGCGGCCCGACGTCATGACGCTGGACATGTGCTTGCCCATCATGAGCGGCCTATCCGCGACCGAGTACATCATGGCGCATTGCCCGACGCCGATCTTGATCGTTTCTGCGTCGACCAACCGCGGCGAGCTGTTCAAGACGTACGACGCCCTGGCGGCAGGCGCCGTGGACGTGCTCGAAAAGCCGCGCGGCGACGCGTCCGACGACGACTGGGACGAGAAGCTCGTGTCCGCAGTGCGGCTCGTCGCCAAGATCAAGGTCATTACCCACCCGCGGGCCCGCCTGGCACTGGCGCGCGGCCCCCAGAGCATCGCGCCGCCGGTTCGCGACGTCGCCACGCCCAGTAGCGGCCCCTTGTCGCTCATCGCGCTCGGCGCTTCCACGGGCGGGCCCAGCGCGCTGGTCTCCGTGCTGCGCGAGCTACCGAGCCAGCGTGGCCTGTTGCTCTTGATCGTGCTGCACATCGACGAACCCTTCGGCTCTGCCTTCGCGGAGTGGCTCAGCGAGCAGACGCCGCACGCGGTCAAATTCGCCCAAGGTGGCGAGCCGCTCGAAGCCGCCGAGAGCCGGGCCCTGATGGCGCCCCCCGGGCGTCACCTGGTGGTGGACGGCTCCCGCCTCGGGCTGAGCAACGCACCGGAGCGGCACTCTTGCCGGCCGTCCATCGATACGCTCTTCGAGTCGCTGGCTCGCTACGCAGCTCCGCACAGTGCGGCGGCGCTGCTCACCGGTATGGGGCGCGACGGCGCGTCGGGGCTGCTGGCGTTACGCCAAGCCGGAGGCTTTACGCTCGCCCAAGACGAAGAGACCAGCGTGGTGTACGGCATGCCGCGCGAAGCGGCGTTGCTCGGCGCGGCCACCCGCATCCTGCCGCTGAACGAGATTGGTCGCTGCTTGGCCGACACACTCAAGCTGCGGGCGAGGGGCACATGAGCTTCAAGACCCTGATCGTCGATGACAGCCTGACGGTGCGGATGGATCTGGCTGACGCCTTTCAGCGCGCAGGCCTCGAGACCGTGCTCGCCGCCACCGCGGCGGAGACGCGGCTGGCCTTGGCGCGCGAGGCAGTCGCGCTGGTGATTTTGGACGTGGTGTTGCCGGACGCCGACGGCCTGCAGCTGCTGCAGGAAATCAAGCAGTCGACGTCGCTGCCCGCGCCAGCGGTGCTGCTGCTCTCGACCGAAGCCGAGGTGCAGGACCGCATCCGGGGCCTCCAAACCGGCGCTGACGACTACGTCGGCAAGCCCTACGACACCGGCTACGTCATCGCGCGAGCTCGGGCGCTTTTGGCCGAGCGCAGCGGCGCGGTCCCCGAAGCTCAGCCCCAGGCTTCCATCTTGATCGTGGACGACAGCCCCACCTTTCGCGAGGAGCTGAAGCGCGCGCTCGAGGGGCAGGCTTACAGAGTCGCGACCGCCAACACCGGCGAAGAGGGCCTGAAACTGGCCGCTAGCCTGCGCCCCACGGCCATCTTGGTGGACAGCGTGATGCCCGGGATCGATGGCGCCACCCTGATTCGCCGGATTCGGCTGGACGCCGCCTTGCGTCGCACGCCCTGCGTGCTGCTGACCGCCTCAGAAGGAGCTGGCGCGGAGCTGAAGGCGCTGGACGCTGGCGCCGACGCCTTCGTGCGCAAGGAAGACCTGGAGCTCATCATGGCGCGCCTCGGCGCCGTGCTGCGCGGCGCCATCAACGAGCGTACCAAGGCGCAAAGCCTGCTCGACCCCAAGCGTATCTTGGCGGTCGACGACAGCCCTACCTACTTGAACGAGCTCTCCAGCGTCCTGCGCGACGAGGGCTACGAGGTCGTGGCGGCTCGCTCCGGGCAGGAGGCGCTCGACTGGCTAGCCGCGCAGTCCGTAGACTGCATCTTGCTCGACCTGGTGATGCCCGACCTGGACGGCATCGAAACCTGCCGGCGCATCAAAGCTTCGCCAATTTTCCGCGATATTCCGCTGATCATGCTGACCGCGCACGAAGATCGCGTGACCATGATCGAGGGGCTCAGCACCGGCGCCGACGACTTCATCGCCAAGTCGAGCGATTTCGAGGTCCTGCGGGCCCGCTTACGCGCCCAGCTACGGCGCAAGCAGTTCGAGGACGAGCACCGCCAGATCCGCGAGCAGCTGCTGCGCTCGGAGTTGGAAGCCACGGAAGCCCGCGCCGTGCGCGAGCTGGCCGAAGCCCGCGCCGGCATGGTAGCCGCGCTCGAGCAAAAGAACATCGAGCTGGTCGATGCCTACGCCGAGCTGAAGCAGGCGCAATCCCGGCTGGTCCAGTCGGCCAAGCTGGCGTCGCTGGGCGAGCTGGTGGCCGGCGTGGCGCACGAGATCAACAACCCCTTGGCCTTCGTGATCAGCCACCTGGGCACCGCGCGAAGCAGCGTGTCGCAGCTCGTGCCGGACCCCGCCGATCTCGAGCGTAACCGGCATTGGCAACGCGCCGAAGATCGCATGACCGAGATGGGCCGCGGCCTGGAGCGCATCCGCGAGCTGGTGCTCAAGCTGCGCACCTTTTCGCGTTTGGACGAGGGAGAACGTAAGGTCGTCAGCGTGCGAGAGTGCGTCGACTCGGTGCTGACCATCCTGGGTCACCGCCTCCGCGATTACATCGAGGTCGACACGCGCTTTGGCGACCCGGAGCTGCTCGACTGCTTTCCGAGCTTGCTCAACCAAGCCTTGATGAACCTGGTCGCCAACGCCATCGACGCCATCGATCCGGTCGAACGCGCCGGCAAGATCGTCATCGAAGGCGGCGGCCACGGCACTTCGTACCTACTAAGCATCAGCGACAACGGCAGCGGCATTCCCGAAGCCTTGCGCGAGCGGATTTTCGACCCATTTTTCACGACCAAAGAGGTCGGCAAGGGCACCGGCCTCGGCCTGTCCATCACCTACTCCATCATCAAGAAACACGGCGGCGTGCTGGAGCTGCGTGAACGCCCGGGCGGCGGCACCACAGCGGAGATTGCGCTCCCGCTGGCGGGGCCGCCCAGTGCCTGACCCCCCGAAGCGCTAGCCGCGGGGGGCGCGCGCTTCGCGCATCAGCAGGGCAGCACGCACGCGGTCGAGCAGCGCGTCGGACGTGAACGGCTTGCGGATCAGCCGTTCCTCTGGGTCCAGCTGCTCGTTGTCCGAAAGGTTGAGCGTCGCCCCCGCGTAGCCCGTCATGTACAAGACGCTCAGGCGCGGGCGTCCGAGCGTGAGCTCGTCCGCCAGCTTGACGCCGCTCATTTCGGGCATCACCAGATCGGTCAAGAGCAGGTCGATCTCGTCACCCACCTCGCTGAAGGCGCGCGCCTCGCTCGGCTTCGACGCTTCGATCACGATGTAACCCTGACGCCGCAAGATGCGCGCCGTGATGCTGCGCACCGATGGATCGTCCTCGACGAGCAAGATGGTGCCGCTGGTTCGCGACGTGGACCGCGGCCGATTCGAATCCTTGGCGCGCACGCTGTTCAGGCTCGTGACCGGGAAGACGATCGTGAACGTGGTGCCGCGGCCCGGCGAGCTCTCGACCGAGATTTGGCCGCCATTTTGGGTGACGATGCCGTACACCATCGACAACCCCAGCCCGGTGCCCTTGCCGACCTCCTTGGTGGTGAAGAACGGCTCGAAGATGCGCTTCATCACCTCGGGCTCGATACCGGTGCCGGTGTCGATGACCTTCAACGCTACCGAGCGCGTCCCCAGCGGCAAAGAGCCGACACCCTCCGGCAGCTCGCTCAGCTCGATGCACAGCGTGCCGCCGTGTGGCATGGCGTCGCGCGCGTTGACGCACAGGTTCACCAGCACCTGCTCGATCTGGTTGTGATCAGCGGTGATGGCGCTGACGTTCTCTTCGAGTCGAGTGAGCAGCGTGATGTGCTCACCGATCAGGCGCCGCAGCATCTTCTCCACGTTCAGCACCAGGCTCGCGAGCTCCAGCGGCTCGGGCCGAGCGGCTTCACGGCGGCTGAAAGCCAGCAGCTGCCGCGTCAGCGAAGCCGCGCGCTTGGCAGCCGCCACCATGTCGGCCACGTCCTCGCGTGCGACGTGTCCGGTCAGCTCCTCGAGCGCCATTTCACCGCTGCCCTCGATGACCGCGAGCAGGTTGTTGAAGTCGTGAGCGACGCCACCAGCCAGCTGCCCTACCGCCTCCATCTTTTGCGAGTGGACCAGCAGCTGCTCCAGGCTGCGCTTCTGGGTGACGTCGCGAAGCAGGGCGATCGCGCCGGTGACTTCGCCGGTATCACTCTTGAGCGGCGTCGCCACGATGGCCACGCGCGCTTCGGGGACGCCACCGTTCTTGATGATGGCCTCCATCTCGACCCGCGCCTGGCCATGCATGGCCAAGACCAGCGGGCTGTCGGCGGCCGACACCAGCGTGCGCCCGTCGGTCATGTACAAGCCGTACGCCTGCGCCCAGTGCTCGGGGGCGACGTCGTGCATCTTGGCGCCAAGCACGCGCTGCGCCTCGCTGTTGAAGAGCAGCGTGCGCCCGGCAGCGTCCACGACGATGACGCCCTCGCCGATGCCGTCGAGAATGGAGTTGAGAATGCGGCTCTGCTGCCGGAGCCGCTGCTCACTCTTGGTCAGCGCCTCTTGAGTGCGTAGCCGCTCGGTCACGTCGCGCGAAATGGCGACCAAACCTGCGCCGGCCCCGTCCGGATCCAGAATCGGTGCTTTGGACTCGGAGAACCACTTCCGCTCGCCGTTCGGGCTCTTGTACTCGCGGACGACGTCCATGCTGGGTGTGGCGCGGCCCAGGAGCGCGCGCTCTTCGCTCTCGATCTCCTTGGCCAGGGCGGCGTCGACCAGGCCGTCGCTCAGCTTGCGACCGATCACGGCGTCGGGAGACGCGGCGCCGAGAGCCTGCGCGAACGCTTGGTTGACGCGCTGAAACTCCAGATCCTGCCCCTTGAAGTAGATGCCGTCGGGGCTGCTGTTCATCAGGTCGGCCAGCAGCTGGCGCTCGTGTGCAATCTGCCGGGCCAGCCGGAAGTGCTCGACTCCCTTGGCCACTTTGAAGCGCAGGTCTTCGGCGTTCCACGGCTTGGTGACGTAGGCGAAGACCTTGCCCTCGTTGATGGCGCGCACCACCGCCGGCAGGTCGGCAAACCCCGATACCATGATGCCCACGGTGGTGGCGTCCACCATGCGCGACAGCAGCTCGTCCCCGGTCATGCGCGGCATGCGCTGGTCGGTAATGACCACGGCAATGTTGGGATCACCCTGCAACACCGCGAGCGCGCTCTCGGGCGTCTCGGACTTCAGAACCGTGAAGTTGTCGCTGAGTAGATCTTCGAGAGCCAGCAAGATTTGCGGCTCATCGTCGACTACCAGTACGCGTGCTTTGCTCGCCCCGCCATCCATGACTGACTGTCCTCGACTCACTACGCGCTGCCTGACTTTTGCATCACCGTGAAGGCTTGCTACCAAGCAAGCTATCCGGCCTACCTACATACGGCAAGGTCAGCGGGAACGCAGTCGCAGGAGACGCGTGGCTCCGACGCGAAGCGCTCGTTAACCGTGGGTCAAAATGTCGCGTTCAACAACGCGATCAGCGCAACGTCGTGAGCGGCGCGAACATGACCGAAACCAACCACACCAGCGCCTGGCGCAGATTGAAACATCGAGCGCCCTCGCTCCGCCACACGGACACGAATGACATGCTGTGCGTACGAACTCGACGCATCGTACGAAGCTGATGAACGTCACACCCGCCCTTCGCCCAAACATGCGAGGCGCGTGAATGTGACTGAATGTGACCGAACGCTCCGCTCGCCTTGGCCGCGGAAATACCGCAGATCTGCCGGCCGCCACCTGACACGCGTCACGTCGGCCCCCAAAGGCAGGCACCACGATTGAATGACCTAGTGGAAGATCGGAAAGGCTGGACTTTGGTGCCCGGCTAGCTTCTCCTCAAGGATGAGAGAGGCCTCCCGTTCTGGTCTCTGTCTGGGGCGCGCATGCAAGATGACGTGAAGGACCTGGTCCTCCTCGTGGACGATGACTTCTCAGTGCGAAAAATGCACGCCAAGGTGCTGACTCGCGCTGGCTTTTCGGTGGAAGCGTCGGCAACCGGCGCTCACGCCCTTGGTTTGCTGGAGCAGGGCCTGCGCGTCGGCACCATCGTGACCGATTTGCACATGCCCGGGCTCGATGGGCTCGGCTTTCTCAAGGCGGTGCGCAAGTTCGACCTCGACGTGCCAGTCATCATCGTGACCGGCTACCCGAGCCTCGAGAGCGCGATCCGCGTCATCGAGTTCGGCGCGTTTCGCTACCTGACCAAGCCCGCGCCCGCTACCGACCTGGTTGGCGCGGTGCGCAGCGCCGTCAGCATGCACCGGCTGGCGCTGCTGAAGCGGCGTGCTCTCGAGCTGTACGAGAACGAGCGTTGGCACCTGGGCGACCGCGCCAGCTTGGAGGTCAAGTTCGAACAGGCCCTCGATCAGCTGTGGATGGCCTTTCAGCCCATCGTCAACTGGAGGAAGCGCGAAATCGTGGGCTACGAGGCGCTGGTGCGCTCGCACAGCGAATCACTCGGGAGCCCTGGCCCCCTGCTCAGCGCCGCCGAGCGGCTCGGTCGAGTCGCGGAGCTCGGGCAACGAATTCGCCGTCACGTGGTCGACGCCGTCACCGCGGCCCCCGTCGAGACGCTGATCTTCATGAACCTGCACGCCGCCGACCTCAACGACGACACGCTGTACTCGCGCAGCTCGGCGCTGTTCGGCTGCGCGCCCCGCATCGTGCTCGAGGTCACCGAGCGCAGCTCACTCGAGCGCGTCAGCGACATCAAGGGCCGCGCCCAGGCGCTGCGCGCGATGGGCTTCAAAATCGCGATCGACGACCTGGGCGCCGGCTACGCTGGTCTTTCGAGCTTTTCGCAGCTCGAGCCGGACATTGCCAAGCTCGACATGTCGCTGATCCGCGACATCGACGACTCGCCGCAGAAGCAGAGCATCGTCAGGTCCATGATCAACGTCTGCCGCAACGAGCTGGGCGTCGAGGTCGTGTGTGAGGGCGTCGAGACCCTGCAGGAGCGCGACACCTTGGGCGATCTCGGCGCCGAAACCCAGCAAGGCTACTACTTTGGCCGTCCTGCCGCCTGCTTCGCCACGGCGCACTTCAGCGAGCACCCAAGCGCCTGAGGTGACGACCATGGCAGCTCCTTCCGTTCTTTTCACTCCCACCGCGCCCCTCTTGGTCCGACGCGCCCACACGGAGCTGCCCAATCCCGCGCAAGCCGTGGCGGCGCTGGCGGAAGAGCTGGATGCTGCCGCGAGCGCGGTGCTGCTATTCTGCTCGGGCGAGTACGAGCTCCGTGCGTTGGGTTCGGCCATCGAGCGCACGTTCAGCGCCCCGGTCGCGGCTTGCACGAGCGCAGGGCAGGTCGGAGCCAGCGGCTTCGAGCGCGGCGGCATCACCGCCGTGAGCCTCAGCAGCGCGGACCTGCGCATGCGCCCCTACCTGTTGTCGCCGCTGGCTTTGTGCCAATCGCAAACCGCAAGCCTGGCGCGTGAGCAGGCCGAGCGCGCCGCCGCCACCCCGGGCCTGCGTAGCTTTGGCGTGCTCTTGGTGGACGGCCTCTCGCACTGGGAAGAGTACGTGGCGTCCGCGCTGTACGAGGCGCTCGGCAACGTCCCGATCGTGGGCGGATCTGCGGCAGCCAGGCAGGGGCAGTGCAGGCCTGCCGTCTACCACGCCGGGAAGTTCCTCGAAGGCGCGGCGGTGCTTTCCTTGTTCGAGACGCAGTCTCTGGTCTTCGAGACCTTCGCCACTCAGCACTTCGAGCCTTCGCAGCGCAAGCTGGTCATCACGCTGGCAGATCCGGACAAGCGCATCGTCTACGAGCTCAACGGTGAGCCAGCAGCGCGCGCCTACGCCAAAGCCTTGGGCGTGGCCAGTCGCGATCTGGAGGCCAAGCACTTTGCCTGCAGCCCGCTCTTGCTGGACATGGGGGAGCAACTCATGCCTCGCGCGATTCGCAGCCAGAATCCCGACGGTAGCCTCAACCTAGCGGGCGCCATCGAAGAAGGCTTGGTCGTCAGCATCGCGAGTAGCCCCGACCCCGTCGGAGCCCTGGAGCGAGCGTTGGCTCGAGTCGAGCGCCACGTGCCGGAGCCGGAGGTGCTGCTCGTCTTCGACTGCGTGCTGCGACGCATCGAGCTGGAAACGCGCGGGCTCGACCGCCAGGTGGGTCAACTAATGGCGCGGAAGGGTGCCGTCGGCTTCAACAGCTACGGCGAGCAGGTGGGCCCCCTGCACGTCAACCACACGTTGACCGGGATCGCGCTCGGCACGCAGCGAGGAGCGTCATGACGCCAGCCCAGCCCTTACCCAGCATCGACGGTCTGCTCGAACAGGTGGCCGAGCTCGAGAGTCAGCTAGCCGCCCGCGACAAGACCATCGAGGCGCTGGTGCGCCGCGTCGAGAGCCGGCAATCGATGCGCTCCTCGTTCCTGGCGATGGAGCAAGGGCTCGCCATGGAGCGCGTGGTAGGAAACAAGACCGCCGAGCTGGTCGAACAAAAAGCCCGCCTCGCCAAGGCGCTGGACGAGCTGCGGATGACGCAGGCCAAGCTGGTGCAAGCACAAAAGCTGCAAGCCATCGGGCAACTGGCGGCCGGTATTGCGCACGAGGTGAACACCCCGGCGCAGTACGTGACCGACAACGTCTCGTTCCTGCAGCGCGCGTTCGACAAGCTTTGGCGACTGCTGGACGCGCAGAGTGGCGTGGTCGAGGCCGTTCGGGCGGGCGACGTCACGCCCCGGGCGTTCGAGGCGGTGGACGCCGCGCGAGCATCCGCCAAGCTCGACTACCTGGCGCGCCAGGTACCGCGCGCCATCGAGCAGTCGATGGCAGGGCTGGGCCAAGTAAGCTCCATCGTCAAGGCGATGAGGGAGTTCTCACACCCGAGCGGCACCGAAAAGCAGCCCTTCGACATCCATGACGTCATCGAGTCCACGTCAATCGTCGCCAAGAGCGAGTGGAAATACGTGGCGGACCTCGAGCTGAACTTCGACTGGAACCTGCCGCCAGTATTGCTGCTCAGGAACGAGTTCTCGCAAGTGCTGCTGAACCTGATCGTGAACGCGGCCCACGCCATCGCCGCGACTCAGTCCGCCAGCTCGACCGAGAAGGGCAAGATAGTGATCTCGACCAGGGCCGTGGCGGACGACGTGGAGGTGCGTATCAGCGACACCGGTACGGGTATTCCCAAGGCGGCGCAAGCGCGCGTCTTCGAGCCGTTCTTCACGACCAAAGAGGTCGGCAAGGGCACGGGCCAAGGACTCGCCATCGCCTACTCGGTCGTGGTCGACAAGCACGGAGGCAGCATCAGCTTCGAAACCGAAGAGGGGCGCGGCACCACCTTCATCATCACGCTTCCTTTGTCAGCGGCAGCACCTGCCGCTGCTCCAGGGTCCTGAGCTCGCCCACATGCGAGTCCTGTTCGTCGACGATGAAGTCCGGGTGCTCGAGGCGCTCGAGCGCGTCTTGTTCGATCTGGAGGCCGACTGGGAGACCACGTTCGCGAGCAGCACCGACGCGGCCTTCATCGAGCTGGGCAAGCACGGCTACGACGTGGTCGTATCGGATCTGCGCATGTCGGGGCTCGATGGCGTAGCGCTGCTCACGCAAGTACGCGAGCTGTACCCGCGCACCGTGCGCATCGTGCTCTCGGGCCACAGCGACGAAGAAATGGCGCTCAAGATGGCGCGCGTCGCGCACCAGTTCCTGGCCAAGCCCTGTGCCGCCGAGACGCTACACCAAATCATCGCTCGCACCGACCAGCTCACGGCGCTGCTCGCCGACCGCAAGCTGCAGGCCATCGCCGGTCAGGTGAGCACCTTGCCGTCCACGCCCGAGCTGGTGGCGCAGTTGACGGCGCTCCTGGATCGCGACGACACCACGGCGGCGGCGGTGGCGGCGGTGATCAAGCAAGATCCGGCCATGACCTGCAAGCTGTTGCAGGTCGCTTCCTCCGCCTTCTTCAACACGTCCGCCAGCGTGACCGACGTCGAGACCGCCATCATGCGCTTGGGTTTCCGCACGTTGCGCAACCTGACGCTTGGCGTGGGGGTCTTCGAAGCAGCCCCGCGTGGCTCCGACGCGCCCACGACGTCGGTCCAGAAGCTGCAACAGCGCTCGCTCGCCATCGCACGCACCGCCGCCGGCATGGCCAAGCTGCCGGAAGATGCGTCGGTGGCGTACATGGCGGGGCTGTTGTGCGACGTGGGGCAGCTGGTGTTGGCGAGCGCCGCGCCGGAACGGCTGTACGTGACCCAGGCCGAGGCGCTGCAAACGGGTGTGCCGGCGCACGTGGCCGAAAGAGCCACTTGGGGCGCCACCCACGCGGAGATCGGCGCGTATCTGCTCGGGCTTTGGGGCTTGCCGTTTCAAATCGTCGAGGCGGTCGCCAACCACCACGCGCCGGAGCGCCAAAGCGGCGAGCGCGTGGGCTTACCGCAGCTGGTTTGGCTGGCCGCCTGCATCGTCGATGACGAAGCGCCAGCCGCCGATGCGTTGCACCGCTTTGGCATGGAAGAGCTGTACACGACCAGTCGCCGTACCTTCGAGGAGAGCGCGTCATGATGAGTCAACGACACATCCTTTGCGTGGACGACGAGCCCTTGGTGCTCGAGGGGCTGGAGCGCACGCTGCGCCAGAGCTTCGAGGTCATGACCGAGACCAAGCCGCTCGCCGCGTTGGCCTTGCTGGAGAAGCGCGAGTACGACTTCGTCGCGGTCATCTCCGACATGCGCATGCCGCTGATGGACGGAGCGAAGTTTCTGTCGTGCGCGGCGGAGATCGTGCCCAACTCGACGCGCGTGCTGCTAACGGGCCACGCCGAGCTGAACGCCGCCATCGCGGCCGTCAACACCGGCCGCATCTTCCGTTTCTTGTGCAAGCCCTGCGCTCCGAACGACCTTTTGTCCGCGGTCGAAGCCGCCGCCGAGCAGCACCAGCTGCGCACCCTGGAGAAGCAGCTGCTGGAGCAAACCTTGACCGGCAGCGTGCGGCTCCTGACCGAAGTGCTGACGCTGGTCGCGCCCAAGATCTTCACGCGCAGTCAGCTGCTGCAAGCCTACATGCTGCACTTGGCCCGCGCGCTCGGCCGCAACGACGCCTGGCGCTTCGAGCTGGCGGCGTGCCTGAGCATGATCGGCTGCGTCGGCTTGCCCGACGACACCCTGAACCGCGCGCTCGCCGGGACGCCGCTCGACGAACAGGAAGCCCGTTCGTTTGCCGAGCACCCGCTCAGCACGCATCGCCTGCTGAAGAAGATTCCTCACGTCGAGGACGTGGCCGAAATGATCCGGCTGCAAGTCGACGGCGCCAGCACCGAGGACGTGAGCGCCGACGTGCTGCTCGGCGCCAACATGCTGCGCGTCGCGCGCGACGTCGAGGCTCTGGTGGCGGCCGGCGCCACGGAGGCCGAGGCGGTCAAGAAGCTGCAGCCAGGCTGCCCCCCAGCGCGCCTCGAGCTGCTCAAGTTGCTCGGCGCCTTCGCGAGCGCCGCGCCGCCCGGCGAGGTCAAAGAGCTGGGCGTCGCCCAATTGACGGCCAACATGTCACTCGAAGACGACGTCAAAACGAAGTCGGGCGCCGTGCTCATCCCGGCCAACAAACAGCTCACGCTGCTGCTGCTCGAGCGACTGCTGCGCTTCTCGCGCGCAGGCCTGTTGGTCGAGCCCGTGCGCGTGCGCGTGCCGAACTGAGGCCAATTTCAGGGCGCGCCGAGCCCGATGCTGGCGTCGTCGATGAACAGGCGAAACGGCGACGGCGTCACCGAGCGTGAGGTGCTGCCACAGAAGAACGTGACGTAGTCGTCGTCCGCCGTGTAGCGCGGTCCCGAGTCGAGCACGGGCTCGCCATCTTGCAGCACGATCAGGCGGCCGTTCGCGTCCGGGGTGCTGCGGTACAGCGCTTCGACGTGGACCCAGCGCCCAATCGGGAAGTCGACGCTGGCCGGCTCGGTGATCCAGTCTTTGGAGTGCTCGAACAGCCGCAGGTGCGCAGCGCCGCCAGCCTTGGCCTCGATGTCGATGTCGAAACGATCCTTACTGGAGCCGTTCGACAGCTTCATGATCACCCAGTAGTCGGCGCGCGGCGCTTCGGGTAGCAGGTACCAGGCGCCGTAGCGCCCCTCGAACAGCCGAATATTGCGGCCCATCATGGCCTGCTGCAGCTGGCCGTTGCCGGTAGTGATGGTCGCGGTAAACGCTGACGAGCCCGACTGCGCGCGCTCGCTGGTGAGGGCAAGCTCTCCCTGGCGCTCCGTGAACTGGATGCCCTGACCGTCGCCGAGCCACTCGTCGAACGACGAACCTTCGTGGTCGGCGCTCCACAGCAAGGCTTCGTCCGGCCCTGCGCCTCCGCTCGTCAGCGGGTCTTCGTGCCCGACCGTCACCGTACGCGCGCACGAACCGAGCACGAATGACGTCCAGAGCGTGGCCACCAACCAGGCAGCGCGCGTCACTGCTGGCGACCTGCCAGCGCCTTCTTCGCAAGCTCGCGGTAGCGGCCGTTCGGATACTGAGCCAGGTAGGAAGCGGCCAGCTTGGCTTGGCGGCCATCGCCCTTGGCCACCGAAGCTTCGATCCGAAGGGCCAAGGCTTCTTCCGCCAGCGGGCCCGAGATGCGCGCGCCGGATCGCTCCAAAAGCTGCAGGGCGCGCTCCGGGTCGCCTTCGTGCCGCAACGCCTTGGCAGCTTCGTGCACGCGCGAGACCTCGGACGCCGGCGCCGCTAGCTGCGGGCGTGGCGCAGCCGCAGCAGGCGCTTGCGCGCTGGGCGTGGCGACCGCGGTTGGGGGCGCGCTAACGCTGGGTGCTCGCTCCACGCGCGCCGTAGGAGGCCGCGGGCGCGGCGCTGGGCGCTCGGCGGGGGCCGATACGACCGGAACCGCCTGTTCGTCGCTGAAAGCGCGCGACAGCGCCGTGCCGCCGGCCGCCGCTGCAGCGCTGACGCCCAGCAGCCCCACGGCCAACGAGAGGCGCCATACCCAGCGCGGAGCGCCACGCACCGGAGCGTCGAGCGAGCGTCGAACACGCTGTGAGCGCTCGGGCGATTCCGGGGTGGGGCCGCCCATGGCGCGCACCAGCTCCTGCGCGCGGGCGCCCAGCCTGTCGCCGACGGAGTCGTCGATCAGCCGCTTCATTCCCTTGGCTCCTCGCCCTCGGCACGGGCCAAGAGGTTCATGAAATCGCGCCGCGCATGATGCAACCGCGTGTAGACGGTGGTCACGGCCACGCCTTCCAGCTGGGCGATCTCCTCGCCGCTGTAGCCTTCGATTTCGAAGAGGAAGAACGTGGTGCGGCGCCGCTCGGTCATTTGCAAGAGCAGCGTTTGCATCAGGCGCCGAGCCTCACGCTGCTCCAGCGCCTCCACCGGGTTGGGGTGGCGAGCCTCTGACGGGGTTGCCTCGGGGCTGCGATCAAGCATCCGGCGGAGCCAGGCGCGACGGCGGTGGCTACGGCTCACGTGCTGCGCGATGCGGTAGAGCCAGCCCGCGGCGTTGCCTCCCTGAAACTGATCGAGCCGGCGGCGCGCCACCAGAAAGGTCTCTTGCGCCACGTCGTCGATGTCCGCCTGCGGACAGCCGAACGCCCGAGCCCAACGGGTCACGTGGTGGAAATACGCCGAGTACAGGGCTTCGAACTCCCGGGGAGAAAGAAAAGATGCAGCTCCGCCCTCCGCGCCCTGCGCGGGCGGTGTCTCGAGTGCTGCGTTGAAGGGCGGCACGGAACGCATATGCCTCAGGGGTCCAGGGTGCTTCTATGGGGGAGGAAGAAAATTCTCAGCCTCCCCAAATTTCGTAGTTGAGGCCCAAGGTGACCCCGAGCCAAAAGCGCGGAGTCTCCGCGAGCAGGTTCGAGGGCTCGACCTGCACCAAGTAAGTGCGTGGGAACCAAGAGATGACCGGCAACAGCTCGGCGGCGAGGCGCCGGCTCGCCCGCACGCGCACGACCGCGTTCCACCGCAAGCCGAGGTTGACCCGCAGCGCGCGCTCGGGGTTCGGCACTGACTTGCCGTCGAAGCGCAGCACGTCCACCGCCGGTCCTGCCTCGGCCCCAAGCTCGAGCATGCCGAGGCTCGCCTCCCAGCCCAGGAGCAAGCTGAACGGCAATCGCCGCAACTCGAAGCGCGGCGGCTGACCGGTAGCCTGATATGGCGTCGTCGACGTGGTCAGCGCCCCCAGTAAGCTGACCGCAATTGCGCGGAAGCGCAGCGACGCACCCAGGCCAACTCCTGTGGAGGCAGCGCTGGCGCCGCTGGCGGCTTCCGCCAACACGAACGGGCGCACCTCGAAAGCGCGCGCAGCACGAACCGGCGCCGGCTCATCACGCGCCACGTCGACGCTACGCCGCGGCTCGGGAAGCGGCCGTGGCGCAGGTGCGGGCTCGGGCTGCGGCACGTCGGCAGGCGGCAGGTTGAGCGCCAAGAACACTGCCGCGACTCGCGCTCGTTCGAGGCATTTTCGAGCTGGATCACGCACCTCGCGAGACGCGGTAGCTACGCCAATCCGGTAGCTTTCGCCGAGATCTTGCACGGCCGCGACCAGGTCGCGCGCCCCCTCCCGCAGCTCGTAGCCTTGCAGCAGCGGCTCGAGCTCGGTCATCACCTGCTCGCGACTCGGACACCCCGAGGCCACCTGCAGGCCGAGGTGTCGCTCGCGACGATCGCCAGACTCTGTCTGAGCGCTGGCGTGCGTCGCGAGCGTCAAGCCGAAGAGTCCGGTCAGAATCGCGCGCTGTACCGCTCGCGCACTCACCTACCCAAGGTCTCAGAAGCGCAGGGCCTCCGTCAAGCAACCACGGCTTCTGATTTTGTTGCCGCCCTCTAGAAGGGAACCGCTTCCAGAAAGCATAGGCCGGTGTTCGCGACGCGCGAGACGCCGCTCCGACCGGCGCGGAACCACCGAGGAACTCACCATGAGCCTGCCGCACCAGACCTTTCCCACGCTGCAGCGGCCCGCGCTGCTCGCGCTTTTGGCGCTAACTTCAGCCTGTACGGCAGAAATCAGCGGTCATTCCAGCGGCTCTTCCGGACAGGGGCCCGTCGTCGTGGGCGGAGGCGCCGGAACATCGCCAACGACCGAGCCTCAAGGCGGCCCGTTGCCGACCGATCGCGACGGCGTGGACAACGCCTGCAAGGCCAAGGCTGGTGTTCTCGAAACGGGACGCACCCCGCTGCGCCGGCTCACCCGCGTTGAGCTCGACAACTCGATCCGCGCGTTGCTCCAGGTCGACGCGCAAGCGACCACCAGCGTCACGCCTGACGAACGGATGGGTCCGTTCTATAGCAACGCCGTCGCACCCGTCGACGAGCTGGCGGTACAACAATATGGCGAGCTTGCAGCGCGCGTCGCTCTCGAGGCCACGCCGCGAATGGCGACGATCGCCGGTTGCGATCTGGCGACCGACGCCGCCTGCCCCGCGCGCTTCATCGAAACCTTCGGCAAGAAGGTGTACCGCCGTCCGCTCGAAGCGCTGGAGAAAGCCGAGCTTCTAGCGACCTTCGACGCCGGCAAGGCCGCGGCCGACGCGACGAAGGGCTTCCAGACGGTGGTCGAAGCGATGCTGCAATCGCCCTTTTTTCTCTACCACGACGACACGTTCGTCAGCGCTGGCAGCCCTCAGCACCCAAGCGCGACTCCCTTGCCGCTCAACCCGTACGGCTTGGCCGCACGCTTGGCCTTCTTCTTGATCGGTACGACCCCCGACGACGAGCTGATGACGGCCGCCGAGCAGGGCAAGCTCGCGAGCGTCGCGGACTTGACCGCGCAGGTGCGGCGGCTGATGCAAGCGGAACCGTCCAGGGAGATGGTCGGGCAGTTTCATCGCCAGTGGTTGGGCCTGGCTGATCTGCCGGGTGTCGACCGCGATACCAAATCGTATCCGCTCTTCACGTCCGAGCTTGCAGCCGCTGCCTACGAGGAGACGAAGACCTTCACCAACTACGTGCTGCGTCAGGGCGACGGCAAGCTGAGCACCCTCCTCACCTCCAACCTGGCTTTCCCGAGCGGCGGGCTGTTCCAGGTCTACGGCGTGCCGCAACCAGCGGGCTACCAAGCGGGGACGCCCGTGCCGCTGGCAGCGGGTGAGCGCGCGGGCCTCCTGACCCAAGCGGCGTTCTTGATGAAGCACGCCCACAGCGACCAGACCTCCCCCGTTCACCGCGGCATTTTGGTGCGCGAGAACCTGCTGTGCGGTCACATTGCGCCGCCGCCGCCGAGCCTGGTCGTGACGCTACCGCCCGTCACCGCCGCCACCACCACGCGCCAGCGCTTCCTGCAGCACAGTCAAGACCCGGTCTGCGGTGCCTGCCACCAACACATCGATCCGCTGGGTGTCGGCTTCGAGAACTACGACGCCATCGGCCAATATCGAACCCAAGACGGCTTGGGCGCGGTCGACGCTTCGGGCGCCTTCACGAACGTGCGCCCCGATCTCGAAGGCAGCTTCGTCGGCGCCATCGAGATGGCGAGCGCCTTGGCCAAGTCGAGCGAGGTCGCGGACTGTGTCTCGCGGCAGTGGTTCCGCTTCGCGCTCGGCCGCGTGGAAAGCTTCGACGACGCCTGCACGGTGTCGACCTTGCAGACCAATTTCGGCGCGTCCAGCGGCAACGTTCCCCAACTTCTCGAGGCTATCGCCGTCAGCGAAGCGTTCCGAAACGTGCGTTCGACCGGAGGAAATCAGTGATGCATTCTCGAAGACTCTCACAGTTGCCGCGTCGACGCTTGCTGCAGGCGCTGGGCTTGGGCGTGGGTGTTGGCCCCATCTTGCCGCTGCTCAACGCCACCGGCGCCGAAGCGACGTTCCCCAAGCGCTTGCTCTTGGTGTACGAGCCCGACGGCGCGCCGGCCTTCGACAGCGTGTTCGACTGGAAGCCGCAAGGTAGCGAGACCGATTTTACGCTGTCGGAGATCCACAAGCCGCTCGAGCCCATGCGCTCCAAGCTGGTGGTGCCATGGGGCCTCAAGCTCTCGGCCAAAGGCGCGGGCGAAAACCACGCCTTCGGCATGGCAGGGCTGTGGACCGGCGCGACCCTCAAAGAGCCTTCGGCGGGCGCCAACTTCGACGGCGGCAACGGACACCGCACCGGTTGGGGCAGCGGCCCTTCCATTGACCAAGTGATCGCCAAAGACTTTGGTACCGGCAAGCCGTACCTGCGCGCAGCCGACGACCCTTCGCCCGAGACGCTGTTCCGCACCGTGCAGCTGGGCGTGCAATGCCAAGACCCGACCAGCCTGAACCGCATGATCTACGCGGGCGCCGACCAGCCGCTCCACCCCGAAGTGAACCCGAAGTCGGCGTTCGATCGGCTCTTCAAAGGCGTGACCGAAGCCATGCCCGGCGCCACGCCGCCCGCGATGATGGGCGACTCGGGAGCCAAAGAAGCAGCGCGCCAAAAGAGCGTACTCGACTTGGTGGCAGCCGATTTGAAGCGCTTGCGTGTGCGCATCGGCACGGAAGACTTCGCCAAGGTCGACGCTCATTTGGAGGCGCTGGCGGCCATCGAACGACGCGTGGGCGACGGCACCACCGGTAGCGCCACGCCCGGCACCTTGGCTTGTCGGCTTCCGGCGTCTCCGTCCGGCGCGAGCTACGACGTGCAGCTCAAGAACATGACCGACATCGCCGTATCGGCGTTGTCGTGCGACGTAACGCGCGTGATGAGCCTGCAGTGGAGCTACGCCTTCAGCCACATCAAGCACAGCTGGATCGGCTTGGGAGACCACCACAACTACTCGCACGACGGCAGCAACCGCATCAAAGAGCTGACGGCCATCGACAACTGGTACGCCAAGCAGTTCTTGTACCTGCTGCAGCAGCTCGACAGCGTGAAAGAAGGCAACGGCACCTTGCTCGACAACACCCTGGTCGTGCTGGGCCGAGAGCTGGGCAGCACCTCGCACCGCATGGATCGCGCGCCTTTCATCATCGCTGGCGGCGCCGGCGCCGGGCTCAAGGGGGGTCGTTGGCTGAACTTCGACGGCCAACCGCACGCCAAACTGCTGGTGTCGATCGGCAAGCTGATGGGCCTGGGCATGGAGTCGTTCGGCGACATCAACCCCAACTCGGGCTCGCTGACGGGCATCGCTTGACATTGCACGGTCAGGCACGCCACGCGCGGTCGTAGTGTTGGGCGTGCACCGCTGTTTCCCCTGCCAAAGCCCCCGCGTCCTTCGAGCTCAGCCCGGCGCGGGCTGGGCGTCCGGCGCGTCGTCGCGCAGCTCCGGCAGCCAGAGCGCGAACAAGGCCGCCGGCAGGAACAAGCAGCCTGCCCACAGCAGCGTGAGCCGGTAGTCGCCCAAGCGCTGAAATAGCCCGAAGAAGATCACGCCGGCCGCCGAGAACACGCGCCCAATGTTGTAACAAAAGCCCGCGCCCGTCGTGCGCAGCAAGGTTGGAAACAGCGGCGGCAGGTACATGGTGAACAGCGCGAACACGCCCTGGAACAGACCCGGCAGCGCCAGCCACCAGAACAGCTCGGTGTGGGCGCGGGGCGTGCCGTACACCCAGCCCATCGACAAGAAGTAGCCGAAGCACATGACCGCGATGGCGTGCTTGTAGCCGATGGAACGCGCGAGCGCGGCCGCCAAGAAATTGCCGACGGTGGACGCAATGATGATCAGCGCCAGCATCTTGGTACCCCAAGCGTTCTTGGCGGCAGCGCTCTGGTGCACTACGTCGGGCAAGTTCTTGAAGGCGAGCTGGTGCCAGAACATGAACGCCCAGTGCGCCGAGAGCGCCACCGCGCACACCAGAATCACGAGCAGCGTGACCTTGCGCACTTCGCCGCGGAACAAATCGCGAATGCGCGGCGCCGCTCCTTGCGACGCCTGCTGTGCGGCGTGCCACTCCTCCGGCTCCGGAACAGCGCGGCGAATCCACAACACCAAAAGCGCGGGCAAGATGCCGACGACGAAGATCCAACGCGGCTCGGTCGAGACGATGCTCGACATCGAAATATTCGCGACGACGGCCAGCAAGATGCCGACGTTCACGCCGGTTTGCAGCACCGCCGCGAGCCACGGTCGAAAGCGACGCGGCCAGGTTTCAGCCAGCAAAGAAGCGCCCACCGCCCACTCACCACCGATGCCCAAAGCCGCCAAGAAGCGGAAGATCAAGAGGTGCCACCAGGTCTGCGCCAGGCACGAAAGACCGGTAAACAGCGCGTAGGTCAAGATGGTGAGCGAGAGCGTGCGACTGCGGCCGAGTAGATCGCCGATGCGCCCGAAGAACGCCCCGCCGAGCGCCCAACCGAACAAGAAACCGCCTTGAATCACGCTAGCGTAGCGGCCCACGCTGGCGTCCAGTGTGCTGGCGACACCCAAGAGCTGCGCCACGAACGGAGCGTAGACCAGGGTGTACAAATGCATGTCGAGGCCGTCGAAGGTCCAGCCGAGCCAGGCTGCAATGCCGGATTTCCACTGCTGGCCAGTGACGTTGGCCAGGCTCGAACGAGTGCTACTCATCGCGGGCCGCCGAAATAGCATGTGAGCTGCCTTGCTGGACCGAAAACGGGCATCGCAGCGGGTCTGGAACGTGTGCTAACGATCGAAGCCAGGTGCGGAATGGGATGCCAGTTCGGTTCCCCAAGCCTTTGATGCCCCAACCTGCACGTGGCTCCAGCGGCGCCAAGCTCGCGGCCGGTTTGTTGGTCGTGGGCGTCTTCGTCGGCGGGCTCCTGCTCGCACGCGGCAATCCGCCTGCGCTGCCGTCGAGCCTTCGCTCGTCTGCTTCGGCAGCCGGAACGAGCTTGCCAGCGGTCGCAGCCAGCGTCGAGCCGCACGAAGAGGAGCAAAAGCTGCTTCAAGCCGCCCAAGCCGCGCTCGCCGCTGGCGACACCGACACGGCGTTCTCTCTGCTCTACGAGCAAGCCACCAAGTTTCCGAAGGGTGCGCTCGCCCCGGCGCGCGAGGTCACGCACGCGATGGCTCTCTGCCGAGCCGGCAAGCAGGCCGACGCCCGTGCCGAAGCCGCCGCCTTCGTCGTCGCGCACCCGGACTCGCCGCTGAGCCAAGACGCCCGACGCATCTGCGCGCCCTGAAGCGCGCGCCCGGGCCTCAAACCGCCAAAAAGCACAGCGCGTGGGGCAGTGCGTTCAGGCCTCGCGCGTCGAGCTGCTTCTGGACCTGGCTCAAAATGCCAGCGTGCTCCACACCCCGCACGGTGGCGTACGTCACCTCGACGACGCGCGCGTCCAGCTCTGCCGCCGAGCCTTGGAACAGCGAGAGGCGCGTGCACAGTAAGAAGCGCAACATCGCGATCCTGACCACCAGCTCGTACGCATAAGCGAACAAGCTGCTCGACAGCATGTACGGCGTGGTCAACACGTGATTCACGGCGTAGCGGCTCAGCAGCACGTCCAGCCGTTGGCGAACTGGTCCGGGCACGGCCGCTCGCACGGTGGTGTACTGGGCCACCAACTCACGCAAATCAGCCTCACTCAGCGAGGCGCCGGCCCCTTGCGCGCGGCCGTACTCGGCCCAAACGTCGCGCAGCGTCCGATCGAAGCGCTCGGTCTGCGCGCCCGGTCGGATCTCCGCGGGGGGCAAGGCTTGCCAGATCACCGCCAGTGGCAGCTCCGCGTCGATGCGCAGCGAACGAAAGTTGGCGGCCAAAGACGGCAGCACCCCCGGACCGGAGAGCGCGCCGAGCACGGTCTTCAGCTCGGCGCTGGGCGCCTGGCTGCAGCCCGCGAACAAAACCGGTCGCAGCTGATCCGCAAGCCAAAGGAGCGCGAAAAGCTTTTCGTCCAAGCTGAAGTCGGGCTCGCCGAGCAGCCGCGTGAGCGCCCCGCGCACCATGCGGTACGGCTGAAAGTACGGCTCTCGGGTGTCGAAGCGGTTGCGCAGCTTGCGTGGCGCTTCGTCGAGGTCCACCGTTTGCAGCGCGAATCCGTCCTCGGACAACAGCGCCAGTCGGGCCACCTCCGGACACGATAGCGTGCCGAACAGCTCGAGGGATGGCGCCGTGCCCTGCACCTCGCCATCAATCTGATTCACGTAGCGCGGGTAGGTTGCGCAAACGTCGAACAGAGCGTCGTGACCGAATTTGGACTGGATGCGGCACAGGCCAGCGCCGTCGAGCATGCTGCAGTCACCAGAGGCCAAGAAGCGCAGGCGCCCAAAGTCGGGCCCGTCGGGCGTGAGCTCGATGCCGCTCGCCAACAGCTGCTGAGCCTCGACGTCGGGTTCCGCCAACAGCGTGAGGCGACGATGCGTCGACCGTTCGACCGGCACGGCGCCGCCACCGCAGCAGGTGGCCTCGCAATCGCCTGCCAAGCAGCGGAAGCGCGTCATGTAACGAGCCGACAGCACCTGCGGACCAGGCAAGCGGGGCGAGACCGGCAAGACGGGCAAGCCCCGCATACTACTTGGTAGTCGGGTGTAGGCAATCGCGGTTCGTAAGGGTTGGTGCCCTGCCTTGCCGCCGCGTGAGCTACTCTGGGCGTGTTTATGGTCGATTGCCGCGTTTGGTGTGCGTCGGCGCTGCTCTGCGCCGCGGCGTGCTCGTTCCCTGCCTATCAGGTCTCTGACGACGCCGGCGGCGGCACAGGCGGCAGCGCGGGCCTCGCGCGCTGTGATGACCACAAGCAAAACGGCGACGAAACAGGCGTCGATTGCGGCGGAACCTGCAAGGCGTGCCCGCAATGCGGCAATGATTTGCGGGACGGCGACGAAACAGGCGTCGACTGCGGCGGCACCTGCGAGGCCTGTCCCACGTGCGAGGACGAGCTCCAAAACGGCTCCGAGAGCGACGTGGACTGCGGCGGAACCTGCGCCAAGCGCTGTGAAGCCGAGCAGCGCTGCCGCGAGAGCGCAGACTGCGCGTCGCTGATTTGCGCTGTGGTCTGCCAGCCTGCCAACTGCCGCGACGGCGTGCGCAACGGGCAAGAGACAGGGCCTGACTGCGGGGGCAGCTGCGTGGGCTGCCCGATCGGCAGCGCCTGCAAAATCAACAGCGACTGCGAGAGCGCGCACTGTCAGAGCGAGGTGTGCGTCAGCGCTGGCTGCACGGACACGATCACCAACGGGCTCGAAACCGACCAGGACTGCGGCGGCGGCGAATGCGCGCCGTGCGTGGCGCCGCACCAATGCAAGCAGCCGCGCGACTGCGAGAGCCGGCTGTGCACGGCCGGCAAATGCACAGTCCCCAGTTGCAGCGACTTGACGCAGAATCAGCAGGAATCCGCGGCGGATTGCGGTGGCCCGAACTGTCCACCCTGCGGCACCGGCAAGAGCTGCAACATCACCTCCGACTGCGAGTCTGGCCTGTGCCAGAACGGCACCTGCGTGCCGCAAAACCCCGTCGGACAACCGCTGAACCGCAGCCAATGGCTGATGACCAGCTCCGAGTCATCGACCGAAAGTGGCTTGGACGAGCCCTTCGACGGTGACGCCGGGAGCACTTGGGTCTCGGGCAGGACCCAGCAGGGCGGCATGTGGGTGCAGATCGATCTGGGCAAGACCGAGATCTTCTTCAAGGCGTTGATGCTGATCACCGCTTCGCCGCACGAGCAGGACTTTCCTGGCAATCTGGACGTGTTCGTCTCCAACGACGGCACCTTCGGCGCGCCCACCAAGACGGTCCAAGGCAATCAATGGACCTGGGTCGACTTCGAGAGCGCTCAGGTCGGCCGCTACCTTCGCTTCGAGATCACCAAGTCGACCGACCGTTGGTGGAGCATCGGCGAGTTTACGCTCTACAACTGAGCTGTAACTATCAACGGGTCGGCGTGGGCGGCTGCGTCAGACATACGGCACTTGGCCGGACTTTGCGCCGGAATTGACTGGGGATTGATTGTCAGAGCGCCCCTGCCCCGTCTAAGTTGGGAGTAAGCGCTTTCTTCGCTGAGAGGTCATTTTCATGTTTCACCGCTCCACATTGGCATCGCTCTGTTTGGTCGGGCTCGCAGCCATGGGCTGCAGCAAAGAGACGACGGGGTCGTCGAACATCAAGACCGGCGGTATCGCCGCGCTGATTGACGTCTACGCGGACAACGACACCACGGCCACCGTGCACGTCGAGCTCAAGGTGGGCGGTGACAGCAGCAACACCTACGTCGACCTCGAAGGCAGCGACAAGCTACTAGCGACCGCGGGCGGCAAGACCAAGACCCTCTCGGTCGTCGACACTGGCGTCTACGAGGCCGACTTCAGCGGACTCGAGCCTGGCGCTGAGTTCCAAGTCACGCTCGACCGCCCCGACGACACGACCGCCAGCGAGAACAGCGGCATCTTGCCCGATCCGTTCGACTTCACCGAGCCGGCGAGCGATCTGTCGCGCGAGGACGACGCCCTAGACCTTGCCTGGGATCCGGCTGAGACGGGTGACGACATGAAGGTCGAGATCGACGGCGACTGCACCTTCCCCTACAGCCACAAGATGTCCGACACCGGTGCCTACACGGTAGCGGCCGGCGAGCTCGAATCGACAGGCGGCGAAAATCCCGAGACGTGCGATCTGACCGCCGAGCTGACCCGCACCAAGGACGGCTCTGCAGACACGCTGTTCGATCCAGAGAGCTATTTCCGCCTCCATCAGCGCCGCTCTGCGAAGTTCACCTCCAACCCCTGAGGCTCCCAAGCGAGCTACTCGACCCGCGCCAGCTCCGCGCTGAAGCGCGCCTGCAGCTCCCGGTAGGCGCGCAGCGCGGACGAGCGGTGCTTGCCGAGGGCGCGCGACGGCTCGCTCAGGTTGGGCTCGGCGCTGGCGTCGAAGAAGGCGCCCTGTTCGGCGCTGGCCTTGAAAGCCCCGAGCCAGCGCCGTTGGGGCCTGCTGAGGCCCAGCTCGGCGCGCGCTTGGGCCAAGCTCCGACTCCGCGTTGCCTCGTGCTCGAGCCAAGTGTCTTCTTGGCTTGCGTCGCGGGACGGCAGCCCGGCCTCACCGGGATCGGCGAGCACCACGTCGAGCCGAAACCCTTTGCGCAGCGCCCGCAGCTCGCGCTCGGCGACCAAGAGCCCCCATTCGCGGCCAGGTCGCTCGAGCGCCAGCTCTGCCGGGTCGGCGCGGCGCACGGCCTCGAGCAGCTGCAACGTGAGCAAGTCGCGCACTTCTTCGTCGGATAGCCCGACCACGCGCCAGCGGGCTGGAAACGCGCGCTGCAGTCTTGCGAGCTTGCGCTGCCACTTGGCCTCGTAGGCCACCAGCGCAGCGTCGTCGGTCAAAGCCGCGTCGCGTTCGCGGCGCTCACGCTGCTCGGCAGTCAACGCGCGCGCGCAGCGGGCGCTGAGAGTTGGCTCGGTCGGTTTCATGGCTGTGGGCTCTGCAAAGAGGCCCGCCGCGAGCCGCAGATGTTGCGTATTTTGTGGCCGCGCTCACGCGTTTTGGCAAGCCCGCCCCTCAAAGCGCAACATTCGCCGGCCGGCGCCCGCTCGGGGGTATGGCACCTTCGTCGGACTTGCAGGGGGACTGCGCGCGCTGCCAAGGCTTGTGCTGCGTCAGCCTCGCCTTCGATCGCTCGGAATGGTTCGCCTTCGACAAACCGGCAGGCGAGCCCTGCCGGCACCTGCTGGCGTCGAACCGCTGTCGGCAGCACGCGCGGCTCGAGGCAGCGGGCCAGGGCGGGTGCGCTAGCTACGACTGCTACGGGGCCGGGCAGCGCGTGACTCAGGAGCTATTGCCAGGCGTTTCCTGGCGACACGCCGCCGAAGAAGGGCGCGCCCTGTTCGGCGCCTTCCTGCGGCTGCGCGACGTCCACGAGCTCCGGCTATTGCTACGCCAGGCCGCGCAGCTGTCGCTGCCCCAGGCAGCCTACGCCGAAGGGCGGCGGTTGCTCCAGCAGCTGGAACCAGCTCGCGGCTTCACCCCTGCGGGGCTAGCAGCGCTCGACGTCGAGGCGCTGCGCGTCGAGGTGCATGCCTACCTCCGCCGGCTCCGGCCACACGTCGAACCCAGCCGGCTCCCGCGCAGACGGCTGCCCCTGCTGCTCTAGTTAGCGCCTGTGTCGGGGCGGCTGGCCAAGCCGGCGATCAAGGTCGAGAGCGTGAAGTCGAAGCTCTGCCTGAAATCGAAGGGGGGCCCCTGGGTGACCGCTTGGCGAGTGGTCGGCTCGAGGTCGCCCTTGCCGTCGGAGACGAGCCAATCCTTCAGGGCGTCCAGGCGTTGGGTCAGACGGGAGGAACCGTCGGGGTCCATGAACGTCAGCTCGAACAACGTGAGCCCAATCGCCGACGCGATCACCGACGACAGGCTGCGCAGCGCACCTGGCGACGACATACCGCTCTGCACCATCAGGGCCAGCAGCCGCTCGCGAACCGGCACCGGCGTGGGAGGCGCTCGCCGCGCGAGCAGGTGCGTCCAGCTCGTGTGCGCCAGCAGCGTGGCCCGCACGTTGTGGGCGATGGCCAGCATCTCGACCTGCCACGTGTCGTTACCCGAGTCGACGTAGAGGCGGCGCGTGACCTCCTGATACATCAAGTCGAGCAGCTCCTCTTTGTTGGCAAAGTGGGTGTAGAGCGACATCGGCGGCGCGCCGACCAGCGTCGCGATCGCGCGGATCGTCAGCCCGTCGTAGCCATCTCGATCCATGACATCGAGCGCAGCGCTCACGACCGAATCGCGTGTAGTGGTTCCTCGAGGTCGCTGTTGCCGCATCGAACTTTCGGGCGAAGGGCGAAGATCTATCCGCGTCGCGATCGACTTGGCCACAAAAATAGGGCGACCGTACAAGAGCCGGAAGCTGTACGAAACGCCTGTCTCGTGTGGCAAGTCACGACGACCACGACCGTGTGTGGTCAACACGATCGAGACGCGTTACCTAGCAGGGTTGACGAGTTCGCTACATGAGCAATCGCGGCGTGGAGATCCTGCTTGTTGACGACGACACAGCAGTGCGGGTCATTTCGACACGAATCTTGAGCAAGGCTGGACTCATGGTCGAAGCAGCCGCTGATGGCGAGGCCGCACTCGACCTGCTACGGCGCGGTCGTCGCTTCGACGTGATCGTCTCGGACTTGGTGATGCCCAACATGGACGGCATGGAGCTGCTGCGTCGCGTGCGCGGGCTCGATCTCGACGTTCCGGTGATCGTAATGACCGGCAGAGGCACGCTCGAAAGCGCCATTTTGGCCATGGAGTACGGCGGATTTCGCTACCTGCAGAAGCCGGTCGAGAACACGACCCTGGTGCAAGTAGTCCGCGACGCGGCCGCGCATCATCGGCTGCAGTTCCTCAAGCGAAAGGCGCTCGAGATCTGCGAGGCCGGCGGCGATTGGCTCGTCGATTTGGACGAGCTCGACGCCAAGTACAGGCGCGCCGTGGATCGACTGTGGGTGGCTTACCAGCCGATTGTCGGTTGGCCTACGCGCGAGGTGTTCGGCTACGAAGCGCTAGTTCGCTCCGACTCGAGCGACATGCCGACGCCGGGCTTGTTGTTCGACGCCGCGGAGCGCCTGGGTCGCGTACAAGAGCTCGGCATGCGCATTCGCGACGTCGTGGGACGCAGCCTGTCGGCGGCGCCCGACGCGGCTCTGATATTCATCAATTTGCACGCGCTCGATCTGACCCACGAGAGCCTGTACTCGCTGGAGGCGCCGCTCACGCTGCACGCCCCACGCATCGTTCTCGAGGTTACCGAACGCTCGTCACTGCAGCGCATCGAAGACCTGCGCGCCCGCATCGACCGCTTGCGCGACTTGGGCTTCCGCATCGCGGTGGATGATTTGGGAGCCGGCTACGCGGGTCTTTCCAGCTTCAGCCAGCTGGAGCCCGACATCGTGAAGCTGGACATGTCTCTGGTGCGCGGCATCGATACCTCGGCCTCGAAGTCGAGCTTGGTGCGCTCGATGGTGCAGGTGTGCACGCAGGAGCTGGGCATGCGCGTGGTGTGCGAGGGCGTGGAGACTGTCGCCGAGCGTGACACGCTGCAACGCCTGGGCGCAGACCTGCTGCAGGGCTACCTGTTCGCCAAGCCCGAGCGCGGCTTTCGCCGCGAGAGCATCTTCAGCGCCCCTTGATGCTCTCCGATCCTTGATCGGCGGGCGTGGCCAACGGCTGACACGACGATCACGGTAGGCTGGACCAGAACTTCCACCAGCCCGTGCGCGCGACCTCTTCTCCGTTGGAGTGGCCGACGCCGTCCTGCTGACACCAGACGACGGGGCTCTTACAGCCGATGTACTCCTTGCAGTACGGGTACTTCGGATCCCACTCCTTGGTCTCCATGCTGCAACCGTTGTCCTTGATCAAGCGATCGCGACCGGCGGCAGAGCCTTCGTTCACGCCCATGGCGTTGAGCTTGGTGATCGGGTTGGCGGTGTCGTTGGTGCCGGCGTGGAACATGGCGGCCGGGTTGCCCTTGCACGGCGGGTGGTCGGCCTTGAAGCCGCCAGCGGCCGTGCCGATGGCGCGGATGCGATCACCGGCCGTGCACGACAGCAGCATGGAGAGCCAGCCGCCGCTGCTGTAGCCCGACACGAACACTTTGCCCTTGTCGGTGCAGTAGTTGGCCTGCACCTCGTCGAGCACCGCGTTGAAGTAGCCTGTCTCGGGCTCTGGGCCCTTGGTGTCGAAACAGCCGCCGGTGCCGATCACGAACACCCGCATGGCGGAGTCCTTGATTGACGCATCGAGCGGTGAGCCTTCGACGCCGCTGGCGCCGCAGCCGGGGCCGTAGAACACCGCGGCCGTGGGCGTGGTGCCGTCGTACGACGTCGGCAGCTTGGTCCAGTAGCGACGCGCGACTCCGTTGACCATGATGTTGTGCAGCACGTCTTTGCCCGGCTCATCGGCGCTGGGCTTGCCGCAACCGGCGCTGGGGCCCGAGGCGGGACCGACCGAGCCACCACCCGCGGTGCCGCTGCCCCCCACGGAGCCGCCGCCGACGGGCGCGCTGCCAGCGGCGCCGCCCGTGCTGGCGTTGCCTGCCGTGGGCGCCGCACCACCTTGACCTACATTCGTCCCAGCGCTGGCGACGCTCCCGGCCGTGCCGGTCGGCGCGCTGCCGCCGCTCGGCAGCACACTGGCACTGCCGGCGGTGGCGTTGGAGGTGCCGGCGGTCGGCGCGTCCGTGCCCTCTGGGTCCCCTACCGTGCAGGCCGCAACCAGCCCGACCGAAGCCACTGCCAAAACCCAACGACCCTGAAGATTTGAGGACATCGCAGCCAAGCAATGTCCAGAGCGCGCGATCTATGTCTCTATTCAACATAGAGCAAAGCCTTCCAGGCAGCTGGAATCTTGAAGCTCGCGAGCCCTTGGTTCCCTGCTTCAACTGTGAAGCCAATCAAGCTCGTCCCGCTCGTGGTCCCTGCTGTCAGCTGTCTGCTCGGAGCCGGCAACGCGCGCGCTGCAGTGCTGTGGAACGGTGACTTCGAGACGGGGGACGTGAGCCAGTGGGACGGCTCGACCGCCATCAAGACCGGCGACCGCGACAACCTGATCTTCGTGAGCGACCAAGTCGCGAACGGCAAGAAGGCCGCCAAAATCACCTTGCGCGACGACATCATCTTCGAGCCGTACAACCAGAGCCGGGTCGAGGTGAAGCACGTCGGCCTCCACACCCTGGACGGCGAAGACTCGTATTTTGCCTGGTCGTTCATGGTGCCGAAGGACGCAGAGATCCGGAACAACATCGGCTACTGGGAGTCGACCCCCACCTCCAAGAACACGATGACGTTCTTCATCGAGCCCGCGCAGGGCGGCGGCACCAACCTCAAGTTCGGCACGGGAGACTTGGGCCAAACCGTGCGCTGGACGGTGAAGCTCGAGCTCAACAAGTGGCACCGCATCGCGCTGCACAACCATTGGTCCCAAGACCCCAACGTCGGCAAAGTCGACGTCTGGTACGACGGCACTCAGGTCGTGACCGGCGCATCGGTGGCCAAGCGCGACGTGAACAAGCTGTTCTTCCAGATGGGCCTGCACCGCAGCGATCCTTCGCCGCCCGTCCAAGACATCTACATCGACGCCGCCATGGAAGCGGACTCGCAAGCCGACATCCTGCTAGCTCTACCGGATCCGCTGGGCATGGGCGGCGCAGGCGGCAGCGGCGGCGCCGCAGGTAGCGGCGGCACGGGCGGCGCCAGCTCCGGAGGCAGCGGCGGCGGCGCGACGGCCGGCGGCGGAGCGGGTGGCTCGGACACCGGCACGGCAGCTGGCAGCGGCGGCGCGACGGCCGGCGGCTCCACGAGCGCAGGCGGCAGCAGCGGCAGCGCCACCACGGCCGGCAGTAGCCCCCTTGTCACGACTCCGAACAACGCCGACACGAGCGACGACGGCAGCTGCGCGTTTCACGCAGCCAGCACGGGCCCGAGCGCGAGGCCCGCCTGGCTACTGCTCGGACTCCTCGCGGCGGCCCTGCGCAAGCGCCGCCGCCCGGCACCTGCTCCTCTTCCCGCGTCCAAGGCGACTAAGCGCGCAGCTCCATGAGCGGACCGGTGCACCATTTCGGATCGCCGAAGGTCTCACTGGTCACGCCCATGGCGTTCTGCACGTTGACCCACAGGTCGGCCAAGCTGCGGTTCGCGGGGTCCTTGAGCACGGCCTTGTCGCCCGGGTTGCCCTTGAACGGGTAGAGAATGTGTTGGCCGGTCTTGATGCCCAGCGCCTGACCGCCGCCCACGACGTGGACGAAGTCGCCGCACTCGTGGCCCTGAGCGATCTCGGTGATCCACACGACAATCGTCTTGTCGAGCATGTTCACCTTCTTCAAGGCTTCGAGCGTGTAGGCGAAGCGCTCGGCGTACCAGACGTCGATGCCCTTCCAGCTGTCGAAGTCGGAGGTGTGACTGATGCTGTGATGGTTGGGCGACCCCGTGTTGTTCATCGGGTCGAGGCCCTCCGAGGCGCCTTGCCACAAGATGCTGGCGACGCGCTGCGTGCCGCAGGCGAAGGCCGACGCGACCAAGTCGGTCATCAGCTCGCCGTTGGCTCGCAGGTTTTCGGCCATGCCAGCCGGAGATTTGTCGTCCTTTTGGACGGGCGTCATCGGCAAGGTGGCGATCCGCGCCTTGACCGCGTCGGGAGCGCACACGCCACCGCCTCCCCCGCCAACCACGCTGCCGTCGGCCGTAACGCGCTTTTCGACGTCACGCAGCGAGTCCAAATACAGGTCGAGGTGCTGCTTGTCTTCGCTGTTGATGCGCCCGCGGAACGTCTGAATGTCGCTGTTGACGAAATCCAGGATGCTCTTGTTGCGCGCGCGCGCGCGCTCGGCGGCTTGGTCGGGCATCGCGCCTTCCATGGCCGGAGTGCCACCCGCGAAGAGGTTGTTGAATACGGCCGTCGGATCCGTGAGGAACGGCTCGGCCACGCCCGATTCGCGCCAGCTGAGGGCGTTGCGCCAATAGCTCTCGTGGCGCGCCGGCTCTGGCGTGATGAAGATGGGGCGCTGGCCAATCGCGTTGCCGATCACGTGATCGAGCGACGGGCCGTAGGCTTTGGCCTTGTCCGGACCTTCGAAGCACGTGAGGTGGCGCACGATGTCGTCGTGGCTGTTGATGTCGGTCGTGGTCTTCAAGGTCAGGCCGCGGATGACCGCGATGTCCTGCTTGTACGACTCGAGCGGCGCCAGCGACTTTTTCAGCGTGAAGGCGGCGCTGCCACCCGCGCCGTCGAACTCGTCCTTGATGTGGCCGTTGGGCGTGAAGAAAATCAGCACGTTTCCAGCCGGAGCCGCTTGAGCCAAGCTCATGCGGTGCCGAACGAACGGAGACAGCAAGACCGCGCCGGCACCCAGGCCTCGCAGCAGGTTGCGACGCGAATAGACGTGGTGGCGTTTGCTAGTCATGTTGGCCATCAGTTGTGGAAGCGATGGGAGCGGGCTTCGATGTCGCTCAGCACGACGGCGAGCTTTTGAATCGGAGGATTGGCGGCTAGGTCGCTCGACGCGCGAATGGTGCAGGCGTCCGTCGCGGCGTTGAGGTGACGACCGAGCGCGAACTCCGCGTACTGCCGTGAGAAGCAGTACTCGCCGATCTTGCTTTGGCCGATACGCTGCGCGATTTCCACCGCGTTCTCGTAGTGGCCGCTGGCGTCACCAGCGTCGTTCAGCTCGCCGCTGGTCGTGATCGGCTTACCCGACTCGTAGGTCGTGCGGTATTTGCCCATGTTGTCGAACTCCTCGAAGGCGAGGCCGATGGGCTGGAACGTGTTGTGGCAAGCCGCGCAGGCCGGCTTCTGCGCCTGAAACGCCGCGAAGCTCTCGAGCGGTGTGGCGTCGGCACCAAGCGGCTGCAGATCCGCCGCGCTGGGCATCAGGTTAGCGGGCGGCGGCGGAGGCGACTGGCAAAGCAGCCGACGACGCACGGTCAGGCCGCGGTGAATCACCTTGTGCGGCACCGACGCTTCAGCCGGCATGAACAAGAAGCCGGCCTGCGTCAGGAAGCCCGCGCGCTGACCGGCCGGCAGCGAAAGCGTGCCGTTCTGACCAGGCGTCAGCGTCCCATAAACGGCCGACAGCGCCTGGGAGCCGAACGTGTAGGGCGCCGTCACCAGGTCCGCAAAGCTGCCGTTCTGCTGCCAGACGATCTTGTCGAAGTGCTGCGTCGTCTCTTCGGTGATGGCGCTGGCCAGCGCTGGGTCGACACCGACGGCGCCCCGAAGATCAGCGAGCGGCAGGTACTGCTGCCAGAAGTCGGCGTACTTGGCGCGAGCGCCGGGCGCCTGCATCAAGCGCTGGGCATGGGTGGCGCGCTCCGCGGCGTCGTTCAGGCTGCCCTTCTGCGCCGCGGCCACCAGTTGCTGGTCCGGCGGAGCGTCGGCGATCGTGTACGACAGCAGCGAGGCCTGCTCGTACGGGGTCAGCGTGACCTCACCGGCTTTGCTGTTCCCCAGCTCGGTGATGTAGACCATGTTGGGCGAGAGCAGCATGGCTTGGAGCACGCTGGCCACCGCGGTCGCTGCCGGGTCGAGCGCCGCTTGCGCGGTGAGGAACGCGGCGTAGCGGCTCGTCTCTTCGTCGGTGAGCGGACGGCGGAACAAGCGAGCGCCAAAGTCTTTGAGGAAGGGCGCGCTGCAAGTGGCGTCCTTGGCGCTGGTGGCCAAGCAGGCGTACGCCTGAAGCGCGGCCGTCGCGGCCTGTGGCGCCAGCGACGCACCTTTGTCCCAGTAGGCGTTGGCGAGCAGCACGCTCACCTTGTTCAGCACGGCGTCGGTGTTGAAGCCCGTGGTCGAGCTGAGCGCGTCGGCCGGAAACTCAGGACCGGCCGGCGTCACGGCCAGCGCCTGTGACACGGTGTTGTTCCATTGCGCGGTGCTCAAGCGACGAATCCGCGTGCGCGACAACGGCGCGGCCGCTTTACAGTCGGCCGCTTGCACGGCGCCGAACCAATCGCCCGGCTCGGCAACGTCGGCCGGCTTGTTGGTGTTGCTGCCGTCCAAGCCCGGCGTCGTCGGGTCGTCACCGGTGGGGCCCACACCGGGACCGCTGATGTCGGCTTGGCAGCCGCCCAACAATCCTACCGTGGTCAGGGCGGACAACAGGGGCAGTGACCACCCCTGGAACGAACGCGGCGTCTGGCGCGAGCTAGCCATCCGCGACTCAATGTTCGGCGCATCGCCGACCCCTTGGAAATTCTTCGATCTATCAACAACTTTGCCGCGGAAAACCGCAAACGTGCAGTCCCACTGTCGGCAGTTATCCTCTTCACGAAAATGCTCGTACACGTGCGCACATTTGCTCCGACAAAATCCTTACATCGTCTCACCTGGTTGGTTGTCGCGCGCGTTGCAGGCACGCACGATTTGAACACTCTCGACGGATGCCGTCAGCGTTCGCGTCAGTATTTGATGTCGGGGAAGTCGGCTTTGGCGGCGGCGACTTCGTCGTCGAAGTCAGGGTGCCAGACGAAGGCTTTGCGCGCTTCGGGCACTAGGTCCACGCCAGCCGCGCCGCTCATGAAGTGGAAGTACTGCCCGTAGCTCATCTCGGGCATCCAGTGGTCCGCGCTCGCCGGAAAGTACTTTTCGAGCAAGGTCTCGTAGTTGGCGAACAGCTTGGCGTGACCGTGATCGCGCCACACCGGGTAGAACCAGTCTCGGAACCAGAACGTGTTGGCGTAAGGGTTGCCGTTCTTGAGCGCGTTGAAGTCGATGAACGCGTCCGCGGCAACGGCGTCGAGCCCGAGCGCCAAGTACAAGTCGTACTTGTAGATCAGCGGGAAGCCTACGTTGTCGTAGTCGCCGCCCATCGGCGCGCCGAACTTGGTGTGCGCGCCTTGCGTGTCGACCAAGAACGACAGCAAGTGCGCGGGCAGGTCGTAGTCACCCGGGGTCCACTCGTCAGCACCCATGTCGATGACGGCGTGGTTGTCGTGTGACGCTTCGATGAACGTGCTCGAGTGCCCGCCTTGGTACCTGCCTTGATGCACGACCACGTAGATGCGCTCATTACCCATTTGGCCGTAGGTCGCGAGCGAGTAGGACCAAGCCTTGTTCAGGAACGGCACCAGCCAATCCTTGGTCCCCAGGCTGGTGTCGCCGTCGAAGTACACGACGACGCAGTCGTCGTAGTGAACGCGCGTCAGCTTTTGGTCGTGCTCGAACCAGTGCTCCGTCCACGTGGGCGCGGGCTCAGGGCCGCCAGGGCAGACGCTGGAGCCGGGGCCACTTCCGCCCCCGCTTCCACTCGTGCCGCCGCTCGTGCTGCCGGCGCTGCCGCCGTTGAGCGAGCCGGCAACGCCAGCCGTGGTTCCGCCGGCGGACGCGCCCGCGACACCGCCCTGCGAGCTGTTGCCGACGCCGGAGCTGCTCGGGGTCGTGCCGGCAGCGCCAGGACTGGTGCCAGTGCCGCCCGACACCGAGCCTGCGCGCGCCTCGTCGCAGCTCACGGCGCAGTCGACCTTCTCGAGCTCGCCCAAGCCGATCAGGCTGCCGCAAGCCAGCAAGCCGAGCGGCGCCGCGAGCGACAGCGCCCGCGGCAGCTGGAAGCGCCAGCCAGCGCGCAAGCTCAGAACCTCCCTGCAAACGTCACGCGCGCGCTCTGGCGATCGACGTCGGGCACCACCGTGAACGCACGCTCGCTCGGCCCAGCCTCTTCGCCGTCGAGCAAGAGGGCGCCGGCGCCCACCACGGCGCCGATGGCGCCGACGACGAAGCCGACCGTCGAAATGGTGGCCATCGAGCGAGCGCTGTCGAGATCGCTCCAAGTCGAAGGCGGACATTTGCCCTCCACGCAGGCCTTCTTGGCGTCGTTCTTGTGCGAAATAGCCGACGTGCCGGTCACGCTGCCGACGACCAAGCCCGCCAGCGCCACGCCGCCTCCAACGTAAGCCAGCGTTGGCAAGCCACGGCTCGCCGACGGCGCCGCTCGCGGCTGCAGCGCTTCGACGGGCGCAGGCGCTACGGCCGTCGAAGCAGGCGCTATCGCCGCGGGCATGGCTTCGTCCCCCGCGAGCTCCAGCGCGACCGGAAGGGATTGTCCCTCGGCGACGTCGACATCGCGCCTGAGCTCGCGCTGCCGCGCCCGAGCCACGAGCATGTGGCGCCCTGGATTCACCCGCAGCGGCAGGTTGAGCAGAGCCTTGGGTACGTTCTCGCCATCGACCGTGAGCTCGACCGCTTCCCCGTCTTTGAGGCCCTTCACGACGAAACGCAGGCTGGCGATGCGCGCCTGCAGCTGCTGATCGAGCGCCCGCGCCTTGCTGCGCGCCTCGTTGAACGGCTCCGGATCGTCCGGGCTCACGGCGATCGCCAGCACGCGCTGCAGGGTCTCACGTGCCTCCACCAACTTGCCGAGCTGCGCTTGAGTCGCCGCGACCTCGAAACCAGTAGTGGGGACGCCCATCAGGGCGTCCGCCGCGTTGAAGCGCGTGAGCGCGGAGGGCAAGTCACCCTTGTCGCGCAGCTCGCGCCCTTCGGCCATCAAGCCACGCGCCGTCTCTTTCTGCGCCGCGCTGGGTTGGGCCTGAGCTACCGCGCAGCCGAGCAGCAGCGCGAGCAGCACCGCGGTACGGAGGAGCGGCCTAGAACCCGTCATCCACCACCTTGCGCTTGGGTTTGGAGACGACGGCGGGCCGCGACGGCACGACCTTCTTTTTCCCCGTCGCGGGGGCGTCGGTTGCAGCAGCAGGCTTGGGCGGTGTCGCGGGCGGCGGCGTCTCGCTCAAGATCGGCAGCGCTTGCACGCTGAGCGGAGCCTCGACCACCGGTGAGGGTGTAGGCGCGGGCGCGACTGGGCGGGGCGCAGCCGAAGCGGCAGGCGGCGCCGCAACGGACGGGGGCGACGCCCCTAGCGACCAGACCAACGTAGCGCCCAGCACGAGCACGCCACCGGCCGCTACCAGCTTCGAAGGATTGCTGATCGAGGGCGGCCCCGACGGCTCCGGTGGGCGCGAGAGCAGCGGCGCCTGCTGCAGGGGTCTGGTCACCTCGTCGACCGGGCTCGACGCAGGCGCGCGCTCCACGACGGTGGGCGGCGCCGACGGCGGCGCGCTGTGCGGCAGCGTCTTCGCCGTCGAAACGCCGCTCTCCCACTCTGGCGCGGTGGGTTGCGTGCGCTCACCAGGAGCCTGCTCTTCGAGGGCTTCGGTGATGGCGCTGCGGCGCGCCGCCAGCGCCGGCCCCAAGTACTGCTCGACGCAGGCGGCCACTTCGCGGCTCGTCGTCTGGTAGGGGCCCTGCAGCAGCGCTTCGAGCGCCGCACCCAGCTCGGCAGCGCTGGAAAAGCGCCGCTCTGGCTCGAACGCCAGCGCCTTCAGCACGATCGTCGAAAGCGCGCCCGGTACGTGCGACGGCAGCGGCTCCGGCGCCATCGTCGACGTCAGGCGCTTGAAGGTGGAGAGCGGGCTGTTGCCGCGGTACACGGGGCGACGCGCCAGCAGCCGATACAAGGTAGCGCCCACGGCCCAAATGTCGGCGCGGCGATCCACGCCCTGCCCCAGCGCTTGCTCGGGCGCCATGTACTGCAGCTTGCCCTTGATGGTGCCGGTCGTCGTTTCTTCGGTCGTGCGGCGTCGCGCCTTCACCACGCCAAAGTCGATCAGCTTTACGACGCCCTTGGCGCCAATCAAAATGTTCTGCGGCGAGACGTCACGGTGCACCACGTTGAGCGTGCGCCCGTGAGCATCCGCCAGCTCGTGCGCGGCGTGGAGACCCGCGCAGGCGTCGGCCAGCACCCGCACCAGCACCGGAATGGGCAGCGAGCTGCCGGCTTTCTCGGCG
This sequence comes from Polyangiaceae bacterium, assembly GCA_036261775.1. Taxonomy (GTDB): domain Bacteria; phylum Myxococcota_A; class Polyangia; order Polyangiales; family Polyangiaceae; genus PMG-095. The sequence continues at coordinate 10,468 of DATAKF010000023.1, read as the reverse complement.
GCTCGGTCCAGCTCTTGGAGCGAGTCGCCGTCGACCCATTCCATCACCAGGTAGAGCTGGCCCGCCTGCTCTCCCAGGTCCAAAATCTGCGCTACGTTGACGTGCTCGATGCCAGAGGCAATCTTGGCTTCGTCCAAAAACATGCGCCGAAAGCGCTGGTCCTGGGCGAACGTCGGCAAAATGGTCTTCAGCGCGACCATCTTCTCGAAGCCGTGCTTGCCGCGCAGCTTGGCCACCCACACGCGCGCCATCCCGCCGCGGGCGACGGGATAAACCAACTCGTATCGATCTAAGCTCTGACCTCTCGCGAGTTCAGCCGAAGCATTTGCAAGAGCCGCCACGGTTAAACTCCTAAGTATCCACATCGGGCACGCAGCTGCCGACAAAAACGACACAGGTTGCCGTGACGCGTGCGAATGCCGATGTGGGTGAGCCTGCGCGGATGGAAGTAAGCGCCTTCTTCGCGAAGCACGACGCTTGGTGTTTACGCGCTCGAAACAGCAGTGGCTCTTGGCACTCCCTTAGCTCGCTCGCTCGCGCGCGGCGTCCGCGCTTGTGTCAGGTTGAGACGCCTCGCCAACAACATGGGAGCCCATGCATCCTGCGGGGCCACAAAAGAGCGACGCCGACAAGCCGTGAGGCCTGCCGGCATCGCCGATCGCTGAGCAACTCCTGGGCTCGCTAGGTTATCGAGCCCGACGCGCTCAGTCCGAGCCGCCAGCACCGCCAGCGCCACCGGCACCGCCAGCGCCGCCAGCACCGCCAGCGCCGCCTTCGGCGCCGCCCTCACCACCGCCACCAGCAGCGCCACCCTCGCCGCCAGCGCCAGCGCCACCGGGCGAGCTGCCGCCCTTGCCACCGGTACCGCCGTTGCCGCCCTTGCCGCCCGAGCTCGTGCCTGCGGTGCCGGCGCCGGCCTTGCCGCCCGAGCTCGTGCCTGCGTTGCTGGTACCACCCTTACCACCGCTGCTCGTGCCAGCCGCGGGCGTGGTGTCGTCGTCGTCGTCGCTGCAACCACCGGTTGCAATACCGAGAACGAGCATCGCGATGCCCGTGGTACTAAGCAGGGACCTTACCAAGTTCATATTCTTCATCTCCTAATCAGTTGTTTCGTGTTGCGGGAATCCGCCGGGGCCGAGCAACTGGGCACGACCCACCCCAAGGCGTGTGCATAACACGAACCAGCCGGCGAACCACCCGGAGGAGGCGTCTATCGCCGCCTACCGCTCCACTATCACCAGGGTGTTGTTGCCGGCCTTTGTAAGAAGCATTGCCTTGCGTGCAGCCACCCCGAAAATCGCTCCTTTCGGGGTGCAAAAAGTCACGCCTGTAGCGCGTGTCTCCAAGGGGCAGTTTCCATTCCAGATCCACTCCCACCGGAAGCAATGTCGCGCGCGGCGCGCTCAGCGCCCGGAGAGGAAAGGCAGCAGCTGAAACAGCCGCTCCGGCGTGTTCTTCACGATCGGCATGATCAACCCCCAGAACCACGGCACGTAGGCTTCCGGCACGCCTGCATCGAGCGCGCGAACGATGCTCGCGGCGACTGGTGCGGGCTTGCCGAAGAGCGCCGTCTTCTCGTGCGACACCGTCATCGGCGTATCGACGGGGCCAAGCTTCAACGTCACCACGCGGACACCGGTGCGAAACAAGCGTGAGCGTAGCCCCTGCAAGTAAACGTTCAGCGCGCCCTTGGCGGCACCGTACGTGTAGTTGCGCGGCCGTCCGCGATCACCGGCCACCGACGTGATGACACCAATGCAGCCGCTGCGAGCTGCCTCCATCACGTTGGCGAGCGGGACGAGAAACGCCACCACGCTGAGAAAATTGGAGCGAAACGCTGCCTCGGCGGCGGCGAAGCCGCGCTCGCTTTCGAGTTGGTCCCCGAGCTCGCCGTGGGCAATCAGCACGACGTCGATGGAGCCCAGCGCCTTCACGGCCCGCTCGACGAGTCCTTCGACCTGCGCCAGCTCGTTGAAATCGGCAAGCTCGCTCGTTACCTCGGCGGCTCCCAAGCTACTCAGCAAGGCGCGCAGCTTGTCGGGGCTCCGTGCGAGCAGGTGCAGGCGCGCTCCTCGCCCCGCGTACGCACGCGCGACCTCAGCCGCGATTGCAGAGGTTGCTCCCACGATCAGTACGCGCTCAGCCATCGAGGCGCGCACTCTATAAGAGGCGCCGCGAAAAGAGCCCCGCGAAGCGCAGCGGCGGCAAACCGGTAAACCGACCGCTCTAGCGCGCGGCAACCTCCGGTAAGTCTCGCTGCGGCGGCGTGACGACGCGCTGGCTCCAGTACACACCGGCAGGGCCAGTAGTAGCCACTACCAACGCCATGAGCAGATGTGCCCAATCGTTCGCGCTCGCCCGGGCCGTTGGCAATCGCGACCCGCGCAACGACTTCACGAAACGCATGATTCAACCGGTTGACCCGACAAGCCCAACCCTTGGCAGCCAAGCGAGATTAGGCAGTACCGCATCTCATCGCGGCCCTGCCGACAACGCTCGAAAACGTCGGGAAATTCAGCACCTCTCGAATGCAGTAACATGACTACTTTTCAAGTCACTAGTATTAGCAGGTCAAAACTGATAGTTACTGCCTATGGCTGAGCAGTCGAAGCATCGTGAGATTTCGAACGCCCTCCTGAGCGAAATCGCCGCTGGAAAGTACGCGGCCTCAGGGCGCCTCCCCAGCGAGGTTCAGTTGGTGAAAAGGTTCGGTGTTTCCCGCCCCACTGTCGCGCGCGCGCTGCGCGACCTGCAGGCGGAGGGCCTGGTGGTGCGCCGAGCCGGCTCTGGCACCTACGTGAAAGAGCAAGCTCCTCCCGGGCCCCCGGCGCGCCAGCTGGCGTTGATGATCCCCGGCTTCCGCTCGACGGAGATCTTCGAGCTGATCTGCGGCGAGCTAGCCAGCCTCGCGCGGGCGCAAGACTACACGCTCGTCTGGGGCGGCGCCGCCGGTCGCAACGACGACGCCGACGAGACCGAGCAGCACGCGCTCGAGCTGTGCGAGCAGCTGATCGAGCGGCGCGTGGCCGGCGTGCTGTTCGCGCCATTCGAGCTGCGGCACCAAGGCGACGCAACCAATCGCGCCATCGCCGAGCGCTTCCAGGAGGCTGGCGTCCCGGTGGTGCTCCTGGATCGCGACTTGGGTCCGTTTCCGACCCGCTGTGACCTCGACTTGGTCGGCATCGACAACTTCACGGCCGGCTACTTGATCGCCGAGCATCTGCTGAAGCTCGGCTGCCGCAAGATCGCGTTCTTGCGACGGCCCCTGGCGGCCGCCACCGTGGACGCGCGCATCACCGGCGTGCGTGAAGCCCTGGCGCGCCACGACCTACACCTGGCCACCGACTGGCTCGCCGTGGACGAGCCGGAGGACGCCAAGGTGGTGGGCGAGCTGCTCCAAAAGGGCAAGCCGGACGCCATCGTCTGCGCCAACGATCTCACGGCGGCGCAGCTGCTCCGCAGCCTGGACCGAAACGGTGTGCGGGTGCCGCACGACGTGCGCGTGGTCGGCTTCGATGACGCCAAGTACGCGACGCTGGTCGGCGTGCCGCTGACGACGATCCATCAGCCTTGCCGCGACATCGCGGTGACGGCGTTTCACGCCTTACTCGAGCGCATTGCCGATCCGACGCTGCCGGCCAGGAGCCTCTTGCTGACGCCGCGCCTCGTCGTCCGCGAGTCGTGCGGGGCGTTTCAGAACTAATTCACCACGAAGGCGGGAAGTTTTTGGTTGCTCGAGCAAGCGCGAGCAACCGACCGAGGCGCCGCGGCGCATGTCCACGCGGTCCGTGCCGCTGTGCCCACCCCAAAAACCTCTCGCTGACCTTCCCGCCTCCTGTTCTCTCCCGCTCGCGGAGCGCACTCGGACCGACACGACGCTGACCGAAAACGGCCCCCCGTTCGGGTGGAGCAGGCGTAAACTCATTGGTCCGGCGCGGACACACACCCGCGCGCGAGCCAGGAGTCGTCATGGTCGAGTCGAGTGGTCAGACAGATGCAAGCGCGTTCGTTTCGGGTCTCGGCAAAGGGCGCGAGGCCTTTCACGCCGAGGTGACGGAGTATTGCTTGCGGGCGGGAGAGCGCACGCCGGAAGACTTCCTGCGCTTGTTCTCGTGCAGCAAGATCATGGTGTCGTTGAGCTCCCGCCCGATGGAGCGCGCGCGCATCATCAGCGAGCTCACGGGCGTGCATGAGCGCGTCGCCAACAAGCTGTCCCCGGAGAACGCCGGCGAGACGTTGCAGATTGCGCTCGATGAAGGCGTGACGACGCCCAAAGACATCGTGCGCTTGTTTCAGCCGGATGACCGTCAACGCTACCTGAACCGCCACGAGCTGTGGGCCTTCGACATCGAAGGTCAGCCGTGGAAGGCGTCGTCGTCGGATTCGACCGCGCACACGCGCGCCGAGAAGTACATCGCGTACATCATCGATCGCGCCATCGAGAACCTACTCATCTCTCACGAAGACATCGTGAGCGGGTTGGGCGTGGTCAAGCTGGCTGGCTGGCTTCCGTCGGAGCTCTTGGGCCAAATCATCGAAGCCAGCCTCAAGAAAAGCGACAAGTTCACCGAAGAAGATCTGCTGCGCGCCGCCCCGCCCAGCAGCTTGGTGACGCACGTACCGCTCGACTACCTCTGGGACAAAGTCGTCGTCCCACTGATCGCCGAGCAGCACGACTACGCGCCCAAGCCCGGCGACGCCAAGCCCCCGACCGACGCTGACAGTAGCTGGAGCCTGCGACCCGCCCCCGAAGCCACCGCCAAGCCGGCAACTTCGGAAGACGGCGACATGGTCGGTGAAGACGAAATCATCGAGAGCGACGACGAGGTGCGAGCCTCGGAAGGCGGCGCCAGCCTCGGCGTGCGCAAAGCACCGGCTTCGCCCCCCAACCGCGGCAAGGCTCAACAAGGCTGAGCAGCGCCTTTGGCATGAAGAAACGCTCCTCGCACGCCAGTAGCCTAACGACCAGCCTGCTGTGCTTGGCGCTTGCAGGTGCCCTGCCGGGCGCCTGTGCCGCCGAGCGCAACACGCTCGAAGACAGTGACGACAGCGGCGCGACGAGCGCGGGCGGCAAAGCGAGCGGCGGCAAGACCACCGGCGGCAGCGCCGGCAAGGGCAGCGGCGGCAACCCGAGCGGCGGCAACCCGAGCGGCGGCAGCGCGGTTGCGGGCACCGGCAACCTGGCGGGTGAAGGTGGCGAAACCAGCACCGCCGGCTCCCCGAGCGCCGGCAGCGGCCCCGGCGCCGACAAGTGCACGCAGAGTAGCGACTGCAAGCAGGTGGAAGGCTCGTGCTTCGTGTGCGAGGCCGTCGGCGCGTTCAAAGATTGCGTCGACCACGCAGCGCCCATTTGCGACAACGGCACGCTCGATCCGTGTGAGGTGTGCGAAGTCGATGACGCGAGGCCCTGCGTCGAGCTAGGGAAGCCGGGAGAGTTCAGCGGGGGCAACGCCACCTGTAAGGCCAGCTGTGACGGGTGGGATACGTCGGCGTGCTCGGTGTGCGGCAACCAACTGGTCGAGCCAGGCGAGGAGTGCGACGGCAACGCGCTCGACGTCGGCGCGGGTGGTGCCGATGGCGCGGGCGGTGCCGGAGGCGCTTCGAGCGCGGCTGGAGCCGGCGGCGCAGGTAGCGAGACCGCCCCGCCGCACACGTGCAGCTCCGAAGGCATCGCCGACAACCCCACCACCGTCACCCCGTGCACCGACGAGTGCCACTACGACACCACCGTGTGCAGCGGCTGCAGCAAGGGCACGAGCGCCGGCCAATGCCTCGACGACGCCAACTGCCAGGCCGCGGCTTGCAACGGCGCCGAGTGCAAGCTCGGTACGTCATGCGACATCGACTGCGGCGGCGGCGGCAAGACGTGCGACGACGTTCGTTGCAACCACGACGCCAACTGCACCTTTACCTGCAATAGCAGCGGCAAGTGCTCCGGTGTGGTGTGCGACAGCGGCTCGGCCTGCGCGCTCGATTGCTCGGGCGGCGGCAGCAGCTGCAACGGCAGCGTTTGCAAGGCCGGCGCCACCTGCAGCTTCAAGTGCGACAGCTCCGGTAGCTGCCGTGACGTGACGTGCCAGCCGGGCGCCGACTGCGACTTCGTCTGCAACGCCGGCGGCAGTGTGTGCAGCGGAAAGGCCTCCTGCAGCGCCGGCAAGACCTGCGATTTTCAGTGCAACACCTCGGGCAACTGTCGAGATCTCGCGGTGACCTGCGAAAAGGATTCGACCTGCACGTTCTCGTGCACGGGCGGCGGCTCGGTCTGCCCCAAGGCAACCTGCGAAGACGGCGCCGCCTGCACGTTCGACTGCGCCGGGGGCGATTGCAACACGCCCACCTGCGCCAATGGCGCTTGCAGCGGTAACTGAGTCCGGACCCCTGGTCGCGGCCGGCCGCCTGCACTAGGTGGAGCCGGTGCAAGCACCCGAAGAACAGGCGGCAACTCCTGCCGCGTCGGTCCCGGCGGCGGCCCCGCCCGCCGTTCGCGAAGGCCTGATCATCTTTTTGATCGGCGCGATCCAGTTCGTCAACGTGCTGGATTTCGTGATGGTCATGCCGCTCGGGCCGGACTTCGCGAGCGCCCTGGGCATCTCTACGTCACGCATCGGCCTCGTAGGTGGCTCATACACGGCTGCTGCGGCCGTAGCTGGCGTCGTTGGCTCGCTGTTTCTGGACAAGTTCGATCGGCGCGTGGCGCTCGCCGTCGCCATGCTGGGGCTCGTGCTGGGCACTGCGCTGGGAGGCTTCGCAACGGGGCTGTCGACGCTGCTCTTGGCGCGTGTGGTGGCGGGCGCCTTCGGAGGCCCGGCGACGTCGCTGTCGCTGGCCATCATCGCCGACACCATCCCGCCAGCGCGTCGCGGCCGCGCCATGGGCGCCGTGATGGGCGCGTTCTCGATCGCTTCGGTGCTGGGCGTCCCGGCGGGGCTCGAGCTGGCGCGCCTCTACAGCTGGCGCGCGCCGTTCTTCGCCGTGGCCGGCCTCGGTCTCTTGCTGGCCATGACGGCCATCTTCTTCATGCCCTCGATGCGCGGGCACCTGAGCGGCCCGCGCCAGCGAGGCCCACGGCCCAAGCTGCTCGACTCGGTGACCGCCGTCGCGCTCGCCAACACCGCGCTGATCATGATCGGCGTATTCGCGGTGGTGCCCAACATCTCGGCCTTCGTGCAGCACAACATGGGCTACCCGCGCGATCGCATCGGGCTTTTGTACCTGGTGGGCGGCGTTGCCAGCTTCGTGGCCATGCGGATCGTCGGCAGCTTGGTCGATCGCTTCGGTGCTACGCCCATGATCGTGCTGGGCACGCTGCTCCACGTGATAGGCCTGCTCACGGCGTTCATTCACCCGCTGTCTTGGCTGCCGGTGCTGGTCATCTTCACCATCTACATGCTGTCCGGCAGCGTGCGCATGGTGCCAATGCAAGCGCTGGCCTCCCGCGTACCGCGGCCCGAGCAACGCGCTCGCTTCATGTCGGCCCAGTCCGCCATCCAGCACGCCGCCTCCGCCCTCGGAGCCATGCTCGCCTCGCTGGTTCTAGTCGCCGAGCCCAACGGCAAACTCCAAGGCATGGCCCAAGTCGCCTGGGCCGCCCTCATCGTCGCCTGCCTCGTCCCCATCGGCGCCAAAATCCTCGAGTCCCGCGTCAAAGCCCGCGAACAAATCGCTTCTGCTCGCCCCTAAGCCCTAGCCCCTCCGCCGACTAACCCCTAACCCCTCACTCCTCGGCCCCTTCAAATCCGCGCGACTTCCACCACACCCGCGACCTTCGAGAGCGCCCGCATCACGTTCTTGAGCTGTGACAGGTCCGTACAGTTGAACGTAAACACGTTGCGCGCGCGCCCATCGTCACCCGCGCGGCAGTTGGCTTCGCTGATGTTGATGCTCTGAGCGCTGAAGGTCTGGCTCACGATCGCCAAAATACCGGGCTTGTTCGTGGTCGTGACGCTGAGCTGAACGGGGCGATTGATCTTCGCCTTCGAGTCCCAGCTCACCTCGATGCGGCGCTCTGGATCGGTGTCGAACGCCTTCATGCACTCGCGGCGGTGAATCGTGACGCCGCGGCCGCGCGTGATGAAGCCGATGATGGCGTCGCCCGGCAGCGGGTTGCAGCACTTGGCGTAGCGCACGAGCACGTCGTCGATGCCGTTGACCTTGATGCCGCCCTGGTCACGCCCGGTGACCTTGCGCACGAACTGCTCGATCTTGCCCTGGCGCATCGAGGGCGGCGCTTCGCCGTTCTCGCCGCCGTGTGGGCCGTCCTTCAACAGGCCAATCACCTGATCGGTGTCGACCTTGCCGTAGCCGACCTGCAAGAGCAGGTCGTCCAGGTTGTAGACCTCGAGCGCTTCGGATACGCGCTTCACTTCCACGTCGTTCTTCACGAACTTGGGGAAGCTGATGCCAGCCGCGCGCATCTCGTTCTCGAGCAGCTCACGGCCCAGGTTGATGCTCTTTTGGCGCTGCTCGGTGCGTAGGTGCGCGCGGATGCGCGATCTGGCGCGCGTGGTGACCGCGAAGTCCAGCCAGTCCTTGGTCGGCTGCTGGTTGTTCGAGGTCATGATTTCCATGACGTCGCCGCTCTTGAGCTTGTAGCGCAGCGGCACGATTTGCCCGTTGGCGCGCGCGCCCGAGCAGTGCTCACCCACGTGCGAGTGAATCGCGAAGGCAAAGTCGATCGGCGTCGAGCCGCGCGGCAAGACGCGCAGATCGCCCTTGGGCGTGAAGATGTAAACCTCGTCCGGGAAGAGGTCGATCTTCACGCTCTCCAGGAACTCGGCCGGATCCTTGAGGTTCCGTTGGAAATCGGCCAGCTCGCGCAGCCAGCTGAACTTCTCGGCATCCTTCGGATCGACGCCGCCAGAGATGCGCTCCTTGTACTTCCAGTGCGCGGCCACGCCGTGCTCGGCCACGCGGTTCATCTCGTGCGTGCGAATCTGAATCTCGATGCGTTGCCGGCCGGGCCCGATGACCGTCGTGTGCAGCGACTGGTACATGTTCGGCTTGGGCAGCGCGACGTAGTCCTTGAAGCGCCCCGGGATCGGCGTCCAGCGTGAGTGCATGGCGCCGAGCGCCGCGTAACAGTCGGCCACGCTCTCCACGTTCAGCCGGAACGCGATGATGTCGTAGACCTGATCGAACTCACACTGCTGCTCCTTCATCTTGCGGAAGATGGAGTACAGGTGCTTGGCGCGACCCTTCACGCTGGCGGCAAAGCCCTGCTCGGCCAGGCGCGACGTGATGGTGCGGCACACGCTCTCGATGTAGTTCTCGCGCTCCTTGTTGCTCTTGGCGAGCTTGCCCGACAGCTCTTTGTAGGCGTCCGGCTCCAAGTGGCGAAAGCTCAAGTCCTCGAGCTCGCTCTTGATGTTCTGCATGCCGAGGCGACCTGCCAGCGGCGCGTAGATCTCCCGCGTCTCGCGCGCGATGCGCTCGATCGACTCGGGCTTCATGTGATCGAGCGTGCGCATGTTGTCGAGGCGATCACACAGCTTGATCAGGAGGACGCGCAGATCTTGCGCCATCGCCACGACCATCTTGCGGAAGCTCTCGGCCTGGCGATCCTCGCGCGACGTGAAATTGATTTTGCCGAGCTTGGTGACGCCGTCGACGATGGTCGCGACCTCGGCTCCGAAGCTGCCCTTGATCTCCTCCAGGCTCGCCGACGTGTCTTCGACCACGTCGTGCAAGAGACCCGCGCACACGCTGGCCGTGTCGAGCCGCAGATCGGCGATGATGCCGGCCACGCTCGCGGGGTGGATGAAGTACGGGTCGCCGCTCTTGCGCATCTGCTCGCGATGCGACCACTCAGCAAATTTGTAAGCCCGCTCGATGAGCTGGACGTCCGCTGCCGGGTGGTAGCTTTGGACCTTGGTTACGAGTTCGCTTAGTGCCAGCACGGGCTTACCTCCCCGAAACCGAACCGAAGCCGGTGGTGACGGGTGGTGGGGCAATGTAACACCGGCGGATGATGCCCGCCCAAAACCTTGCGATTTCGGCAACTTCTCGCCACCTGACGGGACGGATGACGGCATGTACCGTCAACTTGAGGCTCCGCGAGGCCCCGCGCAATGGCCCGCCAGGAAAGGGGTAGGCCTTGTTACTGGTCGCCCAGCTGGGCGACCTCGTCCCAACCGAAACCTCTACCAATCGGCAGCGCAAGTCAGCGCTTTGGGCTGCCGCCATCAGGGACCGCATGTCGAACCCTGCCGAGATCACAGGGAGGCGGGGAGGCGGGGAGATCCGCGAGGCGAGATTTCTTTGGGTTTCGCGCTGCCGCCCGCAACCTGAAAACCCACGCCTAACTGCTGCTGCGCGCTCTCGCCCTCGAGGGGAATATTTTTGGCTTTGGTCCTCCCTGAAGATTGATCACATCGATCGAGCAAGGTTCCAGGCCTCCTCGTATTCGCAAAAGCGCCGAAACCCTCGACCAAGAACCTGCCAGCCGGGGTCGCCGTTGTTCTTGATGTGA
>DATAKF010000006.1:0-14542 GCA_036261775.1 Polyangiaceae bacterium | reverse complement strand
ATCTGGTTGTCGATGAAGATGCGAGGTGGTGCCGTCATCGCAGCGCCGAGCCAGAGTTTCAGCAGCGGGTAGAATTGCTCCTGGACCCAGGGCCCCACTGGGTCTCGCCTCGGGTAGCTCAAGAAAACGTCCCATGCGTAGTCCATGGCTCACGCCATGTTGGTCGGAGCTTCAGCGCTTGTCCAGACACGCGCGTACTCCAACCCAAGCGGTGCACGATCTGAATTTACTCACAAGGGCCGGGGTGCGGGAGTCAGCAGTGCCCCTTGCTACCCACCAAGTTTCGCACTTCAATTGCGCGGGGCGGTACTGCGCTCGAGCGGCTCATAGGCGGCACAGGGCAAGAGGGCGGAGGCGTGCTCGTAGCGCTCGATCCACGTCAACACCTCGGGATCACGAAGCGGCAGGTGTTGGATTTGTGCTTTGGTGAACCAGGCAGCTCCACGCGAGTGCTGATCGGGTACGCGCTTGGGCTCGCCCAGCGCACCGGGGTAGCCGACGAAAGCGAAGCGCAGCTTCCGGTGCGCGCCGTCGACGATGAAGTGATCGAACCCCAGCAGGCCTCGTAGCCCGATCAGCATGCCCGCCTCCTCCGCGGTTTCGCGCACGGCGGCAGCGATCAGGTTCTCGCCAGGCTCGACCCTACCGGCTGGGAGATAGTAGGTGCCGTCACGCTCTTCGACCAGCAAGTACCTGCCCTCGTGGGGAACGACCACCAGCACGACCAGCGTGGTTTGGCTCATGAGCGCATTCAGACGCCTTGGCGCGCTCCACGCAACCTTTCCCAGAACTTTGGCGCACTGGCCTGCGCCAATCGAGCCCCGGCAAAAGATCGGGAAGCAGTTCCAGCTGCCCGGCGTATCCTGGAGGCGATGCAGTCGGTGGGTTTTAGGCAGACGTTGCTCGCGGGGGCAGCGGTAGGGGCGTTGGTCTTGGCCTGCGGCAGCACGAGCGGGCGCAGCGGCGCGCAAGGGGGCACGAGCAGCAACGCAGGTGGCGCTCCCACCGGTAGCGGTGGCACGAGCAGTAACGCCAAAGCTGGCACCACCAGCGGCGGGAGCGCAGCCTCGGGGGCCGCTGGCAAGGCCACAGGTAACGCGGGCGCTGCACCTGAGGTGCTGACGGAGGCCGACCCCGACGAGCCGTGCGAGGCGGACCCGCTCGCAGCGAGCTGGACGGAGACGGTGGTCGAGCTCAAGGGCGGCAGCAACCAAGTCTTCAAGCTGGGTGCGGGGGGCCCGGTGGCAATCCTGGTCGGTTTCGGCAAGGACGCCCTGCTCGCGCGCACCAGCACGGCAGATGGCCCTTGGACCGAAGCCGTGGCGCTGCCCGGCAGCGTCGCCAGCGACTACCCTGAGCGCATCGAGGTGAGCCCCGACGGCTCGACCGCGCTCGTGCTCTGGCGTCGCGGCCAACAGCTGTTCTTCAACTTGCTGGACAGCAACGGCAGCTTTGCACCCGCTGTCGAGCTAGACGCGCCGCAGAACGTCGCGCCATTGGCGCTAGCGGGGCAACGCGTGCTGTTCGGCTACGGCAGCAACCAAGGCATTCAGCTCATCGAGTACACGCCGGCAGGTGGGTTCGTCATTGTCGTGCCCCTCGTGACGAATTTTTCCAGCATGTCCCGCGACGAAGGGGACGCCGTGGCGGTGTTCGCGACCAGCGGCCTGGTCGCAGAGCCCGACAAGCTCTATCCGTACGCGTTTGAGAGCGGCTTTGCGGAGCCGCAAGCCATCACCGCGCACGCCATGGCTCCGAGCGCGTGGCAGACCTTCTTCGCTGCGTTCCCGAACGGCCGGGCAGCGCGTTTGACTCGCGCTTGGCAAGATCCAGCCACGCAAGGAATGCACCTCACGACGCGGCAAGCAGGCGCATGGGGCACCGAGGAGCGAGTCAGCCGCTTCGAGGGCGAGCTTACCGACGTGCCCGCCCTCGCCTACGTAGAAGACCGCTTGCTCCTAGCGTGGAAGGACGAAGACAAGGACGCGGTGGCCGTACGGGAGCACGACGGCGAGAGCTGGCAACCGGAGCAGGTATTGCCACGCTCACGCGCTTTGCAGCGGACCGAAATTGTCGGCGCTCACTCCTCGGCGCTGCTGCTCGGGGAGCAGAAGCTGCAAGACGAGCAAGTGTCGGTAAAGAAGCTGTACCGGCGTGGCACGGGCGGCACCTGGTACTGCCCCAAACTGGTACCCAACGCCTCGGCCGACCTCGCCGGCGACGGCGAAGGATTTTGGTTCGGGCAGCGCGCCGGCGCGGAGCTGCGGATCTGGCGCTTCAAGCCGTAGGTGACGGCCCCTACGCCGCCCTGCTGATGAAGCTCATCAGCAGGCACCAGAAGCAAAGTACCAAGTTGAACAGCGGCACCTGCAGCGCCGAGGGCAGCGAATAGACGATCGCGACGGCCGGTAGCCACACCACCCAGGTCGAGAACATCACCACCAGCACACGCTGACCAAGCGCTTGACGCTGAAACGCCGCGCGCGTGCCTGCCAGCGAAAAACCGGCGTCCTTCCAGGTAAAGAGCAGCACCTGACTGGGCGCGGCCCACAACGGCACGTACACGAACTGGTCGACCAGCGCCTTCATGGTGATGGTCGCGACGCTGGCGCCTTCGCCGAACCAAACCGCTTGCGCGCGGTACAGCGCGTCCACCTCGACGCCCTTCCAAAGCCAGAGCAGCGCATAAAATGCCAGCTCGGCGAAGCGACGCTGCCGCGGAATGCGCCCGGCGAAGACCAGTACCGTGTAAGGCACGAGGCCACCGAACAGGCACGTTGCTACCGCCGAGTACGCATAGCCGTAGCGAAGCTTCAGCCCGCCCACCACGTCGAGCGCGGCCTTGATGGGTGCAGACCAAAAGTAGCCGCACACGATCAAGAGCGCGAACGCTTGCAGCACCAGCGCGGGCCTTAGATTGAACCGCATGCCCTGCCAACACGGCTGGAGCAGCTGGCCGCGCGATAGAGCAGGCATCACGGCCCCTTAGCGGCTTTGCGGCAGGCGAGCAACCGCGGCGCGGTGATTCAGGATTGACCCGGGCGCCGCTGGCATCTGCCCGCTAGTGGGGCCCGGCCGCGAGGAAGCTCGAGAGCAGGGTCGCCAGGCCCAAAAAGCTGAAGAAGCCGCTCACGTCGGTGACGGTCGTGAGGATGATGGATGAAGCGGTGGCGGGGTCGCGCTTGAGCGCGGTCAGCACGATGGGCACTGAAGCGCCCGCGATGGCGGCGATCACCATCGAGCCGACCATGGACGCGCCGATCACCGTCGCAAGGCCCACGTTGTGGCTCCACAGCAAGGTGCAAACGCTCGTCACGAGCGCCACCGACGCGCCGTTCACGAACGAACCCAGCATTTCTTTGCGGCAAACTCGCCACCAGTGCGCGACGCGGATTTCACGCAGGGCTAGCCCGCGGCTCGTCACCGCCAACGCCTGCGCGCCGGTGTTGCCGGCTTGGCCTGCCACCACCGGCATCAGCACCGCCAGCGCGGTAAAGCGAGCAATCGTCGCGTCAAACAGCCCGACCACGGCCGCGGCGATGAAGCCGGTAACCAAGTTGATGAGCAGCCACGGTAAGCGACTTTGAACGACGAGCAGCGGGCGCGAGAGCGCGCGTTCGTTCTTACCAGCGCCCACCATCTGCTGAAGGTCGTCGGTCGCGGCGTGCTGGGCGGCGCGAACCAGGGCGTCGTACGGCAAAATGCCCAGGATTTGCCCATCCAGGTCGACCACCGTGAGGCTGGCGAGCGCGTGGCGGTTGAGCAGCTCCACCACTTCGTCGCGCGTCGCCATCGGATTGACCACGGGCCGGTGCCGCTCGGCCAGGCTGCCCATCGCGGCGTCTTTGGGCGCGCCCACCAGGCTTTGCAGGGAGACGACTCCGGTCATGCGCCCGTCCTCGTCGGCCAGCACGACGTCGGTGATCTTGCGGTTCTTCGTCCTTCTGATGTGCTCCAGCGCTTCGTCGATGGTGGTGTCCTCGCGAAAGGTCGTAACGCGCGGATCCATCAACCTGCCCGCGGTTCCGGGCGGAAACTCCAGCGCTTCGCGGATATTGCGCTGATTCTGCGCGGGCAAGTCGTCCAAGAGCCGCGTGCTCGTCTCCTCGTCGAGGTAGGCCAGCCAGCGCGCGGCTTGCACGAAGTCGGCGGCGATCAAGGTCTCGCGCGCCCAGCTGGCGTCCATGCAGCGCAGCGTGCGCGCGGCGGCGTCCACGTTCATGCGCGTCAGCACTTCCGAGGCGCGGGCCAACGGTAGCGGCAACAGGGCGCGCGCCGCGTCGTCGGCCTCGGCGCGCTCGAGCACCGCGCCCGCCTCGCCGGGGTGCGTGCTCAGGAAAAGCAGCGCCAAATCAGCGATGGCGTTCATGTAAAGCCTCCGGGGATCACGCTGCGTCGCATGCTGGGCGGCGGCTCCGCGCGCTCCGGCTCGGGTCCATCGAGGGCCAAGGTCGCGCCGATGAACTTGGTCATGGCGGACGCGCCGAGCGCGCACAGCTCGGCCAGCGCCGACGCGGTTTGATCGGCGCTGGGGCCGGCGGCGGCTTGCCCCAGCTCGGTCTCGATCGCGCGTAACGTGGAGTAGCGCAACGCGCCCAGAAAGCGCCGATCGCGATCGATGACCGGCAAGGCGTGGTTGCGCTTCCAGCCAGCGTGTCGAGCTATGACCTCGAGCGGGTCTTGCGCGTACAAGAACTCGGGGTCACGGCTGAGGATGGTGACGAACGGCGCTTCGGGACGAGCCAACATCAGCTCGCGCATGTTGACCACACCTGTTAGCCGACGCTCCTCGTCGATGGCGTAGACGTAGTGCATCACGCCCGCGGGGTGTGCGCGTAGGCGTTCGAAGACCTCGGCAACGAGCAGCGTCTCGGGCAGCGCGGGGGCGCGAGGGTCCAGCCGTCCGCCGGCGCGGCGCGGGCCGAACTCGGTCATGCGCTTGAGGTCTTCGGCCAGCGAGGGGCTGACCGCGTCGAGCAAGCGGGCCCGCGTCGAGCGGTCCATCCGAAACAGCATGTCGGCAGCCAGCGTGGGGTGGCACGCTTCCAGGAGCTCCCCGCCCGGCTTGGTTTCGAGCCGCGACAGCGCGGCCGCAGCGACCAGCGGCACGGTGCGCGACAGCACCTGCGCGGCGCTCTCCAGGTCGAGCGCGCCCAGCACCTCCGCCGCTCCTTCGGGCGGCAAGCGCTCGGTGAAACGGGCTACTTCCTCGGGGTGCGAGGCCGCAAAGGCGCGTATCAAGAGCAGCTCGGCGCTCATTGCCCACCACCCCTGCGCACAATCAAAGTCGATCTACTATCGGAGAAGACGCGCGCAGGAATCGACACGTCGCCTTCGGCGCACTCGAGGATGACCGAGGTCTCGGTGATGCGCACGATGCGACCTTCCACGCCGTCGACGCGCACGATTTGGCCGACCTGGTAGAGCCGGTGCACGTAGTGGGCCGACAAGATGTTCGCCACCAGATCTCGTCCGCCAATACCGAACGCCAGCGCCGCGCCGGCCAGCAGCCCGCCAAGCAGGATCAGCAGAGTGGACTTCAGGAACGAGATGTCGATGCCCAGCTGTTCGATGGCCACCAGCGCCGTGCCGAGCAGGAGCGCCAGCTCCGTCACGCGACCCAGCCGCTCCGACGACGCGACGTTTACCGAGCCGGCCGCGCTCGACACGATGTGCCGAGCCACCCGGGCCGCCACGGTGCCCAGCGCGACGATCAAGATCGCCACCGCCACGCGCGGTAAGAACGTCGCCACACCCGACAGCCAAGCCGTCACCACCGGCAGGCCCAGCGTCTCCGTTGCCGCCATCACCGCGCACACCACGACCAACCAGTAGACGGCGCTGCCGACGGCCTTCTGCACGCGCTCCAGGTGGGCGACGCTCATGGCTCCGGGTTGCAGGTTCCCGATCCAACGCGCGCTCCGCGCGACCAGGCGGCGCGCCAAGCGGCCCAGCACGGCGGCTGCAATGAACCCCACCAGCAGGATCAGGGTGGCGACTACCGTGCTGCGGGTGAGGCCCGTGGCCGCCGCGATACGATCGGTCAACGGCTTTGCTACTTCGAGCCAGGCGCGTGCGTCCATGCCGCCACACTAACCCAGGTGGCGTACTCGACTCCACGCGCCGCTAGCCGACGGGTTCTGAGCGCAGGGCGTACTGTTTTCGTGCGCGTTCGAAGTCCTTGCGGGCCGCGCGCAGCCGCGAATACACGGTATTGACGTTGGCCCCGATGGCCTCCGCTATCTCCGGCACGGTAAGGCCCTCTATCTCGGCGAGCACGAACGCCTGCGCTTTGTCGTCGTCGAGCTTGGTCAGCAACTGACGCACCACGCGCCCGGCCTCGATTCGACTGAAGAGCTCGAGCGGGCTGGGTGTGGGATCGATCAGCTCGTGCGGGTCACCCACGACCGACGACGTGGCGTGACCTTGCCCCTTGCGCCGCCGGGTGCGGCGGTAGTTATTGATGACTCGCACGAGGATGCCGAACACCCAAGTCTTGACGCTGCAGCGCCCCTCGAACTGCTCGAGACGGCGATACACGGTCACGAACACCTCTTGAACGACGTCGTCGACCGCGTCTTCGGCGACGCCGAGTCGTCGGGTGGTGCGCCAAACCGCCGGAAATGTCTCCGCGTACACCTGCTCGAAGCTAGGTGGCGACGGGCGAACCGGCGCTGGCGGCCCCGGTTCGGCAGGTGAAAACTTGGTCTGGCGAGCCTCCACCTGCGGTAGTGCGGCCGGCGCCGCCTAGCGTTCGACCAAAAGTGCTGGCGGCAAAAAAAGCCCGTCGGCGCTGGCCTACAGCGCGGCTTCGAGCTGGTCGCACAGCGTCTGCAGCACCTTCACGCGGGCAAAGCGCTTGTCATCGGCCTCGACCAAGGTGAAGGGCGCTTCGGGCGGGCTGCAGCGCGCGATCATCTCCGCGGCGGCCGCCTCGTAGTGGTTGGCTTGCTCGCGGTTTCGGTAGTCTTCGGCCGTAATCTTGTAGCGCTTGGCCGGGTTGTGCCGGCGCTCGTCGAAGCGGCGCAGCTGCTCTTCGGGGCTGATGTGCAGCCAGAACTTGCTCAGCACCGCGCCGCTGCGCAAAAGCTCGGCCTCGAACTCGTTGATCTCTCGGTAAGCGCGCTGCCATTCGGGCTCGCTGGCAAACCCCTCCACGCGCTCCACCAGCACGCGGCCGTACCAGCTGCGATCGAAGATGGTAACGCGACCTTGGCGCGGCAGGTGGCGCCAAAACCGCCACAGGTAATGGTGCATGCGCTCTTCGGCGTTGGGCGCCGAGATCGGAATGACTCGGTAGTCGCGCGCGTCGAGCGCCCAAGTAATACGCCGGATCGCGCCGCCCTTGCCGGCGGCGTCCGGTCCCTCGAAGACTAGAATGGCGCTCTTGCTTCGCTTGCGCAGCCGCCGAACCAGCAGGTTCAAGCGCGCCTGCAGGCGCGCCACGGCCTCCTCCGCGTCGGGCTTGGCCAGCGCCGCCGTCAGGTCCAGCTTGTCCAGCAGGGTTTCGGGGTCGGGGATTTTTGGCGGCGGCGCGGGTTGATGCGAAGCGCGGCGCTGCGCCAGCCGCGTTTCCATCGCGTCCAAAATCGCTCGCGCGGCCGTGACGTTGCGCGAGCGCGGGTCTTCGCCGTCGATCACGTGCCAAGGCGCTGCGGCCGTGCTGGTTTGCGCGATGACCTGCTCGCTTACCTTCACGAACGTGTCGTAGCGCTCGTGGTTCTTCCAATCTTGCTTGCTCACTCGGTAGCGAGTCAGCTTGTCGCTCTCTAGTTCCTTCAGGCGCTTGCGTTGCGCCTTCTTGCCGATGTGAAACCACAGCTTGACGAAGAGCGTGCCGGCATCGGCCAGGGTGCGCTCGAACGCGCAGATGCGCGCTGTCCGCTCCATCAGCTCGGCGTCGTCGCTGACGTCCCAGGCGCGATCCTGGATGGGCTCTCGGTACCAAGAGCCTGAAAACACCGCAATGCGACCGGCCGGAGGTTGCCACATCCAGTAGCGCCAATACTCCGGGCGCTCACGCTCTGCCTCGGAAGGCTCGGCGTAGGTCTCCGAAACCAAAAAGCGCGCGTCGAACCATTCGTGCAAGATGTTGACGGTCTCGCTCTTGCCGCTGCCGTCGGCGCCGTTGACCAGCACCACCACGGAGAAGCCGGCGTTGCGCAGGCGTCCTTGCACATCCAGCAGCGCCGCCCGCAACCCCGGCACCACCGCGTCGTATTGCTCCTTGGTCAGGGTGCGACCCAGCTCCGCCGCTTTGAGCATCGCCCGGCATCCTGGTCGGCCGTCCTCCCCCAGGCAAGGGGCCTGAACGCGTCGAAAGGACACAAACGCGCGGCCGCTTCACCCTCGGGGGTCGCATTCCTGAAAATGATTTTGACTATCATTTTCAATAAGGGTACGGAGTCGCCTGCAATCAGCCCCAACGCTCGGTCGGGGTACGCGAGCTCGGCTGTCACCAACGGAACGGAAAACTCCTATGAAACTCAGCAAATTGTCGCTTTCTCGGGGCCTGCTCAGCAAATCTTCGGTCGCCTTGGCCTGCCTGGCGCTCGCCGCTACGGCCTGCGGCGAAGACGGCAAGGACGGCACCAACGGCCTGGCGGGCGAAGACGGCGCTGACGGCGCTGTGGGCGAAAAGGGCGCTGACGGCGCTGTGGGCGAAAAGGGCGCCGATGGCGTAGACGGCGCCAAGGGCGCCGATGGTGAGAAGGGCGCCGATGGCGTAGACGGCGCCAAGGGCGAGGACGGCGAAGACGGCGCCAAGGGCGAGGACGGCAAGGACGGCAAGGACGGCAGCGGCGCAGGGACCGCGATCAAGATCGGCGAGCCGATCGTCGTGCCGCTGTCGCTCACCGGCCACGACCGCTTCTTCGGCGTGACGTACGACGAGGAAGGCAACATCTACGCGACCGGTCAGACCTCGGCCGACATCGCTAGCGACGCCGACTACTCGTTCGTGGTCGCCAAGTTCTTGGCCAGCGGTGAGCTGGACGCGACGTTCGGCAACGCCGGCGTGGCGATCAAGAACGTCGCGGTAGGCGGCACCAGCCGTGAGGTCGCGCGCGGGATCGTCGTCCAGTCGGACGGCAAGATCGTGATCGCCGGCACGGTGGAGCACGCACCCAAAGCTGCCGTTCCGCTCAACCTCGACACCGACGTAGCGCTCGTGCGCTTTACCGCGGCTGGCGTGCTCGACACGAGCTTTGGCGACAAGGGCGTGGCCATCCACGACCTCAGCCCCGGCATCGCAAACGCTGCCAATGACGGCATTCAAGGCGCCGACAGCCAGTGGTCGCTGTCGCTGGCTGCGAGCGACAAGCTGGTGCTGCACGGCACCATGCGCGACAAGTCGGCCGACGCTACGGCAACGCCTCGCCGTGACTCGGACTGGGCGCTGGTGCGCCTCACGCCGGACGGCGCGCTCGACACGACGTTCAACGCAGCCGGCGCCGGCAGCGGTATTGCCGGCGTCGTGACGCTGGACATCGGCAACGTGAACGCTTCCGCCCGCGCGGCCACCGTGCTCGCCGACGGCAGCATCATCGGCACCGGTTACACCACGTCCACGGTCTTGACGGGCACCGCCGTCACGGCGCAACAGCCCGTGCTTTACAAGGTCACCGAGGACGGCGTGTTCGACGCCGACTTTGCAAAGACGGACGCATGGACGGCCGACGGCGTTTGGCACGGCTTCGCCCGCGCCGACGGCAAGAACGCGGAGGCCTACGGCGCCGCGCTGCAGGGCGACAAGCTGGTGACCATGGGCTACGGCCCGACCTCGACGCCGGGCGCCGCGGGCGGCACCCCCTACGCCGGCACCGGCACCGATTTGGTCTCGTTCCGCTTCAGCCTCACCGGCGAGCAAGACCTGAGCTACGGCGTGGGCGGTACCGCGTTCGTCGATCCGGGTGGCTGGAGCGACAACGGCCGGTTTGTCATGGTTTTGCCCGACAAGCGCGTGCTGGGCGTGGGCGTGGGTCGCAAGAAGGCAGCCACCAACCCCGAGGCAGACGCGCTGCTCACGATGCTGAGCGAGAACGGCGCGCCCGACGAGTCGTTCGGCCCTGGCGGCTTCCGGCTGTACGACATCGGCGGCACGGCTGATCACTTCTGGGGTGCAGCTCTCGCTCCCAACCAGACGCGCGTCGCGGTCGTGGGCATCTCGGGCGCCGAGACGGCAGCCAACGACGACGACGCAGCGCTCTTGATCCTGCCGCTCAAGTAAACGCGCGATGGCTCGACCAAGGTGTGATGCTTTGAAAGGGCGACTACGCCAAGCGTGCGCTCGCGGAAAGTCTTCGAAAATGATCTCGCGTTCACGACTCACGCTGCTCGGTTTGCTCTGCCTGGCAGCACCTTGGTCTTGCAACAAAGCCCTACGCAACGAGCACACGCGCCCGCCGAGCACGAGCGGCGAGGGCAACCAGCCCGGCACCGGCGCTGGCGCCACGACCTCGACCGGCGGCACGAGTAGCAGCCCCGGCGAGCCCAAGCCCGGCGACGGCGGCGCCGGTACCGACGGCGGCGCCGATACGGGCGGCTCCAGCGCAACTGGCGGCACTGCCGCGCAAGGCGGGCAAATCACCGGGTTTTCCGGCAGCGCTAGCGGTGGCTCGGGCGGTTCTTCCAACGTCCCGACCACTCCGCCCAAGTTCACCAAGAAGGCGCTGCTCACAGCGCTCGCCGACTGCGCCACGGCCAGCTACCACGAGTTCGACACGCTCGCGGACTCACTGGAAGAAGCAACGACCGAGCTCGCGGCCGACCCCAGTGACGCCAACGACGCCACGGCGCGCACGGCCTGGCTCGGCGCCATCGCCAGCTGGCAACGCGCGGAGCCATTGGCTTTCGGTCCTGCAGCTTCGACCATGTCGCTGGGCGGTCAAGCCATCCGCGACCAGATCTACATCTTTCCACTCGGCAGCTCCTGCCTCGTCGATCAAAGCATCGTCAGCAAAGGCTACGAGAGCGCCAACTTCGGCAGCTCGCTGGGCAGCGCTCGCGGGCTGACCGCGGTCGAGTACTTGCTGTTCCACGCGGGCGCCGGCAACTCCTGCAACGCGCTGGTCAACATCAACTCGAGCGGCAGCTGGGCAGCGCTCAGCGCGAGCGAGCTGCGCGCGCGCCGTGCCAAGTACGCCAAAGCCGCCGCCTCGGACGTGCGAGCCCGCGCCCAAGCGCTGCTGGCTGCGTGGTCGCCCGAGCAGGGCAATTTCCATGCGACTTTCGTCAAAGCCGGCAGCGGCAGCGCGGTTTACGCCAGCAATCAGGACGCTTTTAACGTCGTCAGCGACGCCTTGTTCTACGTGGAGCGAGAGCTGAAAGACTGGAAGCTGGGCTGGCCGCTCGGGCTCGTCGCCGACTGCGTGAACGCGCCCAACACCTGCCCGAACGACGTCGAGTCGCGCTACGCCCGAGTGTCGACCGATCACCTGCGCCAAAACTTGATCGGCTTTCGGCGCGGCTTCCAGGGCTGCGGGCTCGACTACTATGGGCTGGGCTTCGACGACTGGCTGAGCTCGGTCGGTGCCGAAGACTTGGCCGAACGTATGCTGACTGCGCTGGTGGACGCGCAGAAGGCGATCGACGACCTCGCTCCGCCGCTCGAGAGCGCGATCGTCACGTCTCCGCTGAAGGTGGCGGCAGTTCACGCCGCGGTGAAGAAGCTCACCGATTTGCTCAAGACCGAGTTCGTCACCGTGCTCAATCTGGAGCTGCCGGCAGGCTCGGAGGGCGACAATGACTGAGCGATTGAAGCGACTAAAGGCGGCGTGGGCCGAGCCGACCGATGGCGCCTGGCTGGCCGCGCTGCGCTTTCTGTTGGGCGCCACGCTGTCCATCAGCATGCTGCGCTTCATCGCCTACGGCTGGATTGATCTGCTGTTCGTCACGCCGCGCTTTCACTTCAAATACTGGGGTTTTGGTTGGGTGCAGGCCCTACCGGCCAGCTACATGCACGCGCTGTTCTACGCGCTCGCGGCGCTGGCGGCGTGCCTGGCGCTGGGGCTGTGGTTTCGGGTCAGCGCGCTGCTGTTCGCGCTCGGGTTCGCCTACCTGCAGCTGATCGACGTCACCACGTACCTCAACCACTACTACCTGGCGACGCTGCTGGTGGTGCTGCTGTTGCTGTCGCCGGCGGATCGCACCTGGTCGCTCGATGCTTGGCGGCGCCCGGCGCTTGCCAAGCAGCACGTCGCCAAGGGTTGGCTCTACCTGTTCCGCTTCCAGGTCGGTGTCGTGTACACGTTCGCGGGCCTGGCCAAGGCGGAGCCCGATTGGCTGATCCACGCCATGCCGCTGCGTATCTGGCTCGGTTCCAAGACCGACATGCCGATCGTGGGGCGGCTCTTCTTGCTCGAGGACGCGGCGCTGGTGATGAGCTGGGCCGGCTTCTTGTTCGACGCGACCATCATCTGGTGGCTGATGTGGCGTCGGACCCGCCCGTTCGCCTACCTGGCGCTGATCGTGTTTCACGTGCTGACGCGCGCGCTGTTTCCGATCGGCATGTTCCCCGTGATCATGGTGGGGTCGGCGTTGGTGTTCTTTCCGCCGAGCTGGCCACGGCCTTTGCTGGCTTGGATTGGGCGCCAAGCAGGGCGACTGTTCGAGCGTGACCGGCTCGCGCCAGCGCCGCTAGCGAAGTCGAGCCTGAACGGTGCTGCGCGTGGTCGTGGGCGCCCGCTGCTCACCATCGCCGTGGCTGTGTACGCCTGCCTGAGCGTGGCGCTGCCGCTGCGCCACTGGCTCTATTCGGGCAGCGTGCTGTGGCACGAGCAAGGCATGCGCTGGTCGTGGCGAGTCATGGTCCGCGAAAAGAACGGACTTACGACCTTCCACGTGCGTGACCCCCGCACGGGCGCGACCTGGCAAGTACCGCCGCGGCGCTACCTCACCCGCTTGCAAGAGCGAGAGATGTCCGGACAGCCCGACTTGATCTTGCAGCTGGCGCACCAGATTCGCGACGACTACCAGGCCCGCTTGGGTCACGCGGTCGAGGTGCGGGCCGAAGCGCTCGTGTCACTGAACGGTCGCCGCTCAGCGCTGCTGATCGATCCGAACGTCGATTTGGCAACCATTCAAGATTCCGTGTCGGCCGCATCGTGGATCACCAGGTCCCCTCGCCAGGCCCCCCCGCATATTCGACCTATCTGAAGCGTGTCGTGGAGAACCATTGAAGTGAGCATCAGGCAATCGCACTCGTGTCGGCGCAACCTGCGTCTGGCGGTCTTCTGCGCGGCCGCGTGCGCCAACGTCCTCGTTTTGCAGCTTGCGCTAGCGCAAGAGCCCGCGCCGCCGGCCGACGCAGCGCCACCCTCTGAGTCGGCACCGCCCGCCGAGCAGCCTCCCCCAGCGCCGCCCGCGGCAGAAGCCCCGAACCAACCCTCCGAAGCCAAGCCCTCGGAACCGCCTGCGCCGCCTGCAGCTCCGGCTGAACCGCCGTCAGCTCCGAGTGAACCCGCACCAACACCAGCCGCAGAAGCCGCAGAAGCCGCAGAAGCCGCAGAAGCCGCGGCACCCGAAGCCAAGCCCGAAGTACCAATCGAAATCACGGTCGCGGGCACGCCGCTCGACAAGACCGCCGGCTCCGCGCACGTCATCAGCAAGAAGCAGCTCGAGCGCTTCGAGTACGACGACGTGCACGCCGCGCTGTCCGCGGTGCCGGGCGTCTACGTCCGCAACGAAGACGGTATGGGGCTTCGGCTCAACATCGGTATTCGCGGCGTGAACCCCGATCGCAGCAAGAAGGTGACGCTGCTCGAGGACGGCGTGCTGTTCGGCCCCGCGCCATACTCGGCGCCGGCCGCGTACTTTTCACCGATGCTGACGCGCATGTCGCAGCTGCGCGTGATCAAGGGCCCCGGCGCGATCAGCCAGGGCCCGTCCACGATCGGCGGGGCCATCGACTTCATCACCCGGCCCATTCCTTCATCGGACTCGGGCGGGCTCGATCTAGCCGGCGGCCAGTACGCCTACCGCAAGGGTCACGCCTACTTCGGCACCAGCGGTGAGCACACTAGCGTGCTGCTCGAAGGCGTGCACCTAGCCAACAATGGCTTCAAGGAGCTGCCCAGCGGCGCGGACACCGGCTTCTACCGCAACGAGGTCATGCTCAAAGGCGCTTACCGGTTCTCGCCGCTATCCGAGAGGAAGCACGAAGTGCGGCTCAAGCTCACCTACTCCGAAGAGCTGTCGAACGAGACGTACCTGGGCCTTTCGGACGCTGATTTCCGCAAGAATCCGCTCGCCCGCTACGCCGCTAGCGAGCTCGATCAGATGCGCAACCACCGCACGTCGGTGGTCGCGACGCACGTCATCGAGCCCACGCGCAACATCCGCGTCACGACCGACGCGTACCGCCACGATTTTTTCCGCATCTGGCGCAAGGTGAATGCGTTTCGCGGCGCCGCCTTGTTCGACGTGCTGAACGACCCGGACAGCCCGCAGAACCAAATCTTTCACGCCGACCTGGCCGGCACCGCCGACAGCTCGACGCCGCGCGAGGCGCTGCTGATCGGCCCCAACCAACGCGACTTCACCT
>DATAKF010000004.1:0-25100 GCA_036261775.1 Polyangiaceae bacterium | reverse complement strand
GCCGGCGATTTGGGAGGGGTCGACCGCCCGCAGCCACCGAAGGCGGCGAGGACGGGCGGGGGTGGGCATCAAACCGGAGTCATTGACACGCCGAGCCGCCCGCGCAGCCTACTTTTTCACCACCCTGTTAGGGGTTAGTCGGCGGAGGGTTCAGGGCGAGCAGAGGGCGGCGTCGGCCAGGATCTTCCCTCGCCCTCCAGGTCCGTGCAGAACGCGCCCGAACGTGCAGGCAGCAACCGAGCGGGCGCCAGCCCGCAGCCACCCCTGACCCCTGACCCCTGACCCCTGACCCCTCTAAGGACGCGCTTCGGGTTGGTCGAGACGCTCGGAGCCGATCTCGGCGGAGAGCAACCGAAAGCGGTCGCCGGATTTTTCGAACAGGGCGACGCTGTGGCGGGGGCGACGCAGCTCGGGCAATTCCGGGCGTTGCGAGGTGATGAGGTCGGCGTTCAGGCGCGCGTGTTTGCCTTCGACCGTGACCTCGACCGACTCGACCTGAAAGTGCAGCTTCTGGCCCCCCGCGCTGGCTTGTCGCACCGCCGCCAGCACCGCCGCTCGTCCCACGACCGGCTCCGGCAGCTCGGACACGCTGAGGCTGACCTCAGGCGCGGCGTAGGTTTCGAGCGCGCGTGCCAGCTCGGGTCCGCCGGTGTTGGCCGCTGCCACCAGCGCTTCCGCCGCTTCCTTCACGCGCTTCTCGTCGGTCGGAAACAGCATGAGGCCCAAGGTGGCCAAGATGCCCACACCCGCGAGGGTGAGCTGAAGCGTGGCTTTGGGTCGCATCGGCGGGAAAGCCTAGCGGATCCTGGGCTCGGAAGCGCCGACCGCATGCTATGAGCGCACCGCCCCATGGCCGAGCTGCTGCTGCCCTACCTCACTGTCGTGGGCTGGGTGCTGGGCCCGGTGGCGGTGGGAGCGATTTGGAGCCGATTTGGCGCGCCAGCCTCCGCGTCGCGGCGGCTGTTCAATTTCTCGTTCTACGGGGCGCAGACGTTCATCACGCTGTGCTCGCTGTGGATCGCGCGCATCGACAGAACATCGGTCATGATGCCGATCTTGTCGACGTCGGGCTGGCTGCTCACGGCCGGCTTTGCTTGGCTGGTGAGCGTTTGGCTGCAGCACCCGCGAGAACGTCGGGGCGCGTTCATCGCCACCATGAGCCAGAGCAACAACGGCTTCACGCTGCTCGGCTTCGTGGCGTTGGTGCTGTTCGGCGAGGCCGGGCTGGCGCAGGCCACGTACTCGCAAGCCTTCAGCGCGCCGTTCCTGCTGCTGTTCAGCTTTCCGGTGGCGCGCAGCTACTCGAGCGCTGGCAGCGCCGCCGGCAAGTCCTTCAGGCGCGTTCTGCTCGACAACGTGCTCGACCCACGCGTGTTCTTGCCGCTCGCGACCATCAGCTGCGGGCTGGCCTTGAATCTGCTGGGCGTGCCGCGGCCGCCGATCGTGGGCAGCGTCGTGCGGCGGCTGATCTATATCGGTACCGCAACGTCGGGCTGCGCGGTGGGGCTGCTGTTCCGCGGCGCGCAGCTCGCGCGGTTCTGGCGTGAAAACGTGGTTTCCTTCGCCTACCGCTCGACCTTGTACCCGCTGTTCTACGCCGGCCTGGCCTTGCTTTTTGGGCTCGACCCGCTCGACGCGCGCATCTTGATTTTGTACGGCTTGGTGCCCAGCGCGCTCTTGGCCAACTACCTGGCGGTGCTGTTCGAGCTCGACACCGACCTGACTTCGTCGGTGTTCGTCGTCAGCACGGTGGCGTTCATGGTGTCGGTGCTGCCAGCCTACGCTTGGCTGTCGAAGCTACCGTAGTTCTCAGGAGCGTCAGGCGCCGCTGGCGCGACGAGCGGTTTGCGGGACCACGAGTCGAGCAGAAGTCCGCAGGAAGGCGGCTTGTCACTACGCGCTGCCCGAGCGCGTTTCCGCAACGAATGGTCAGCAGGCTGCAAACGGCTTGGCGTTCTAGCGGTCACTGGAGCGGCGCGGCATCAGCAGCTTGGCGACGAGGCCGGTCCAGCCGGTTTGGTGCGACGCCCCCACGCCGCGGCCGTTGTCGCCGTGGAAGTATTCGTAGAACGGCACGTAGTCGCGAAAGTGCGGATCGTCTTGCAAAAGCGCGCTGTCGCCCAGCACCGCGCGCCGCCCCTGCTCGTCGCGCAAGAAGAGCCGGCAGAGCCGCCGCGACAGCTCGTCGGCGATCTCCGCCAGCGTCAGGAAGCGGCCGGAGCCCGTCGGGCACTCCACCTTGAAGTCGTCACCGTAATAGTGATGGAACTTCTGCAGGCTCTCGATCAGCAGGTAGTTCACGGGCATCCAAATGGGCCCACGCCAGTTCGAGTTACCGCCGAACAGGCCCGATTCCGACTCGGCCGGCAAGTACTTCACGCTGAACGACTCGCCGTGCACGTACAGCTCGAACGGCTGCTCCAAGTGCTGGCGCGATAGCCCGCGCACGCCATAGCTCGACAAGAACTCGGTCTCGTCGAGCATGCGACGAAGAAGCTTCTTCATGCGGTGGCCACGCAAGAGCGACAGCAAGTGGCGCTCGTCCGTGGCCGTCTCTTGCCAGCGCGAGACCAGCGCTGCCAAGTCCGGTCGGTGCTCCAAGAACCAACGTAGCCGCGCGTCGAAGCCCGGCAGGTTGTCGAGCAGCTCGGGCTCGAGGACCTCGACGGCGAACAGCGGGATCAGCCCGACCATCGAGCGAATGCGCAGCGGTAGCGGCGCTTGACCGGGCACGCACAGCACGTCGTAGTAGAACTTGTCGGTGTCGTCCCACAGTCCTTGTTCTTCGCCGCCAATTTTGGTCATCGCCTCGGCGATGTGCAGAAAATGCTCGAAGAACTTGCTGGCGATGTCTTCGTAGACGTCGTTGTGCTGCGCCAGCTCGAGCGCGATGCGCATCAAATTCAGCGAATACATCGCCACCCAAGCCGTGCCGTCCGACTGATTGATGAAGCCGCCCGTCGGTAGCGGCTTGCTGCGGTCGAACACGCCAATGTTGTCGAGCCCCAAAAAGCCGCCCTGAAAGACGTTGCGCCCCTCGGCGTCCTTGCGGTTTACCCACCAGGTGAAGTTGAGCATCAGCTTGTGAAAGATCCGCTCCAGGAACTTCACGTCACCGCGGCCGGTCTGCTTGCGATCTAGCTGGTACACGCGCCACGCCGCCCAGGCGTGCACCGGCGGGTTCACGTCGCCGAACGCCCATTCGTAGGCCGGCAGCTGCCCGTTCGGGTGCATGTACCACTCGCGCGTGAGCAGCACGAGCTGCTGCTTGGCAAACTCCGCGTCGATCAGCGCCAGCGGGATGCAATGAAACGCCAGATCCCAAGCCGCGTACCAAGGGTATTCCCACTTGTCCGGCATCGAGATCACCTCGTCGTTCACCAAGTGATCCCAGTCGGCGTTGCGCGCGTGCTTACGCCCCTCGGGCGGCGAAGGCTGCCCCGGATCACCCATCAGCCAACGCCGCACGTCGTAGCCGAAATACTGCTTGGACCAGATCATGCCGGCGAAGGCTTGGCGTTGAACCAGGCGCGCGTCGGCGTCGCTGATCTCGGCCTGCAGCTCGGCGTAAAATTCGTTGGCTTCGTGCAGCCGGGCCGCGAACACCGTGTCGAAGTCGGCGAACGGCTGCGGATTGTCGGTTTGACTGAGCCGCAATCGCACTACCTGTCGACCGCCGGGCGGCAACTCCAGCCGGTAGTGTGCAGCGACCTTGGTGCCGCTGCGCGACGTCGCAACGGCGTCGCTACGCCCGTCCACCACGTACTCGTGAAAGGCGTCCTTGAACGGCCCGCCACCGTCCAGGTTCCACAAGCGCCGCCCGTTCGTCTCGTTCTCGGTGAAGAGCAGCTCCGAAGGAGCGTCGAAATGGAGAAAAAATTCGTGTAGCTGCGGGTGCTGGAGCTTCACCTTGCCGGACCCTGCTTCGGCCAAGCTAGGCTTGCCCAGCTCCGGCTCGAACGACCAGGTGTTGCGGAACCAAGCCTGCGGCAGCACGCGCAGACGCGCGGATTCTGGGCCGCGGTTCTCGACCGTGATTTGGCAGAGAATGTCGTTGGGCGAAGCCTTGGCGTACTCGACGAATACGTCGAAGTAGCGACCGCCGTCGAACACCCCCAAGTCGACCAGCTCCAGCTCGGGCTGCTGCGCGCTCCGTCGGCGATTTTCGTCGACGAGGCGCCCGTAGGGGAACTCGCACTGCGGGTACTTGTAGAGCATCTTCAAGTACGAGTGCGTGGGCGTCGCGTCGAGGTAGAAGTACTGCTCCTTCACGTCCTCGCCGTGGTTGCCCTCACCGTTGGTCAGGCCGAACAGGCGCTCCTTCAGGATTGGATCGCGTTCGTTCCACAGCGCAAGTCCCAAGCAGAGCCGCTGGCGGTGATCGCTGAAGCCGGCCAAGCCGTCCTCACCCCAGCGGTAAGCGCGGCTGCGCGCGTGGTCGTGCGGGAAGTACTCCCAGGCGTTGCCGCCAGCGCTGTAGTCCTCGCGCACGGTGCCCCACTGGCGCTCCGACAAGTAAGGCCCGAAGCGGCGCCACGGTGAGTTGTACTCGCCGGCTTCGCGCAGCCGCAGTGCCTCCACGCTCCGCACCTTCGGTGCGACCGAAAACTTCATGCGATGGTCGACACTAGTGCGGCGCAAGTGAGATAGCAGCAACTTTGGGACACGGCGCTGCGCTAGCCGGACGCGGAGCGGAGGCGGGGTCTGGGGCAAAGCCCCAGCGAAAGAGACCCTAGGGCGGCGCATGCCGCGCGGCGGACAATCGCGCAGCGATTGTTGACCGTAGGGCGCCGTTCGCCGCGCTTGGTCACATGCGGTGCCCTAGCCGACTGCCACGCCGAGCGCCGCGCGAATCTGCCCCAGCTCCGGGCTCACCGTGAAGCGCAGCAAATCGGCTCGGCGCTCGGCCGCTTGCGTGACCTGACCGCGCGGAAAGCGCGCCGAAAGTGCCAAGCCGAGCTCGAGGTTGCCGCACGCGACCAGCGCCGCGCGGCCCGCCGTAAGCTCCGACGCACGCACGAAATCCGAGGCCTTTCGGCGGACATCGTGCGGGCCAACGCGAGCGGCAGCCGCTTGCAAAGCGTCGAGCGCGGCCCCCCGCACCTCGCGCTTCAGCGAGCTTACGACGCGCTTGGCGTCACCGTCGATGGCGCGCATGCTGATCGCACCGCCCACGGCCAGGCACGCTTGCACCAGCTGCGAAAGCTCGCCCGGGCCGTCGAAGTAACACAGCGCTGCCTCCTCGGGCCGCGCGAACGCAAGCTCGCGCGCCCACAGAAAGACCAGCTCGGGCAAGCTGAAGCCGCTGCCCAGCGAGCGCGCGCAGGTCACTAGCGGGCGGTCGGCAGCAGGCGTGAGACCGAGCGTGCCAGGCAACTCCGGCACCACGTAAAGCTCGGCGACGGGTACGCAAAGCAGCCGCGACACCCAGTGCAGGGTCTTGGCGAGCGTCGTGGTGCTCTTGTCCAGCTCCTGGCGCGCGTCGTCGGGCAGGACCACCTCGCGGCGCAGCCGGCGCACGTGCGGAAAACCGACGCGCGGCAAGACGGGCGCAATGCAGCGCAAAAGCGCCGTGATTTCCGGCTGCGCGACGCCGACACAGAGCCGCTCGTTCCAGTCGGCGTACGAGAAGGTACCTCGCACGGCCTGCAGGCCCTCCGGGCGATGCGTGCTGACCAGCATCGATTCGTTGATGTCGGCTTCCCCCAGCGCGTCGAGACACAGCGCCGCGCGGTAGGCTGCGTCGGCGTCGCCCTTGCGCTCGAAGTGGCGCAGGAGGAAGCGATAACCTTCCGGATCTTCGGGACCGTGCTCTTTCCCGGTCGCCTGCGCTGCAGGCGGCATCGAAGCGGATCGCACGGGCGCGGGCGGAGGCGAGACGCGACGTGCGGGCGCCGCGAGCGGTGGCGGGGGCGCTGCGAGCGGTGGCGGGGGCGCTGCGAGCGGTGGCGGGGGCGCTGCGAGCGGTGGCGGGGGCGCCGCGAGCGGTGGCGGGGGCGCTGCGAGCGGTGGCGGGGGCGCCGCGAGCGGAACGGGCGGCGCGCTCAGCGGAGGTGGCGCCGCAAGCGGTGGCGGTGGCGGTGGCGGTACCAGCTGCGGCGGGGGCGGCGGAGGCGGCAACGCGATCGCGCGCTTGGCCGTAATTTCCTCGGCTTCGCCGTAGGGACGCGCGGCAGGCGTGTTGACGGGCGGCGGAATGCTGAGCGCAGCCGCACCCGGCACGACCACGAAGTCATTCTGGGCCAAGAAGCAGCCCGCCGCTGGGATGTCGGCGAACATCACCTCTTCGGCCTGCATGGCGCGAAACAGTGTCTCAGGCGTGAGCGCGTTGGGGCTACCGGACTGCGCATCCAGGATCATCTGCACGAGGCCCGTAAACGGCGGCGGCCCCTGCGGAGCCCGGTGCTGGTGCGGTCTGACAGCGACCAGGCTGGAGACGCGCGACCCGCCGCTGCTCAGCGCGCCGCCCATGGCCCGCACCACGTCGATCGGCGCGCCCGCCGAACCTTCGGCCAGCGTCGCGTCGAGCACCACCAGCGCTTCGTCCGTTACTTCACTGAGCAAGCGCCGCAGCCGCGCCAACGTGAACGGTGCCAACTTGGGGCCATCGAGGAGCAGCGTGGGACCGCGCTCTTCGGAGAGCAGCGCGTAGCCCCAGAAGTAGAAGACGAGCGAGCGAGCGCGTCCGCCCAAGCTGCGGGCCAGCTCCTCGATACCCTCCGGCAAGCCGCGCTCGGCGTCGAACGCGTGCACCGTGAAGCCCGCGTCGGGCTCCGCCAGCCGGCGACCGAATAGCTCGACGTCGACTTCTGCGTTCGGTATCGGGGGAACTTGGCCGTTCTCTTCGTACGAAGACGCGGCAACGATGGCGAGGCGCATGAGTTGGGGAGTCTTTCGAAGTAACCCAACTCGTAGAGTCGAGCCATTGCCCCCGAGCAATTGGCGCAAGAAAAAGCCAAAATAGCCACGAATAGCCGCGGATTTTTCCGCCTGGAGTCCATTGTCCGCTCCGAGTAAGAAAGTAAAGACTAATGTCCATCGAGCGATTGACGGCGCTGGTCACACGCTTTCGCGCGCAGGTTGCGGCCTTGCAGCCAGGCGCGCCGTCACCGCCATCGCCGCTCGACTCGGCGGCGGCGCGCGAGCTGCTCGAATCCATGCTGCTCGCGCGGCACCTGGACGTAGCCGCGCTGGAGCTGCGCGTGCGCGGCGCCGGGCACTACACGATCGGCAGCTCGGGCCACGAATCGAACGTGGTGCTCGGTCGCCTCACGCGCACGACCGATCCGTCGCTGGTGCACTACCGCAGCGCAGCGCTACAGCTGGAGCGCGCCCGTCAGGTTCCCGAAATCGACAACGTGCGCGACATTGCGCTGTCGCTGGTCGCCTCCAGTGAAGAGCCCGTCAGCCACGGGCGCCACAAGCTTTTCGGCGGCAAGGCGCTTGGCATCATCCCGCAGACCAGCACCATCGCCTCACACCTGCCCCGCGCGGTTGGTCTGGCCTACGCGCTCGGCTGGAAACGCTCGCAAGGTTTGGCGCAAGAGCCGCCCGACGCGCTGGTTTTGTGCAGCTTCGGCGACGCCAGCGTCAACCACAGCAGCGCGCTTGGCGCGTTCAACGCAGCAGGTTGGGTCGCGCACCAGAACCAACCGTTGCCGCTGCTGTTCGTCTGCGAAGACAACGGCTTGGGCGTCAGCGTGCGTTCGCCCCCCGGCTGGGTGGAGGCGCGGCTGCGCGCCTTGCCCCACGTTCGCTATTTTGCCGCCGATGGCTCGGACCTTGTCGGCAGCTACGAGCAGGCGAGCGCCGCCGTGGAGTATTGCCGCAACGCTCGCAGGCCAGCCATCTTGCACCTAGCGTGCGTGCGGCTCCTGGGTCACGCCGGCAGCGACGTCGACACGACCTATCGCTCGCGGCAAGAGCTGGAGCAAGCCGCCGAGCGCGATCCACTCTGGTGCGCGGCGCGCTCGTTCGTGGGCGCCGGGCTGCTCGACGCTGCAGCGGTGCTGGAGCTCGACGCCGCGGCGGAAGCTCGCGTGAAGCGCGAAGCCGACCGCGCCGCAACGCGACCACGCCTGACGACACGCGCCGAAGTCGCCTCGAGCCTCAGCCGGCCAATTCCGGCCGGATTCGCCGCCAAATCTCGACCAACAAAGGTGACCGCCGAGCCCATGACGCTCGCGCAAGGCGTGAGCTACGCGCTCGGCGAGCTGCTGACGAGCGATCCGGGCTCGCTGCTCTTCGGTGAAGACGTCGCAAAGAAGGGCGGCGTGTATGGCGCCACCAAGGGTCTGTTCGAAAAGCACGGACACGCGCGAGTGTTCAACACCTTGCTCGACGAGCAGACCATCTTGGGCTTGGCCCTCGGCGCCGCGACCCTCGGTCTGTACCCGTTGCCCGAGATCCAATACCTGGCGTACCTGCACAACGCCGAGGACCAGCTGCGCGGAGAGGCGGCAACGTTCAGCTACTTTTCGCGCGGCGCGCTCGAAAACCCGATGCTGGTGCGCGTCGCTGGGCTCGCCTACCAAAAAGGCTTCGGCGGGCACTTCCACAACGACAACTCGCTCGGCGTCTTGCGGGACATTCCAGGCATTTCCGTGTGCGTGCCTGCGCGCGCTGACGACGCGATCGCCCTGTACCGCACAGCCCACGCGCTGGGTCGTTTGCACGGCCACGTCGTGGTGGCAGTCGAGCCCATCGCGCTCTACCACCGGCGCGATCTGTACGCCGAGGGCGACGGGCAGTGGCTGTCGACCCTACCCAGCGCCGGAGCCGAATACGCCAGAGCGCGCGTCTACCCGAGCGATCGGGCAAGCGTGCTCTTGGTGACGTACGGCAACGGAGTGGCCATGTGCCTGCGAGCGCGCCAGCAGCTGGCCGCGGCAGGTATTCACGCCCGCGTGCTCGACCTGCGCTGGCTCGTACCGTTGCCGTGGGACGACGTCGTGCGCGAGGCCGAGCGCGCGGGCAAAGCGTTGATCGTCGACGAAGCCCGTCACAGCGGCAACGTGAGCGAAGCGCTGTTGGCGGGGCTCGGCGAGCGCGCCCCGAAAGTGCAAACGGCCCGCGTCACCGCCGCGGATTGTTTCATCCCGCTGGGTGACGCGGCCGAGCTGGTGCTCGTCTCGGAAGCCGAGATCGTCGAGGCAGCGACTGGGCTCAGTCGCAGCTAACGCCGAGCAGCTTCGCCGACTGACGGTAGGTTTGCAGCGGCTGCTGGCAGGTGGCTTCGTCGAACTGCTTCATCGCCAAGCAGCCCGCTTCGGCTTGAGCGCCTGCGTTGCTCTTGAGGATGATCTTGCGGCAGCACTCGGCGGCCTTCGCGCAAGCGCCGTTGACGGGTCCACCCGCCGAATCGGTCGCGCCGTTGGCTGCGGGCGGAGATCCTGGTGCGGCAGCCGCGCTGACCGCCGCGATGGCGTTCTCCGTGGCCTTTTTGGCCATGTAGAAGGCAACGCCTGCGCCGATCAGCGACAGCAAGAACAAGCCGCCGCAGCCAATGCCCACGAAGAGCAGCGTGTTCGACTTCTTCGGCGGCTCGCCACCTTGCGGAAAGCCGGGACCACCGGGTGGACCGTAGCCGGGAGGACCGCCTTGCGGCGGGTACATGCCAGCTGGCGGGCCATAGCCACCAGGAGGAGCACCGCCGGGAGGAGCACCACCGGGACCACCAGGATAACCACCGCCGGGAGGACCGCCGTAGCCACCGCCAGGAGGACCGCCACCAGGGGGCGCACCACCCGGAGCGCCAGGATAGCCACCTCCAGGAGGACCGCCGGGAGCACCAGGATAACCGCCACCGGGAGGACCGCCGGGAGCACCAGGATAGCCACCACCAGGAGGACCACCAGGAGCACCAGGGTAGCCACCACCTGGAGGGCCGCCGGGATAGCCACCGCCAGGAGGACCACCGGGCGGTGGATAGCCAGGAGGAGCACCGCCACCGGGCGGGTAACCGGGAGGCGCGCCGCCTGGCGGTTGACCGCCTCCAGGAGGACCACCGTAGCCACCAAAACCGGAGCCGTGCTGCGACATGTTCGGTACCCGTACCACCCCCGCGGCCGCGGCGGAACTGCTCGCTCTCGGAGCTGAACTCACGTACGAACGGACGGCCATGCGACAAGCCCTGCTCTTGGCCGCCATCAGCCTCTTCGCGCTGCCCGCGGGCGCTCAGGCAACCAAGGCTCCCCCGGCGGAGCCAGCTCCGAAGCCCGCGCTGCGAGCCGCGCCGCCACAGCTTCAGCCGCCCGTTGCGCCCACCACAGCCGCCGCAAAGCGCCCGGAGATCCCGTTCGAAAAGCTGACCCTGCCCAATGGGCTGAGCGTCATTCTGCAGCGCGATCCGTCGCTGCCGCTGGTTGCGGTAAACATTTGGTACCACGTCGGGCCGCGCAACGAGGCGCCGGGGCGCTCAGGCTTTGCGCACCTGTTCGAGCACCTGATGTTCTCGGGCTCGCGGCACGTGGGGCGTGACTTCGACGTGCTGCTCGAGAGCGTGGGCGCCACCAACGTCAATGGCACCACCAGCTACGATCGCACCAACTACTTCGAGACCGTGCCACGCGATCAGCTCGACCTGGTGCTGTGGATCGAGAGCGACCGCATGGGCTACTTGCTGGACGTGCTCGATCAGGGCCTGCTCGACGTGCAGCGCGACGTAGTGAAAAACGAGCGACGCCAGAGCTACGACAACGCGCCCTACGGCCCCAGCTACCTGGCGCTCGTGGAGGCGCTGTTTCCCCCCGGGCACCCCTACAACGGCGCCGTTATCGGCTCGATGAAGGACCTCTCGGCGGCCACGCTCGACGACGTCAAAGGCTTCTTCAAAGATTACTACACGCCCAGCAACGCCACGCTGGCCATCGTAGGCGACTTCGAGACGGAAGCCGTCAAAGCCTCGATTCAGAAATACTTCGGCGGTTTGGCCAATCGCCCCAAGAAGGCGACGCCCGAAGTCAAAGCGCCGCCTGCGCGCTTCGGTCGCTACGTCGTCGACGAGCCCGTCGAGCTGGCGCAGGTCACGTTCGGCTACCGCACACCGCCCGCCTATACGACCGACGATCCGATCGTCGACGTGGCAATGCAGCTGCTCGCCGGCGGCAAAGCCACGCGCCTCTACCAGACGCTCGTCGTCGAGAAGAAGCTCGCCTCCGAAGTGAACGCCAGCCAAGACTCCAACCAGCTTTCGGGCCTGGTGACAGTGGGCGCGACTGCCGCGACGGGCAAGACCGTGGCCGAGCTCGAAGGCGCGCTCAGCGAAGCCCTGACCAAGCTTGAAAAAAACGGCCCCACACCGCTCGAGCTCGAGCGCGCCAAGCGCCGCATCCTGATGTCGACGCTGAAGAGTCTGGAGCTACTCAACGGCCCGAGCGGTGAGAGCGGTCGCGCAGGCCTGCTCCAGCGCTTCGCGCACTACACGGGTGACCCCGGCTACCTGCCAAAGTGGGTGGAGCAAATCGAAAAGGTGAGCGCCGCCGACGTGCAGCGCGTGTTGCGTGACCACTTGAGCCCGAGCAAGCGCGTGACCGTCGTCACGCAGCCCAAAGCCGCCGCCCCAACGGCCCCCGCCGCGCAAAAAGCTACGGAGAAGAAGCCATGAAGGCGCCCGCATCTCTCGCCGCCATCCTGCTCCTGAGCCTTTCGAGCGTCGCTTGCGGCAGCGCGCCCGCACCCAAGGCCGAGGCCCTGCCACAGCCCAAGCCGAGCGCAGCGCCCGCCGCGCTCCCTCCCGATCCCGAGCCGTGGCGCAATGAGCGGCCACCCGCCGGCGCCGCCTCCGAGCTGCACTTTCCCCAGCCCGAGCAGGCCAAGCTGTCGAACGGCCTCTCGCTGATGCTGGTAAGAAAGCCGCTCCCGGTAGCGTCCCTGTCATTGGTCTTCCGCCACGGCGCAGCGGCCTGCCCGACTGGCAAGAGCGGGCTGGCAGCGCTGACCGCGCGCATGCTGACCGAAGGCACCAAGAAGCACCCCAGCCTCGCGCTCTCCGAAGAGATCGAGCAGCTGGGCACCACGCTCGACGAAGACGCCGGCCGCGACTCGTCGTCGCTTTCGCTCTCTGCTCTGACCGCCGATTTGGATCGCGCGCTCGAGTTGCTCGGCGAGGTCGTGACCGAGCCTGGCTTTCTACCCGCTGACTTCGAGCGCGTGCAGCAGGAATGGCTCGACGGTCTACGCGCCGAGCGCCAAGCCCCCGAACGGCTAGCTTCGCTCGTAGCGCTGGGAACCCTGCTCGGCAGCCCGCACGGCAGCCCGGTGAGCGGCAGCTTGGCCGACGTCCAAAAGCTGACCATCAAGGACATCGCCGAGTTCCACCGCAAAGCCTACCTGGCCGGCGACGCGACCTTGATCGTCGTCGGTGACGTAGACCTCGCCAAGCTGCAAAAGAGCGCCGAGCGCGCCTTCAAGAAGCTGAGCCGCGGACAGAGCCGCCTCGAGCAGCCGTTCACGGCGCCCGCCGCGCCACAGGCCAAGCAAATCTTGCTGGTCGACAAGCCCGGCGCCGTGCAATCGGCGCTGGCGCTGGCGCAGCCGCAACCCAAGCGCGGAGACCCGGGCTTCGAGCAGCGCGAGCTGCTGACGACGCTATTTGGCGGCCTGTTTACCTCGCGCCTGAACCTCAACCTGCGCGAGGAGCACGCCTACACCTATGGCGCGCGCGCTCAGAACGTCGCTACCGCGCACTGGGGCGCCCTGTACATTGCCACCAGCGTACGCAGCGACGTGACGGCGGACGCCCTCAAGGAAGCGCTCAAGGAGCTGAACCTGCTCAGAGACGCCAAGCTGGGCAAGCCGCTCAGCGCAGCCGAGGTCGGGCGCGC
This sequence comes from Polyangiaceae bacterium, assembly GCA_036261775.1. Classification (GTDB taxonomy): domain Bacteria; phylum Myxococcota_A; class Polyangia; order Polyangiales; family Polyangiaceae; genus PMG-095. The sequence continues at coordinate 12,276 of DATAKF010000004.1, read as the reverse complement.
TCGCGCCGATCTGGTGCAGTCGGTGGGCGCGCGGCTCGAGTACAGCGCGCGCATCGGCAGCAGCCTGGCCGACCTGTGGCTCCACTCGCTGCCGCTCGACTATTACGCGCGCTACCCCGGCCTGCTCGCAACCGAGACGCCCGATAGCTTGAGCCGCTTGGCGACGAGCCTCGAGGTGGATCGCCAAGTCGTGGTGGTGGTCGGCGATCGCAAGCTCGTCGAGGCGCCACTCAAAGCGCTCGGCTACAGCGTGGTACCGGCGCCGCAGCAGCTCATCGAGTAGCGCGCTGGAAGCTACTTCTTCTTGCCGCCCTCGATGGGCAGCTCGTCGATGCTCACCGAGGGCGGTTCACTCGTCACAGCGGGAGCGACCGAGGGCGCTGCCAGCACCGAGGCGGCGGGCACGGGCGCTGCCGCCGCGCTGTCTTCGTCACGGGTAGCAAAGAGCGCCACCAGACCACCGGTCACGAAGGCGGCAATACCCACAATCACCCACAGCAGTAGTCCTTTGGCCGGCTCTGGCGTGGCTGGGGGGCGGCGCTTGGCCATCTCCCGGCGCAGCTCCTCGATCTGACGACGATCGCGGATGACCACCGTCTTCTCGGTCCGGTCGGAGCGCTTGCGGCTCGACGGATCGGCTGGGATCCGGGGCGACGCGGGCGGGTTGGAACCGGGCGCGGGGTGATCGGAGATCACGATCGAGCGCGCCTCTTCGGTCACCTGCACGCGCGGTTTGGGCGCGTGAGCACCCTGCTGCTGCGCGATGATGGCATCGTCGCCAAGCTCCTCCAGCTGCTCGAGCTCTTCGGCTCGGGGCAGGTCTGGACCACCATTGGCGTGCGGCGGGACCCGACTCACGCGGCCGTATATACCGAGAAGCCCTACGGAACGCAAAGCAGGGCCCCGTTCAGGAACCCTCGCGGGTGGGTTTGCGGGCGGGAGCCGGTTGAACTTCCGGTGGGCCCCCACCAACCGTGATACCCTCGGAGCTTCGTGGCCTTCGAGGAGACGATCCTGGTCGTCGATGACGACGCCGTCAGTCGGCACGTGCTTTGCCAGACGTTGACGGACGCGGGCCTCAGCAACGTGGCCTGCGAATCAGGCAGCGAGGCACTCACCTACCTGGCGGAGCACGTGCCTCAGGTAGTGTTGCTGGATTTGGTGATGCCGGATCCTGACGGCTACGCCATCCTCCACCACATCCGCCAATCGCCCAGGCTGGCCGAGGTGCCGGTCGTGGTGCTCACCGCGCTCGACTCGGACGACGAGATCGAGCGCGTTTTCGCCTCTGGGGCCGACGACTACGTCCACAAGCCCTTTCGGCCGGCCGAGCTCATCGCGCGCCTGCGCGGACAAATGCGCGTCCGCGAGTACGTCGAGCGCATCAGCCAGCGCGAGCGCCACCAACAAACGGTGCTCGAGCTGACCCAGAAGCTGGCGTCCACGCTCGACATCCGCGACATCCTCTTCACCGTGGTGCAGCGCGTCGCGCAGGTCGCGCACGTCGATCGCTGCAGCATCGTGCTGTTCGCAGAGTCAGGCGACTTAGGCTACGTGCTGGCCACCAGCGACGACGAGCAGCTGCGCGATCTGCCCATCGACCTGGGCAAGTACCCCGAGATCCGCGAGGTGTTCCGCACCGGCAAGGCGCTGGTCATTCGCGACGCCGCGCGCCACCCGCTATTCGAGGTCGTGCGCCAGCGTGAGGCGGCCCCGGGCTTCAACTCGCTCGCGCTGTTACCCATCTTGCACGACCACGGCCCCATGGGTGTGCTGTTCCTGCGGTCCAAGGGACGCGCAGCCTTTCACAGCTACGACCTGTCGCTCGTCACCACGGTGGCCAACGCCATGGCCATCGCGCTGCGCAACGCCCGGATTTTGCAGTCATTGCGCGCCGAGACCGAGAAAATCACCACCGCTCGCCAGGAAGCCGAGCGGCGCGTGCAGCTGTTCCGCCGATACGCCGACTTCTTCGAAAGCGCAGCCGACGGCATGATCGTGATCGACCGCAGCGGGCAAATCCTGTTCGCCAACCCCCGCGCGCGCGAAATCATCGGCTACAGCGAGACCGAGCTCACCGCCCTGCGCATCACCGATTTGGTGACCAACGTCGATCGTGACCGCGGCGATCGCATGCTGCGCGGCTTCTCGGACGGCATCTACCCGCGCGGCGTCGATCTCACGATCAGCGACAAGGGCGGCGCGCCGATCATCATCAACGTCAGCTTCAGCTCGGTGCTGCACGAGGACGACGCCGTGCTCTGCACCTTCCGCGATGTCACGCTCGAACGGCAGACGGCCATCGAGCTGAAGCAAACCAAAGAGTTCCTGGAGCGCGTCATCGACAGCTCGGTGGACGGCATCGTGTCGGCCAACCTGAAGGGCACCGTGCTGCTCTTCAACCGCGCCGCCGCGCGTATCTTCGGCTACTCACCGAGCGACGTCGTCGGCAAAATGCGGGTGGAGCGGCTGTATCCGCCGGGCGTTGCGCGCGACATCATGCGTCGCATCCGCGATCCCGAGATCAGCGGCTACGGCCGCCTCGAAGACTACCGCGTCGACATGCTCAGCTCCGACGGCGGCCAGATCCCCGTCACTTTGTCGGCTTCGCTGGTGCTCGACAACGGCCGCCCCATCGGCAGCGTCGGCATCTTCACCGACATTCGCGAGCGCTTGCGCATGCAAGAGCGCCTGGAGCGCGCGCAAGAAGAGCTGCGCGGACGCGAGCGCATGGCCATCGTCGCCGAGCTGGCCGGCGCCGCCGCCCACGAGCTGAACCAGCCGCTCACCAGCGTGATCGGCTACGCCGAGCTGCTCCGGCGCAAGCTCGAGAACGAGCCGCAGCTGTCCAGCGCCGCCGCCGTGATCATCCGAGAGTCGGAGCGCATGGCCGAGATCGTGCGCAAGGTCGGCAAGATCACCAAGTACGAGACGAAGAGTTACGTCGGCGGAGCCAAGATTTTGGATTTGGAGAAGGCCAGTGGCACCGAACCGGGGGCAAAAGACGTCTAACATGAGCCGCAACCCAGACGCCGCAACGCCGCCGCCGGGCAGCGTGGACCTGCCCGACGCGCGCGAGACGCGTCCGGCGCCGTCCGGCACGCGCCGCACCTCGGAGGCGCCCATTGCCGAGCCTTGGCGCGACGTGCTGCTACGCCTATCGACGACCTTGCCGATCGACATCGCCTGCGAAGACCTCGGGCGCATGTTCTTGGACGGCGTCGCGCTACTGTTTCCGGGCGCCGCGCTGGGCATTTGCATGGTGCAGGCCGGTCGCGCCGAGCCGGTGGTGCTGTACCGGCTCGGCCCCGGCATGCGGCGTGGGCCCGAGCGCGATCCGTCGCGCCTCTTCCCGACCTACTCCGAAGAGCGCATCTACGAGCTCGACGACGGCTCAGGCACCTCAGGCTCCACCTTCCACGTAGCGCGCGAGGGCATGAGCGAGCCCCTGAACCCGCTGCGCCGCGAGATGGCCGAGCAGGCTGCCACCGTGCTGGGTGCCGCGTTGAACCGCCTTCACACCTACGCACGCGCCGAAGAGTCGGTGCGCAACTTTCATCGCTTGCAGGCGCAGGTCATCCAAACCGAAAAACTGGCGTCGCTCGGCCAAATCGTGGCGGGCGTGGTGCACGAGCTGAACAACCCGCTCATGTCCATCATCGCCTACTCGGATTACCTGACGAAAAAGCTGGGCAACGACCCGAGCTCCAACCTCGGTGAGGACGCCGAGCGTGTGCGCCGCATCGGCGAGGCCGCCGAGCGCATCCTCAAATTTACCCGTGACTTGGTGGCCTACGCCCGCCCCACCGGTGACTCGCGCGGGCCCGTCCAGATCCAAGAAGTCATCGAGCGCGCGCTGGTGTTCTGCGAGCATGAGTTTGCCGACGGCCAGGTCGAGGTCGAGCGCGACTTCGCCGAGCCGCTGCCGGGGCTGGTGGGCATTCCAGGCCAGTTGACGCAGGTGTTCGTCAACCTGTTCACCAACGCCGCCCACGCCATGGGCGAGCGCGGGGGCGTCTTGCGCATCGGCGTGCGCAGCGCCGACTCGGGCGCCAGCCTGCGCATCGACGTGAGCGACACCGGCAGCGGGATCCCCGCCGAAGCCATGCCGCAAATCTTCGAGCCGTTCTTCACGACCAAGATCGACGGCCGCGGCACCGGCCTCGGCTTGTCCATCGTCCGCGGCATCCTCGACGCCCACGGCGGCACCATCCAGGTCTCGAGCGCCGCCGGCCAGGGCACGAGCTTCACGCTCACGTTACCGGTCGGCTAGCTCTCTCCCACATGCCCGTAAACGTGCCCGTGCCCGTGCCCGACGGTCCGTAAGACTTCTTATGTGGGGTAGGCCCTGCCTGCGCGCCCAGCTGGGCGCGGCGCGCGCGGGCTACGCCCGCGCCAGGAACCTCGGCCTGCAAACCAACGGTTCCGGGCGGTTGCTTACGGACCGTCGGGCACGTTTACGGGCACGGGCACGTTTACGGGTGCAGCAGCAGCTACCGAACCACTTTGAAAACCAACACCAAAATGCCGCGCTTGTAGCTCTGACCGGCGACGATGAAGGCTTGGCCGGGGCGGGCCTTCACTTCGAGCAGGGGTAAGAAGTCTTTGGCGTCGGGGCGGTTGATGCTGGCGACGAGCCGCGAGCTGCCGTCGGACAGGATGTCTTCGAGGCGCGCCTCCAGCAGCCGACCGTTGGGCAGCTTGAGCTGGCGCTTGCCGCCGCGGCTCAGGCGCAGCTGCGAGCGCGACAGCAGCTGGTAGCTGGCGTACTTGGCGAACGGCCCCTGGCGGAGCTCCGGCATGTTGCCGATGCGGGCATCAGGCTCCTGCTGCTCGTGAGTGCCGTGGAGCACGCTGACTTCGACCACGGTTTCGAGCTTCTCGGGCGCGTCTGCCAGCGGGTGGGCCGTGAACGTGGCGGGGCTGCGCGAGCGCTTGGGCTTGGCGTCGGCGCTTCCACTCAGGGCAAGCAGGGCCACGACGCCGATCGCCGATGCGAGTAGGAGGCGGCGCATGCTCAGCCCGGGTCCTGCTGTTCCGCGTCGTCGTCTTCGTCGGCCAGCCACACCACCGGCGTGCTGGAGCCGCCCAGCACGAACACCTGCGCCTGGCGGTCCGTCGCCTCCACGCGCTCGATGGCGGCGGCCGTAGGCTCCGCCTGTGTCAGCTTCGCCGCGCTGGGCGCTGCTGCCTGCAGCTCCGGCACGTGGCGCGACCAGGGCAGCGCCAACACCAACGCGGCCGCGAGCGCGTAGCCCAGCGCCGTCTGGTGACCGCGACGGTTGGTCGCGGCCTGCACGCGCGCCAACGTCGGCTCCAGCAGTCCTTGCCCTTTTGCTTCGGCCTCCGCGGCCCAGCCACGCAGCAGCGTCCCAACGCGCTGCATTTCCCGAAGCTCGCGGCGCAGCTCGGGGCTCTCGCCTAGGCGCGCGCGAAATTCGTCGGCCTCGGCGGCGGTCATTTCGCCGTCGAGGTAGCGAAGCAGCTGCTCCGTCTGGGCTTTCACGCGCTCTTGACCCCCGCGCATTCTTCGTCGTGGCAGTCGGACAGCGCGCGCTGCAGCTTTTTCCGCGCGTGGAACAGCCGGCTCATGATGGTGCCCTTGGAGACTTGCATGGCCTCCGCCATCTCTTCGTAGCTCATGCCCTCGACCTCGCGCATCAGGATGACCCCGCGGTGGTAAGGGGGGAGCTGCTCGAGCGCGTGCTGGATGCGCAGCGAGAGCTGACCGCGACGAACCACGTCGAAGGGGTCGGCGTCGGAAGCGGGCAAGAGCGGAGACTCGCCCTCGTCAGCCTCGAGCGCGAAGTGCAACTCGGCCTCGCGCCGCGACGGCTTGCGCATGAGGTCGATGGAGAGGTTGGTGACGATGCGGTAGAGCCAGGTAAAGAAGCTGGAGCCACCGTGAAACTGCGGCAGGCCTTTGTGCACCCGCAAGAAGGCTTCCTGGGCAATCTCCCGGGCGTCCTGCTCGTCGCGCACCAAGCCGAGCGCGATCGCGAACACGCGGCGCTGGTGCCGCTCGACCAGTTGCCGGAACGCACCGCTGTCGCCGCCTTGGGCGCGCAGGATGAGCCGCATGTCGTGTTCGGATTCGTTTTCACGCTCCAGCCGGTTGGACGCCGCCTGGTCCCCCCTATTCACCCCTCTGACATTTCGATCACGGGGGATCTCGACGGTGGCCGACGCCAACTCCGAATCCCCAAAGAAACCCCGGGGGACAAGCAAACTCTGGGACATCTCCCGTCGTCATACGCACCCCCTCCCCGCAATCTCCCCACGCCAGCACGAGGGCAGGAAGGCGGGAAGGCGGGAAGGACCAGAGGAAGGGCATTTCTGGTTTGGGGCTGCCCCAAACCAAGAAACCCTTCTCTCGTTCTGACTTCCCGCCTTCTTGCGTTCGCCCGGGGCCTATTCGTCGTCTTCGGGAGCTTCGAGCGGGGCGCTCGAAGCGGGACGCTCGGGCAAGGCGTCGAGCTTTACCTGCAGGTCGAACAGGCGACCGCCGCGCGCGACGCGCAGCGTTACCGTCTTACCCACGCCGGCCAGGCTTGCTACCCAGCGCAGGCGATCGGGACCCGGCAATGCCTCACCTTGAAACGACAAGATCACGTCGTCGACGACTAGCCCGGCTTTCTCGGCGGGGCCGCCCGGAACCACGACCGTAACGAGCACGCCCGACTCTTCGGGCAGCTTCAGCCGTTCGCGATCTTCGGGCATCAAGGGTCCGACGACTACACCGATGGCACTTCGCTTCACTTGCCCGTCGGCGAGCAGCCGCGGCAAGAGCTCCTTGATCATGTTGACCGGAATCGCGAAGCCGATGTTGTTGGCGGCGCGCCGAATCGCCGTGTTCATGCCAACCACGCGCCCGCTGGTGTCGAGCAGCGGCCCGCCGGAGTTGCCCGGATTGATGCTCGCGTCGGTCTGCAGAAAGTCGTAGTAGCCCGACTCGTCCAGGCCTTTCACGTCCTGGATGGTGCGGCCCCGCGCAGAGATGATGCCGGCGGACACGGTGTGCGAAAGCGCGAACGGGTTACCGATGGCCACGACCCAGTCGCCTACGCGTACGGCTTCCGAGTCGCCCAGCGGCAAAAACGGCAAGTTCTTCTCTTCGACGCGCAGCACGGCCACGTCGGTGCGCGGGTCCTTGCCCACGATGGTGGCCTTGACCTGGCGCTTGCGCCCGAAGACCACGTAGATCTCGCTGGCTCCGTCGATCACGTGGTTGTTGGTGATGATGAGCCCATTCGGGTCGTACACGAACGCGCTGCCGACGCCCTCTCCCACGACCTGGCGTCGCCCGGTGATGCCGCGCCGCTCTTGCAGCGTCTTCACGAACACGACGGCAGGATCTGCCTTGGCCGCGAGATCGGCGAAGCTGGCGGGAGCTTGAATGCCAGGCGGCGCGACGACCTGCACCGCGTTGTTCACGATCGGCGCGCCCTGAACGATGATGGCGCCCGATGGCGCGGCCGTCGGCGAGCTACCGCTCGGCGCAGGCGTTGGCCGCTTGCACGCCACGCTCGTCAGCGGCAACGCCGCCGCGACGATCAGCGCTAGGTAGCCGTGCCCGCGCTTCACTTGCCCTGCGCAACCTCGACGAAGCGCATGCGCAGGTCGTAAACGGCCTGCGACAGCACGCGCTCCTCGTCTCCGGTCAGGTTGCCGCGGGTCTTTTCTTGCAACATTGCCAGCAAATCGATGGTCTGGCGGGCCAAGGGCAGGTTCTTTTCGAGCCCGCCCGTGGCTGGATCGGGAGCGTCGCCCAGATGCAGGAGAGCCGAGTGGCTCATCGACACGACCAAGTTCAAGAAGTCGACAGCGGGGAGCTCTTTGGCCTGAGCGTGCTCCGAGTAGGCGCGCTCAGCGGCATCGTGCTCCCCGTTCTCGCTCACGCCTTCTCTCCCTCGGGCTTCTCAGCCTCGTCATCGTCATCGTCATCGTCGTCGTCGTCTTCGTCTTCGTTCTCTTCATCATCGTCGGCGGCAACGACGGCGGCGACGACCTTCGGCTTGGCCTTGGGATCGAGGACTTCCTCGTCGTCGTCCTCTTCTTCGAAGGGACGGATGGGCGCGGGGCGAGCAGCCGGGGCGGGACGCGAGATACGCGGACCGTCGATGGCGCGCTCCGACTCCTTCTGCAGCGCGGGCTGCTTGAGCTCCAGCACCACGGCCTTGTCTTCCACGTCGAGCAGCGCGGCGTCTTGACGCTCGACCTCGCTGTCGGTGAGCTGATTCTTGCGCAAGAGTCGTTCGCGGACTCGGATGTCGTTCTTCAGGGTGTCGGAGATGGGCATCGTTTTACCGTCGTGGTCCCGGCCTAGGCACCGGAAGGGTCCTTCTCGTAGCGCCGGGTACCCCCTCGAAGCAAGCTCGCAGCGGGAATTAGCGACGGTTCGGGGCCCCCCTCGGCCAAAATGGCGGCTTCTGCCGCCGAAATTTCCGCCTCCTCGGCCGGCCTGACCTCCAAAACTTCCACGTCGAAGCGCACCTTCTGACCCGCCAGGGGGTGGTTCCGGTCCAGGATGACACTGTCGGGGGTCACCTCCAACACGCGGAGCAGGACCATCCCGCCGGGCGCATCGGGGCCGTCGTCCTCCTCGGCATCGAAGACGTCGCCCTCCCTGACGTCGTCGGGAAACTCGTCGCGCAGCACTTCGAGCACGGCTTTGGGGTCGCGCTCGCCGAACGCGTCTTCCGGCTTGAGCGTGAGCGAACGCTTCGCGCCCTCGGGCCAACCTTCGATGCCGGCTTCGAGCGCTGGCAACACCAAGCCGAAACCGAAGACGAAGCTCGTCTCGGTCGGTTCTTCTTGCACGGCTTCGCCCTCGGCGTCGCGAATCACGACGCTGATGCGCACCCACATTTCGGGGCCAACCTGGAAGCCTTGCGATTTCTTTCGATTGCTCAAGCGGGGCTCCGTTGATTCAGACTGGCGTCGGGTGCGCGCAGCTCGCCGCACAGCGCGCTCTCGGCGACGACCCACGGGCTCGCCAAGTAGACCTGTCCTGGCCCGCTGCGTCCCGGAAAGTTGCGATTGACCGCGCTGACCGTCACCTCGCCCGCGTGCGTCGAGATGCCCGGACCCGAGCCGATGCAGGCGCCGCAGGCCGGCTCGAGCACGGTCGCGCCTGCGGCTTCGAACACCTGCAAGTAGCCGCGCTCTTCGGCGTAGCGACGAATCTGCAGCGAGCCGAGCTGGATGAACAACCGCACGGAAGGTGCAACGCGGCGCCCCGCGCGAAGGCCCGCCGACAGCACGGCCGCGTAGGCGTCGAGATCCGTTGCCTTCGAGCCCGTGCACGAGCCCGCGTAGGCGATGTCGATGCGCACGCTGCGTTCTGCCAGCAGCTCACGCAAACTGCGGCCGTTTCGCGGATCGCCCGGCAACGCCAACATCGGCTCGATCTTCGACAGGTCCAGGGTCACGACGGCCGCGAACTGCGCGTCTGCGTCGGAGACCAAGCCGACCAGTGGCAGGTCCAGATCTCCCCCGCGTCGCTCCGCCAGCTCGGCGCGCGCGCGCTTGTCGAACGGCACGACGCCGGTAAACGCCGACGCCTCGACCGACATGTTGGCGAGCGTTGCGCGCTCGTCGAGGTTGAGCGAGGCCACGCCGGGGCCGCAAAACTCGAGCACGCGGCCCGAAAAGACGCCCGCGGCCTGCTCTGGCAGCGACAGCAACGTCAACATGACGTCCTTGGCGCACGTGCCTGGCGGCAGCTCGCCGTGCAGCTCGATCTTGACGGTCTCGGGTACGCGCACCCTCACGTCGCGCGTAAAAAACGCATTGGCCATGTCGGTACTACCAACGCCGAACGCGAAGGCGCCGAGCGCTCCGGCCGTGCAGGTGTGCGAGTCGGTGCCGACAATCACGCTCCCGGGGACCCCCAGCTCGTCCACCACCACGTTGTGGCAAATGCCGTAGCTTTGCGCGCCCTGCGGCCCCTGCACTTCGTCGTACAGCGTCACGCCGTGACGCTTCGCGAAGCGCTCTTGCGCGTGCTTCAGCTCGAGCGCGTGGTCGTACAGTTTGAGCTCGCGGTGCCGCGGCGTCAGCGCTTGGTCGAGCAGCGTGAGGTGATCGCGAAACAGCACCAGGCTCTCGGGCTCGGCCACCGGCGCGTCCTCGCCAAAGCCGGCGCGGAACAGCGAGTCGGCCATGGCCGTAACGTAGTCGTGCGAAAATCGTAGATCCGTGCGGATGAAATACGACTGGCCCGGCGTCACGCTCGGCACCCCGACCTGGCCCCGCGCTCGCACCACGTGAGCGGCGATCACTTTCTCGATCAACGTCATCGGCCGACGGCTCGCGCTCACCGTCGCGCCCGGCACTTGCCCGGCCAAGCGCAGCTGGTTGTAGGCGAAGAGCCCGCCCGCTTCCACCACGTCGCGCCCCAGGCCGTCCAGGCCACGCAGCAAGTCCGCTGACTCGAGCCGTCCGCCCTGCAGGAGGCGCGTGAGCAAGCCAAAGTCGGTAACGACGTAGATGCCCAGGTTCTGACAATTTTGTAAGAAGATCTTCTCGACGCTGCGGCAGACAATCAGCCGAATGCCGGCTTCGCGCAGCGCGAACGGGGCTGTCTCGCGCGACGAGCCGTAGCCAAAGCTCTCACCCGCCACGAGCACTTGAAAGCCGCCGGCCGCGACCTGCCCGGCTTCGACGACGCCGCTGGCCAGGCCCACCAAACAGTAACGAGCGAGCGTCGCGTCAAAGTAGTAGCAGGCCCACGCAGGCGTGATCTCGTCGGTGGAGACGCGATCACGGAGCCGCCCCGCAGCGGCGAGCTCCACCGAGCGTCCCGTGCCGGTGAGCTGGGCCTTCAGCACATCGGGGTCCTCGCAGAGCACGAGCACCCGCCCCGTGAGGGAAAAACCGCCGCTCAACGCCGAGCCTCGACAACCGACATACCCGGAGAGTATGCCGGAAGCCGTGTCCACGCCGCCTCGGAATCTCCTCGCCCTCGCGGTCGCGCTGACGCTCGTCAGCTGTCACGGAAAACAGCAGTCTCAAAACAAGCCGATCAGCTCGGGTCCGACGGCGGCCCCCAGCGTCTCGTCCCGTCATCCGACGAGCGAGCCGCAAGCGCGGCAAACCGCCCAAATTCCTGGGGGAACGCTGCGAGCCGGCAGCACACCGGGCGATCCCGGTCGGGTGCCCGAGCTGGAGGCCAAAAACCAGGAGGTCGAGCTGGGGCCGTTCGCGATGGACCGGCTGCCCTACCCGAACGACCCGGCGGAGCCCGCGCTGCTCGGCAAGACGCGCGACGAAGCGCGCCGGCTGTGCGCTGAACGCAGCGCACGGCTGTGCACCGAGGTCGAGTGGGAGCGCGCCTGCAAAGGCCCCAAGCAGGACGAGTACCCGTCGGGCATCATTTGGGACCCGAGCTGCACCGCTGGCGCCAAGACCTGCGCGACCGGCTTCGACGTGCTCGGGCTCGGCACGACCGCGGCCGAATGGGTCGCCGGCGACGTGACCATCGACGACAAGCGCAAGGCCGTGCTGCGCGGCGCAGGTAAGAGCGCTCCGGGCACCGCTCACCGGTGCGCAGCGCGCCATCCGACCGATGGCGCAACGCAGAGCCAAGACATCGGCTTTCGGTGTTGCCAGGGCGCGCCCAACGCCGCGGTCGTCGCCGAGCCCAAACAGGGCCCCATCTTCACCAAGACGAAGCTGACCGCCGAAGAGCTAGAGCAAGCGCTCGCCGCGGATCCGGCTGGGAAGTCGCTGGCCCACGACATCAAGTTCTTCCGCGAGCCGGAGGGCGCGAACACGGTGGTGTCGCGCGGTCCCGGCGAGAAGAAGGGCTTCGACTTCACGGTCGCACCGCTGCTGTGGAACCCGACGCCAGGCGCCGAGATCTTGCTGGTGGCTGCGCGCTCCGGCGAGACCACGTCGTTCGTCGCCGCCTTTCACGTGCTGCCAGGCGGCAAGTACCGCCTAGCGTCCACGTTCATCTTGCAGAACGAGCCCGGCCCCGTAGCGCTGGCGTACAGCCCAGACATCAAGCCGCGCGTGCACTTCTCCACCTGCTGGGGCTGCCCCGGCGAGACGGGCAAAGCGCTTTTCAGAAAACCCGAGACGGTCGTGATCGTGCAGCCGTAAGGACGACTTGGGGGTGAGGAGTGAGGGGTTAGCAGGGTGGTGAAAAAGTAGGCTGCGCGGGCGGCTCGGCGTGTCAATGACTCCGGTTTGATGCCCACCCCCGCCCGTCCTCGCCGCCTTCGGTGGCTGCGGGCGGTCGACCCCTCCCAAATCGCCGGCTAGGCCGGC
>DATAKF010000001.1:0-11294 GCA_036261775.1 Polyangiaceae bacterium | reverse complement strand
CGCAACAACCCGCCCCAGAGCGCCGCCCCCTGCGCGAAATCTTCCGCACCCTCGCTCGCGCCCTCCACCCCGACCAAGCCCGTACCGACGTCGAGCGCTCGCGTCGCACCGAAGTGATGAAGGAAATCACTCGCGCTTACGAGCAAGGCGACCTAGCTCGGCTGCTGACGCTGGAAAGCGAATGGCAGGCGACGCAGGCCCCGGTGCCTGCTGGGGCCGCGGGTAACGTTGACTCCCTGGCGCGTTGCCAAGAGCTCGAGCGCACCAATCGCGAGCTCCTGAAACAGGTCAGGCAGCTCACGGCCGAGCTGAAAGACGCGAAAGACGACGCTCGCGCCCGCCACCTGCCCGCGCGCTCCCTAGCCAGAAGCGCGGCGAGCGCAGCGCGCGAGTTGGAGCAATTGGAGGCACTGTGTGGGCTTGTGCGCGAGTTCAAGAGCGGTAGTCGCACGCTCGCTGAACTCGCACTCGGCGAATTCTTGATCTAGCTTGGTAGCTTGCCCGATTCACCTTGGCGGTGGGTCGCGGCTGGAGGAGCCGAGCATGCTTTCAGTGCGCTTTTGGGTGTCGTGTGTCGCCGGTGGGGCTTTGATGGCCGCGTGTGGTTCGAGCGACCAAACGCGCAGCGCGCGGGGCGATGGCGGTGAAGGCGGAGCGCCGCTCGGCGACGCGGGTGAAGCGCCGGTACCGATGGCTGGCATGTCCCCGCAAAACACCGGTGGCATGCCCATAGGCGGCAAGTCTCCGATCTTTACGGCCGGCGCAGCGGGTGAGCCAGTCGCAGTTGCGGGCGCTGGCGGCAGCGCTTCGGAGCCTTTGGCGCTGACCGTGACTGCCAAGTACCCCACGAATGGCAGCTTCTGGCTCGACTACGTGAAAGACGACGGCGACGAGCGCACCAGCGCGAGCGACACGGCTTGCGACGCAGCGACGGATGGACCGCGCTACGATGCGTGCGTCCACGGCGGCGAGGTGCGAAAGGTTGCGCTACCGACGCTCGCGAGCTGTGCCGGTGTCGAGGTGACCGACAGCTTGGGCGCGTTCGACTGGATCTGCCAAGCCGCCGACGTCGGCGTCGAGGTCGTTTCAACGGGCTTGAAGAATGGCAAGCACATGTCGAGCTTGCTCGACTTTGCGAATAGCGGTTGGCTGAACAACTCGGTCACCGTCACGCTCGACGACGAGCCGCTCGGCAGCTCCGAGCCTGCCGCGTGGTGGCAAAACCCAGTCGCGCATCTGGCTGGCACGAGCTGTACGGCGGACGTGGGCGCCGAGCACACCATTTTTCTGCTAGACGCGGCGTCCTCCAGCGCGAACTGCACTGGTAAGACAGGGAAGATAGGCCTTGCCACGGTTCCGGGCGCGACGGTGACCGACTTCCGTTTCACGGGTAGAGGCGGGTTCAACTGGTACGAAGGCGCGTACACCTTGCAGGCGCAGTTCTCGGGGCTGTCGGCGCGCACCAACGGCTTTCAGGTCGCGCGCAACATATCGTTCACGGCGCTGTCGGCGGGCACAGGCAATGCGGGGGCGCTCGACCTCAGCCAGACGCGCGCCAGCGTGATTCGTGATGTTACGTCCACCGCTGGGCGCGGGATCATCGGTGCAAGCAGCGCGAGCGGCCTGCAGGTGAGCGACGTGGCTTTGACGAGCGCGGGCCTGGACGGCATCTACCTCAACTCGTGCGCGGACTGCTCCGTGGAGCGGGCCACCATCAATGGTACTGGCGGCCGTGCCATCAACCTAACGCAAGGCGTGAATCCGCGTGTTCAGATTCGCGACGTGACCACGAGCAAGAACGCAGGCGGTGGCATCGAGCTGAGTCAGTGCGACGATGCTCGGGTCGAGAACGTGAAGATCGCGAGCGCCGGCACCGCGGGCCTCAATGGCGGTGGTGGTCTCGTGGCCGTCAACAGTGATCGCGTCGTGTTCAAATCGATCACCGTGGACGGCGCCGTCGGCGTCGGCGTTTCGGTCGACCAAGGTGACGACGGCCGTCTCGTAGACATTCACGTGGGCAGCGCTGGTGCTAACGGCGTGTTTCTCGGCGGAAGCCGCGCTGTTTTGCAGCACGCGCGCATTTCGTGCGGCAAAGGCACGAGCATTACCACTGGCACGGGTGTGCTGATCGCCAACAATAACCCGTTCGGTCGCGTTCAGGATGTGACGACGGTGTCGTGCCGCTACGGCATGCAGTACAACGGCAACGCCAACATCTTGCAGGGCGTGACGGTCGCGGCGACCGAAGACATCGGATTCTACACCGGCAGCTACGCCGCGTTGATCGAGGACGCGCTGGCTCTCGACACGAGCTATGGCTTATACTTCCTGAGTCAGGTCTTCGTGCCGCCGCAGATTCGCAACTTCGCGTCGACGCACAACAACGACGGCAGCGTGTACGTCAACAACAGCACCGTCGATTTTGGCGAGCAGCTCATCGTGGGCACCAACGGACCCAACGGCACGGGCTCCGATTGTACCGTGGGAACCGGATCGGGTCTGATAGACAAGACCTGCGCAGGCAGCGGGGCAACCCTGACCACGGGCGCCAGCGTCTTGGGCTCGATCGTCGGCTTGGTGTCGGACGCGACCAACCCCAACGGCGCCACCGGCTCGGCCAACTACGACACCATCACCAGCTTTACGACGTTTGCGAGTGACACCCGGCGCTTCATCCGCGCCGGCGCCGGCTTTCCGGACCTGACCGCGCGTGGACCGTGTACCGGCACCGCCAGCTGCTCCATCCTCGATTTGGCCCTCAAATCGACCGATACGCTGCTGCGCAACCGCAACGCTTTGCCCACCGGCAACGACGTGCGCACCCACGAATGGTTCATCGCCAACAACGCTCCAGCCGACCAAGCCGCGTGTGACGCTCGCGTGCCTGGTTCGGTGTTCGTCGCCGCGACCCCCAACCGCTGCGACTCGGTCTTCTTGCAGCACGCCTGGGAGCTTCTGGAAGACGGCGTTGGCGACAACGACGGCCTGTGCGAGTCGAACGAAACCTGCGAGGTCGCGCGCAACATCGGCGGCTACCAGGGCCACGGCCCGTTCGTGTCTGCCGGGACCTTCACGCCCGGTATCTTGACCGGCATCACGCTGGTTCAGCGCCAAACGAACGGCTACTAGCCGACGTTCGGCGAGGTCTTAATCGCGCGCCGCTTGGCGCACGCGGTCGAGCGTCATGGCCACCACGATGATCGCGCCCGTGAGGATTTCCTGAATCCAGTTGGGCATGCCCAGGTGCGTGCAGCCGGCCTTGATCACGGTCAAGAGCAGCGCGCCGATCAGGGTGCCTGCCACCGAGCCTTGCCCGCCCGAAAGCGAGCCGCCGCCGATCACGACGGCCGCGATGGCTTCGAGCTCGAGGCCAACGGAGTCGGTCGGATCGCCTACGGTGAGCGTCGAAAACTCCAAGATTCCGGCCAAACCAGCCAAAAGACCGCCCAGCGTGTACACCGCTAGCCGCACTCTGGCGACCGGTACGCCGCACAAGCGAGCCGTCAGCTCGTTCGAGCCGATAGCCACGGCGTGGCGGCCGAGGCGGGTGTAGCCGAGTAAGAGCGCAAACACCACGGCTGCAGCCAGCGCCAGCCACACGCCGTGCGGCACCAAGCGCTCGCCGGGTAGCACGGCCATCAGGTCGTCCAAACCGCGCGCTGGAGCGTCGATCTTTTGCTCGTCCGCCAGGCCTTTGGCGATACCCCGCAGGGCCGTCATAGTGCCCAAGGTGGCGATGAACGGGGTGATGCGCAGGCCCACGATCAGGGCGCCGTTCAAGGCGCCCGCGCAGGCTCCGACAGCCAAGGCCGTCAGCGCGGCTGTCCCGGGGCCAGCGCCGCCCTGCAATGCCTTGGCCGCGACCACGGTGGCGAAGGCCACGGTGGAGCCGACCGATAGATCGATGCCGCCATGAATGATGATCAGCGCCATGCCGATGGCGGCGATGGACACCACGACCGTTTGCCGGAGCATGGTAACCAGGTTGAGCGAGCGCAGGAACGTATCGGGCGTGAGCGCCGAGAACAGCGCGTACACGCAAAGCAGCGCCAAAAGCGGGCCGAACCACGGCTTTTTGAGCCAGCTGGCCAAGAGCGTCTTCATCCCGTCGCCTCCAACAAGAGCGCGTGCTCGGTCAGCTCTGCCACGGGGCGCGCCGGGCCCAAGTGCCCGCGTACCATCACGGCGATGCGATCGCAGATGCCAATCAGCTCCGGCATGTAGCTCGAAACCATCAAGACGGCTTTGCCGTGCGCGGCCAGCTCGTCGATCAGTCGGTAAATGTCCGCCCGGCTGCCGACGTCGATGCCGCGCGTCGGCTCGTCGAGCAGCAAGACATCGACGTCTTGCTCCAGCAGCCGCGCGAGCGCCACCTTTTGCTGATTGCCACCCGACAGCGCTCGCACACGCTGCTCGGGTCCGCGGCAGCGCACGCCCAGCTTGGCAATCCAGCGCAAAGCAGCTTGCTGGCTGCGGGCCGGCAACGCCAAGCCCCACGGCCCCAGCTTGGTCGTACCAGACAAGCTGATGTTCTCGGCGATCGATAGGCTTTCAGCCAAGCCTTCGCCCTTGCGATCTTCGGACAACAGCCCAACCTTCCGCGCGGACAGCGCCACCGGCGCGGCCGGGGCGCTGCTGCCCGAGACCAACACCTGGCCGGCCCGTCGCGCGTCTAGCCCATAAATGGCTCGCAAAAGCTCGGTTCGGCCCGAGCCGACCAGACCCGCGATGCCCACGACCTCACCGCGCCGCAAGCTGAGGCTCACGCCGCGCGGCAAGCGCCGCCCGGACAGCTCGCGCAGCTCGAGGATGGTCTCGCCAGGGCTGCGCTCCGAGCGAGGAAACAGCTCGGTCACGGTGCGCCCCGCCATCAAGCTCACGAGGTCGCTGCGGGTGGTGCCTTCGACGCGTCCGGCCGCGACCGAGCGACCGTCGCGCAAGACCGTGTACTCGCTGGCGATGCGCTCGACCTCTTCCAGAAAATGCGAGATGTAGAGCACCGTCACGCCACGCTTCGATAGGCGGCGCACGATCTCGAACAGGCGCTCGGTGTCGGCGCCAGTCAGGGCACTGGTCGGCTCGTCCAAGATCAGCACCTTGCAGTCGGCGTTCGAGAGCGCGCGAGCAATGCTGACCAGCTGGCGATCGGCGGGTGACAGCTGGCGCAGCGGGGTCTCGATGCCAAAGGCGTTGACGACCCCAACCTGGCTCAGCGCGCGCTCGGCGATCTCTCGGCTCCTGCGCGCGTCGATGAACAGGCCTCGGCGTGGCTCGCTGCCGAGCAAGATGTTCTCGCGCACGCTCAAATCGGCGCAAAAAAGCGGCTCTTGGTAGACGATGGAGACGCCAGCGCGCCGCGCGGCTTCGGGGCTCTTGGGCCGAAAGGTTGCGCCATCCAGCAGCAGCTCGCCGGCGTCGGGCTGTTCGGCTCCCGACAGCAGCTTCATCAGCGTGCTCTTGCCGGCGCCGTTTTCGCCCAGCACCGCGTGCACCGCGCCGGCCGACGCCGACAGGTTCACGCCGGTCAGCGCGCGCGCCGCGCCGAAGGATTTCTCGAGCTGCCGCAGCTCCAGCCGCATCACGGCGCAGAGCCCAGCCACTCGGCGAGCGGCGGGGAGAGCAGCGCCTTCATCTCGGGCTGTTCCATGTTGGCCTTGTCGATCAGTGAAGCGCCGGTATCGATGCGGCTTTCGACCTTTTCCTTGCGCAGGTGAGCCGTGAGCGTCTTGACCGCCAGATAGCCCATGTTGAACGGGTTCTGCAGCACCAGCCCGTCAATCTTGCCCGCCTTTACGCCCTCGACCAGCTTGCTCGAAGAGTCGAAGCCAATGAAGCGCAGCTTGCCAGCGAGGCCGGCTTTCTCGAGCGCCAGCAGCATGCCGAAGGTGGTCGACTCGTTTGGGCAAAAGGCGCCTTGCAGCTGGCCTTTGCCGGCGTTCTGGGCGATCAGCAGGTTTTCGCTGGCGGCGAACGCGGTCTCGGTCGTGGCGCCGCCGTACTGATTGTCGCTGACCAGCTTGATGTCGGGAAACCTGCGGATGGCCTCCAGGAAGCCTTCTTCGCGGTTGCGGGTGCTGGCCGAGCCTTCTTGGTAGCGCAAGACCACGACGTTGCCCTTACCGCCCAGCAAGGCGCCAAGCTTCTCACCCGCCAAGCGCCCCGCGGCCACGTTGTCGGTTGCGACGAAGCTGGTGTGGTCGCTGCCCTTGAGGTCCGAGTCGAAGATCACCACCGGCACGCCCGACTTGACCGAGGCCTTGACCGGCGCCACGAGCGCCGAGTCGTTCAGCGGCGCAAGCACCATGCCGGCCACGCCCTGCGCGGTGAAGCTCTGCACCAGGTCGACCTGTGACTTCAGGTCGTCTTCCTTGAGCGGCCCCTTCCAGATGATTTCGACGTTGAGCTCTTTGGCTGCCTTGACGGCGCCGGCGTGTACGGCCTTCCAGAACTCGTGCGTCGTGCCCTTGGGGACGACGGCGATGCGCAGCTTTTTTTCCGAAGCTGCGCCACCCGCGGCGGCGCCATCGCCCTTTTTGCAAGCGGCGGTCACCAGGGGCAGCGCGCCGAGCAAGCCCAAACTGCAGATCAAATCCCGTCGCAGCACGCGGGCGATGCTAGTCGGGCGCCTCCAGTTGTTCAAGGCGCGGGGGCGAAGCGGCCCGGGAAGGCGTCGGCCGAGTCACGGCGCTGAAGCTCTCGCTGCGTCCAGGGCCAGCTGGAGCCGCGCTCTTGGAACACCGCCACGCCAATCACGCCCACGTTGCGATCGCTACCGCGCTTGGCGGCATACGAATCCCGTACCTTACCGAAGCGGAACGCGGCAACTTGTGCCTCGCTGCGACGGAAGCCGTCAATCTCCACCGTCGACCACGGCGCGACCAGGTAGCCGCGCTTCTCGAACGACCCCGGCTGACCGTCGATGACGTCGAGCCCGTCGACGGTGGCGACGGCTTCGAAGCGCGCGCCGGTTTGGTTTTCGATGCGAATGGCGTAACGAGCGCCGTCGTTGCCCAGCACGTAGCTCCGGCCGCCCGCCGAGAACGTCGGCAAGGGCGAGCCGCTGTCGTCGACGACGCGGATCGTGATGGCGCCACGCGCGGTGCTGATGCCGTCAGTGCGGCGGTCCCAGTAGCTCGAGCCCAGCATGGCGCGCACGCCCGACTCGTCGTTGTAGAAGAAGCTGGCGGTCGAGAGCGGCGTCGAATAGTCCTGGCGCTCGAACGGGGCCGATGACACGCGGCTGTCGCGCGTCTCGCCCCACTCGGTGCCGAGGCCCGGGCGCTCTTCGCGCGGCGGCGCGGGGGAAGGACGGAAGGCGCCGTCGGCAGAGCCGCCGGAGTCACGGGCTGCGGCAGGGGCCGGCGGAGCCGAGGCGCTCTTCTCTGCGGAGCTGTAGCCCTCGGAGCGCGCTACGTCGCCAGGAGCGCTGGTGGGGCTCGCGTGAGCGGGCGCCGGACCGTGCGGTTCTCGAGCGTGAGAAGCGTCGGGCGCGGAGGCTCGCGAGCACGCCGAGCCCAGCAGCGCGGTGAGGGTCAGCAGCGGGAGAGCGGTGCATGAAGCGAGGGCGGTACGGGTCATGGCGGGCCTTTCGATGAGCGAGTTGCCCTGAAAACGCGCCAAACCGCCGCGCCTTACAGGGGCGCGCGCTGCTTCGAAAAGCGAACTGATTACGTGTGGTTACAGAGGCTGCCCGGACTGGTCGGCGTCGATGTAGCCGTCCTTTTTCGGACTCTTCACGTACACCCGCAGCCGCACCTCGTCGGTGTCGGGCAGGTTGCGCCGCACCAGCACCATGTCGACGCTGCCGTTCTCGGAGTCGATGCGGCGCACGGCTTCGCGCGCCAGCTCGGGAATGGCCTCGAGCTTGAGCTCGCTGAGGTCGAACACGTTGTCGCTGAGCTGCCCTTTGCCGCGCAGTGTGGCGTGCTCGGGCTCACCGATTTTTCCGTCGCGGTAGTGCAGCTCGAGCACGGCGCCGGGGCTGCTCGCGTCCTCGGCTTGTAAGGTGAGCTCGCGCGCGCGAATTTCGAGGCGCAAGATCTTGCCGCCGGCTTTGGCTTGCAGGGCTTCGAGCGCGGGCCCCAAGCGATCGCTCGAAAGCAGCGAAGGACCGCTCATTTCTTGGCTGGCGCTGGCGACGGCGTCGCTGCGACTGTGACCCGCTTTGTCCTTGCGTTGCTCGCAGCTGGCGAGCGCCAAACAGCCGAGTACCAGCGCTAGTGCGTCGCGTTTGCTCATGCTGAGGCGCTCCCAATGCGGCCGAGCCAGCGCTCTAGTACGCCGAGGCCGACGTCTAACGAAGGCAGCAGCGTCCATTCGTTCTTTTGGTGGGCCTGCGCTTGCACGCCCGGGCCAAAATTGACGGCCGGAACGCCCAGCGCGGCGAAGCGCGCTACGTCCGTCCAGGCCTGCTTGGGCTCGACGGCGAGCACGCCGCTGTCCGCCAAGGCCGCGACCAGCGGGTGATGGCGCAGCGGCGGCGCCGACGGTGACTCGTCGACGAACTCGACGTCTGCTTCGCCGGCCACGACGTCGCGCACGTTTTGCTTGGCACGCTCGAGCGTGGTGCTGGGGCCGAAGCGGTGGTTCAGGTTGAGCTCGAAAACGTCGGGAATGATGTTGCGAGCGCGACCGCCGCTGGCCATGGTGGCGCTGATCACGTTCTTCCAGACCAGGCCGTCGCGCTCGTCGGTCACGGGCTCTAGAGCGCTCAGGCGCGCCAGCAAAGCGGCGCTCTTTTGGATGGCGTTTTCGCCCTGCCAGGGGCGAGCGCTGTGCGCGGTCTTGCCGCGAAAGCGCACGGCGGCGTGCAGCGAGCCGCCGCAGCCTAGCTGCAGCTTGTTGTCGCTCGGCTCCAGCATCACGGCGATGCTGGCCCGGGTGAGCTCCGCGTCGGCGGCCAGTACCGGCCCGAGCTCGTTCTCGGCGTAGGGGCCCTCTTCGCGCGCGTAAAAGACGAGCGTGAGATCGACGGGCCAGCTGGACGCTTTGGAGCCTTCGGCCAACGCCAACATCAAGGCCAGGCCGCTCTTCATGTCGGCGGCACCGGGCGCGTACAGCTTGTCACCTTCGATGCGCGGCACGCCTTCGTGCTCCGTGCGCACCACGTCGAAGTGCCCGCCCAGGACGACGTGCGGGCCGCCGCTGCGCCGCCGCACGGGCACTACGATGGAGTCGCCGTAGCGACGCACCGGCGCCGCCAGCGGGAGGCGCGAGACCCGCGCCTCCACGGCGTCGCACAGCGCTTTCTCTTCGCCAATCAGCGAAGGGATTTCGCAGAGCCAGAGCAGGTCCTGAGCGAGGCTCATGCGCGGGCTTAGACCGAGACGCCGAAATCGCGCAGCGCGGAGTTCAAGCTGGTCTTCTTGTCGGTGCTCTCTTTGCGCTGGCCAATGATCAGGGCGCAGGGGATTTGGAACTCACCGGCCGGGAACTTGCGGGTGCGGGTGCCGGGAATGACGACGCTGCGCGCCGGAATGCGCCCGCGGATCTCGACCGGCGAGCTGCCGGTAACGTCCAAAATGGCCGTCGACGCCGTGAGCGCCACGCCAGCGCCGATCACCGATTCGCGCTCGATCAGCATGCCCTCGACGATGATGGCGCGCGAGCCGATGAAGCAGCCGTCCTCGATGATGACGGGCTGGGCGCCCGGCGGTTCGAGCACGCCGCCGATACCGACGCCGCCGGACAAGTGACAGTCCTTGCCGACCTGAGCGCACGAGCCGACGGTGGCCCAAGTGTCGACCATGGTGCCGGAGCCCACGTAGGCGCCGATGTTCACGTAGCCGGGCATCACGATCGCGCCCTTCTCGATGAACGAGCCGTAGCGCACCGTGCCGGGGGGAACCACGCGCACGCCTGCCTCGTCCAGGTTCTTCTTGAGCGGGATCTTGTCGAAGAACTCGAACGGACCGACAGTCATCTTCTCCATCGAGACGACGCCGAAGTAGAGCAAGACCGCTTGCTTGATCCAGGCGTGGGTCGTCCACTTGCCGGGCTCGTCGCAGGTGGCGACGCGCAGCTTGCCAGCGTCGAGCGCCGCGACGGTGTCGAGCACCGCTTGCTTGACGGCGGGGTCGGCCAGGAGCGAACGGTCAGCGAAGGCCGCTTCTACCTTCGCGCGAATTTCTGCGTATTCCATCCCGCTTGGTTAACCAGAGTTCTGGGCCGCAGCAAGCTTGATCTGCTTCAGAATCTCGGCGCGAATGATGTCTTCGATGGTCTCGAGGAATCCATCTTGCGGGTTGCCGGCGGTTTCGGTGAACCACGGGTCCATCTGCGTGCTGATGTTGAAGGCGATTGGCGGAAACGCCGGGTCGTTCAGCTGCTGGGGCGTGGTCTTGACGCCCAGGCGTGCCAAGAAGTCCTGCACGAACGGGGCGCCGTAGCTCGAGACCGCAAAGTCCGAGGACGTCACGATCAGCTCGACATCGGAAGGCTTCTTCAGCTCTCCGTTCGGCAGCGGCATCATGCTGAAGGTGCTGTACAGGGCACCGTTCAGCGCGTTCAATTTGTCCACGTCTTGGTTCCAGCTGCCGTCCGGGTTCTTGAAATTGACGGCCCAGGTCAAGATGGTTTGATCGCTGCCCAGCTGGCGAAAAAAGTCGTAGTGCTTGCCTTTGACGATCTGGTCGTTCGATTTGCCGACGAACCAGCTGCGCACGTCGGCCAACTGCTGCTCGATCTCGTGCTGTGGGCGGCCTGCCCGCTCGGCGGGCAGCCGCTGCACGAAAGCGATTCGAAACGGATCGCTCGGGCGCGCCATGGTGCGCAAGCGGCAGTACAGCTTCTTGCTCGAGAAGATGCACTGCTCGAGGAGCTTTCCGTAACCCTCACGGTTCGGGCGAATGGCGGCGTGGCTCATGTACACGGCGGCCGCGGCCGCGCCAGGCTTGCTGCCCTCGATGCCGAAGACGCCTACCGTGGGGTCGGCGGCGCCGTGAAATACCACCGGTGATTTGAGCGACACCAAGTTGCGCATGTCGCTGTTGCGGTAACAAAGCGCGCCCGCCGGGTAGGGAATATAGCCGGCCTTGTGCGGGTCGACGGTGACCGAATCGGCTTCGCGCAGCGCCACGTAGCGCTTGATCATGTCTGGGTTCATTGGTGTTTCGGGGATGGCTTTCAGCACGGACCCGAACGGCAACTTGACGGAGCGGAGCAGCGCGCCGCGCCGCGGCGGCGCTGGCTTGGCTTCGGCCGGGTGTAGCGTAGAGGCGAAGTAGCCGCCCCAGGCGGCGTCCACGTGCAGCGTGAACTCCAACCCTTTGCCGCGGAACTCGTCGCGCAGCGCG
>DATAKF010000546.1:0-2808 GCA_036261775.1 Polyangiaceae bacterium | reverse complement strand
CATCTCAGTCAGGAGGCGGGCGGCTTGTTCTCCGAGATAGGCCTCGCGCGTGAGACTCGGCCAATAGCTAAAGGCCTTGCCGTCTTTCTCGCGTGCCACGAGACCCTTGTCGTGCAGCCGATCCAGCACGGTCAGGACCGTCGTGTAGGCGAGCGCCGGACCACGCTTGAGCCGGTCGAGCACCTCGCGCACTGACAGCTTCGCGCCGCAATCCCAGAGCACGCCGAGAATCATGGCCTCGAGCTCTCCGAGGGGTTTGCGCGGCACTTTCGACATCCAGTTGGCCACATACTACGACGTGTAGTAGTGGTCAAGGAACGGTGCTCTCGAACACCACGTGACGCGTATGAGTGAGTCAATCCACGCCACCGCCAGCCAAGGGCGTCGCGGCGCCGTCTACGGCCTGCTCGCCGCAGCGCTATTCGGACTGTCTGCACCGCTCGCGAAGCTACTGCTTGGCAAGATGACGCCCCAAGTGTTGGCCGGTCTGCTGTACCTAGGCGCCGGGCTTGGCCTCAATGTCTGGCGAGCAGTCCGACCGGCGTCGGCGGAGGCGCCGCTCACCCGTGCCGACGTACCGGTTCTGGCTGGGGTCGTGCTCAGCGGCGGAGTTCTGGGCCCGCTCTTGATGCTCATCGGGCTACAGCGAGTCAGCGCGGTCGCCGGGTCGTTGCTCCTCAATCTCGAGGGTCCGCTCACGATGGGCATCGCCGTGCTGGTCTTTCGCGAGCACCTAGGTCGATACGGCATCCTGGCCGCGGCCTGCATCCTGCTCGGTGCCGGTATGCTGCGCTTTCAGCCAGGTGCCCTCGGCGTCGATGGTTGGGGGATGGCTTGCATTGCCGGAGCCTGCTTGGCATGGGCCATCGACAACAACCTCACCCAGCGACTTTCGCTTCGTGACCCGTTCGCGATCGTGCGTATCAAGTCCGTTGCTGCCGGCAGCTTCAATCTGCTGCTCGGCATCAGCCTGGGAGGCCAGCTGCCGGCTGCACGCATCGTCCTCGGCGCGTTGGTTTTGGGTCTGTTCAGCTACGGCGCGTCTGTCGTGTTGGACGCCTACGCATTGCGACTGATCGGCGCGGCGAGAGAAGCCGCCTACTTCGCCACCGCGCCCTTCGTCGGCGCGCTCGCCGCCGTCTTCCTACTCCGCGAACCTCTGCACAGCCTAGACCTCGCAGCGATGCTGCTGATGGCGCTCGGCGTAGCCGCGCTGCTTCGTGAAAGGCATTCGCACCGACACGTCCACGAGGAGCTGACGCACGCGCACCTGCATGTCCATGATGGGCATCATCACCATCGCCACGACGCTGGCGATCCGCCGGGCGAACCACATAGTCACGAGCACCGACACGCGCCCTTGGTACACGACCATCCCCACGTTCCTGACGCGCACCACCGCCATCGGCATTGAAATTCGCGCTCGCCGACTGCGCCGCCGCGGAGAATCAGCCAGCAAGGCAGACCTTCACGAGCGGGCTCATCCCCGCATGCTATTCCGAGGTGCTGCGTCCGCGGCGAAGACGAGCCCGGCTGCGCTCACGCTCTGCTTGATCGGGGCCAGGTCTTGGCCACGCGCAATCTTGCTGAGCCTTGCCGGTAGCTGCGAGAACTCCTCGAGCACGGAGGCGGCCCGCGCGTCAGCAGTCGTCTGCCAAACAATCTCGTCGTCGGCGGCCCATACCTCGAACTTGAAGAATCCACAGCACTGATGCTCGTTTTCGGCGAGCCGCCGTAGCTCGGCATCCAGCTCCGCCCTCGGCTCGAAGACCCAACGAAAGCCCCCGACACCTCGCTCCGTTCGCAGAAGTTGGGCGAATGCAGCTCGGTACCCGTCCATGTTTGCCTCAAGCGTCGGCTTGTCTTGGAGGTACGCGGTGCAGACGATGGGCTCGTTCGCTGAAGGCTCCGCCGAGGCAAAGATCGACCTATTGCCTGACGCCTCACACCCGCATCCGGCATCGATGGCGCACACGCCGTTGCAGCCGGCCGCCGACGCTGTCCTTCGGGCACGGAGCGCGAAGGCCCCTAGGACGCCGACACCAACGACGCCCGCTACCACCAGGTCGGCCCCGGGCCGGATGTAGCCGGCAACAGTCGAAAGTACGCCGCCGCCGACACCGGCGGCCGCCAGAAGCGGCAGGGCGCAGCAGGCGGCGCATGCGCCAAATGCAGCAAGACCGGCCAGGCCGAGGCTTCGCTTCGTAACGCTGGAGTTTGCGGTCGCAAGGTTGCTAGCGGACATGATTCCTTCTCGCGGGCCAGGTAGCTCCGCCCCAGCAATAGGCGGGAGCTCGGCGGCTGTGACGTAAGCCCTCGGAGAATTTGCGTCACGATCGGCGACCTAGCGCCTACCGTAGTGCCGGCGCCTGCCCCCGGCCTGGATGCTTCCCGAGCGACGAAAAGCAATACAAGCCGCCCTTTTGAGCATGGCGGACGGTGATCGCTCCGCGGTCCCTGTGCTGGTTGCGGAACTGTGGCCGGTGCTCCTTGCCTTCGCGCAACGGGGCCTTCGAGACCGGCAAGACGCCGAGGACGTCGCACAAGAAGTTTTCTTTCGGATTTGCTCGCGTGTATCCGAATTCGATCGCACACGCGACGCACTTTCCTGGGCGTTCGGAATCGCTACGTTCGAGGTCATGACCCAGCGTCGCCGCGTTCAACGCCGGCGCGAATCGTTCGAACTCCCCGATAACGCGCACGCTCTCGGCGAATCGACGTCGGTGGAAGACGACGCCATCCGAGCTGAGCTGCGCGCAGTACTCACGGAAGCACTCGGGCACCTTTCTGCGGAGGAGCTTGGCCAGC
>DATAKF010000128.1:0-5258 GCA_036261775.1 Polyangiaceae bacterium | reverse complement strand
CTCGTCTATGGCCCGCACGCTTTCCGTCACCCCACCAGCAACCCGCCCAGCAACTACGGCACCTTCGCGCGCGCGCAGAGCATCGCCACCGCGCTCGAATTCGGGCCGAAGACGGCGCCCGTTGGCGAGGTGCCGGCCGACAAGAAGCATTGGCTCAAGCAGTTTCCGAGCGTCAAGACCGGCGTCTTCCGCACCGACAAGTTGATGGCCACCATCAGCGCGTACGGCGAAATCTCGAGTTACCCGCGCGAGTCGATGGCGCGCGGCGGTAGCGTCAGCGCGCTGTGGTTCGAGGGCTACGGCTCCACCGGCTTTTTGCAGGTGTCGTCGCAAACCGTGTACAGCCGCATCGAGGCCATGCACATGCCAATCGAGCAGGGGCTGCTGCCGCTGACGCCGCGTGTCGAGAGCACATCAGGCACCTACTACGCTAGCGTGCTGGACGAAAAAGCAACGCTCACGATGTCACGAACCCAAGGCGGCGTGCACGCTACTGCGACGGGTGTGCTTCGCAGCGTCGCAGGCGAGTCGTCTGGTACGACGTACACGTGGACGTACGACTTTGGAGCAGCCGAGTACACCAAGCAGCTCAGCGTTTCGGCCGCAGCTGGCCTGCGCATCGTCGAACCCTTCGTGGACGACACCGGCAACACCTACGCAGTCGTCGGCCCCGATACGTTCACGATCACGACCGCCCAGGGCTCGGTGTTCCAGCTCAAGGTCACCGAAAGCTCTGGCCCCTACAGCCTCAGCGTGGGCCAAGAGCGCGCCAGGTACTGGAGCCCATTCCCCGGGCTCGACGCCTACCCGGTCGTCATCACCCCCAGCGGCGGCGGCAGCTTTTCCATCAAATACACCGTAAATCAGACCAAGTAGGCGCTCCGGCCGGTTGGCGGGGTATATTCCGCTGCCGGGTTTGGTGTTGGTTGCCTGGCCACGCTCGGGCACACGTTGGGAGCACTTCAAATGTCTTGGTCGAAGATGGGCCGCTGGCTGTTGGTCGGCATCGTGACTGCGGTTGGCGCCTCTGCTTGCGGAGGGCGCGGCAACCTGCCAAGTGGTGAACTCGTCGGCGATCCGTTTGGCGGCACGACGTCGTTCGCCGGCACGTCGTCGGTCGCGGGCGTGACGGCGACCGCAGGCACCGTCGCGTCAGGTGGCGCGAGCGCGGTGGGTGGCAGCGCCTCGACCGCGGGCACTTTCGGCGTGGCAGGCACCCCGAGCGTGGCGGGCACGACCGGCATCGGCGGCACTGGCAGCGTCTGCATGCCCGGCTCGGCGTTCTGCGAGGGCAACTCGGTCGCGCTGTGCGTCGGGCCCGGCAACGGTTACGCCATCATGGACTGCGGCAGAGATCAGCGCTGTACCGACTTGGGCGGCAAGGCCTACTGTCAGAGCTTGGTCTGCAAGGCTGGCACCATGCAGTGCGACGCGAGCGGCAGGTACGTGCAGACGTGCGGGGCCGACGGCCTGACCTTGGTCAGCACGGTCGACTGCGGAGCGCGCGGCCAGCGTTGCCAAGACGCCTCGTGCCGCAGCCTGGTTTGCCAACCCAATCAGCTGTTCTGCGACAAAACGGGCGTGCGCTTGTGCAACGCCGACGGCTCGGGCTCGACCGCGTGGCAGACGTGCGGCGCCAATCAGTACTGTGATCCGCTCCAGTTCGTGTGTCAGCAGGGCATTTGTGCGCCGGGACAGCCGGCGTGTAACGGCAGCGTCGCGACTTACTGCAACGCCAATGGCTCGGGCTACGTCGCCATGGGCATCGACTGCGGCAGCCAGCCCGACCGCCAGTGCGTGGCCGGCGCCTGCTTGTGTCCGCCGACCTTGGCCGACTGTGATGGCTCGGCCAAGACGGGGTGTGAAGCCAACGTCTCGAGCGATCCCGACAACTGCACCGGCTGCGGCATCGCTTGCTCGTCGAACAACATGGCCAAGCGCACCTGCGATGACAGCTGTGACGGTACGTGCACCGACGGCTACCAAGACTGCAACGGCGACAAGCTGAAGGACGGCTGCGAAACCGGGACCAGCAATGACGTCAAGAACTGCGGTGGCTGCGGGCTCGCCTGCTCGAGCAATCACGTGGCCGCTAGCTGCGCGTCTGGCGTGTGCAACGGCGCTTGCACGGCCAACTTCAACGACTGCAACGGCAGCAAGCTGAAGGACGGCTGCGAGTCGGACTCGCGCACGGACAGCAAGAACTGCGGCGGCTGCGGCTTGGCCTGCTCGACCAACCACGTGAAGCCCACCTGCGCGGCTGGCACGTGCGGCGGCGCCTGCGAGAGCGGCTTCAGCGACTGCAACGGCAACAAGCAAACCGACGGCTGCGAAATCAACACCAACAGCGACCCCAAGAATTGCGGCGGCTGCGGCATCGTCTGCCCAGCGGACCAGTCGTGCGGCGCTGGCAAATGCGGCGGCCTTTTGACGTTCACCGGCATCCAGCAAAACTTGCCGGTCTCTTCGCTGACGGGCTGGACGCAATGCTTTTCGGAGACCTACGGCCAGAGCAGCACTGATCTCGGCACGGTTCAGAAGCTCTGTCAGGGCTCGCTCTTGATGCTGGCGTGCCGCCCCGTGGGCTCCCCGAACTTGCAGCTAGCGGCCTACGCTGCCCGTGCGGACGTGCTGTACGACACTGGGTTCGGCAACGACGTGCACAACGCCAACGGCGTGGGTTGGTACTACAGCGGCGATCAATCTTGGGGCTTTGCTCCGCTGGGCCTGTCGATCGTGCGCAACAGCTGCGACACGCAAGACAGCAGCATCGTGAGAGATGGCGGCGGCGGTGACCAGCGCCTGTGCTGGCACACGGGCGGCTCCTACCTGCAGGGCGGCTGGCGCTGCGGCTACAACGACACGCTCAACGCCTCCTTCGACTACGAGCGGCTGATCTTCACGGCACCGTGAGGCTCTCTCGCTCGGTCAGAAGCCGCGCTCGTAGGCTCTGCACGGGGCCTAGCGCGCGCTGGTGCGGCGGCGGCGTAGCACGGCGAACGCGAGCGCGGCGCCGGGCACGAGCCAGGCGCTGAGCGA
Source organism: Polyangiaceae bacterium (assembly GCA_036261775.1). GTDB lineage: Bacteria > Myxococcota_A > Polyangia > Polyangiales > Polyangiaceae > PMG-095. The sequence goes on along the minus strand of DATAKF010000128.1, from coordinate 2,219 downwards.
GCCACCGTGGCCCAGCTGGCAGCCGCCGGATTCGTGCCTGGTCGTGTCGGCTGTGTTCCCCTCGGTGATGGGATTCGGGTCGGTGACGTCTGGGGTCTCGTCGGAGCAGGGCTTGCCCTTGCCGAACCGGACCTGGCACCACAGGCTGCGCACGGCTTGATTCGGAGGCTCGGTGCACTCGCGCAGCGACGACTCGGTCGAGACCGTCGTCGCTGGCTGCTTGGCAGAGCAGCTCTCCCCGCTGACCTCTTTGCCGGTGCGTAGGTCTTTGACGATCACGAGCGCGCAGGCTTCGCTCGAGTCGACTCCAAAGCCCACCCCGCCCAAGTCGGCGGAGGTGCTGTTTGGTCCTGTCACGAACGCCCTGTACACGTTCCACAGCGTGCTGTCCGGGTGTGTCGCGGATTGCGCGATCGTCACGTCCCAAGCGACGCCGCTCGGGGGCAGGCCGTCGAACCGCAACGCCACGGAGCCGCCGGCGGCTTCGAACGTGGACGGTACCATCGCCGTCGATGGGGAGGTGCAGGTGCCGGGCGCGACGGGGCAGCTGAGCATGCCGCCCGTGCCCCGGTAGCGCTCGTCCCAGTCCGCGAACGCCGCTGCAGGCTGCGGCACGGCTGGTGCACCGATGACCTCGAGCGTGTAAGTGTGGTGCGCGTTCGCCGGATCCAGCGTGGGCGTGGTGGTCAGCGCAGCCGTGAGTCGCGTGCCAACCGCCAGCGGCTCCGAAGCGGTCCAGCCGTAGCGACCGGGGTCCGTACCGAGCCGGGCAAGGGTGCCAGGCACCTCGGCTCCGGCGCCGTCGGTGACGACGAGCTGAATGCCGGCCAGCTCCTGCTCGGCGGTCAGCCCGTACGAGCTGCCGATGAAGGCGACGAAGCCATCCGTGTCGACCCGCAGCGTGGCGGTCGGGTCCACGGCGTCGGCCGCCGTCAGCGAGAACCAGCTCGGCTCGGGGGGCGCCACGCTGCCCGACCCAGTTCCGGAGCAGCCCAGCGCCTCGTGAATGCCAAGCGGCAATTCGCCCTGTCGTGGCATGGCCATGGTGGCCACGAACACCACTGGTACCAGCATCCCCACCAACCGAACGCCTGAGTTTGCCCCTGCGTGCATGACCACCTCTCAGCAAGCGCCGTGCCGCGCTTTCAGGGCGCTTCTGCGAGGCCCAAGCGTGCTGGAGGTTCGCTGATCGAGTCGCGGTGGCACAACTTGGCTCACCCCCTCGCCACCCAAGTCGCTCTTCGGTATAGCTGCCGCCTTGGCCTGGACGTCACCTAGCTCGAAGAACAAGCTTTCGCCGCAAGAGCGCGCAGCGCTGAACCGCTTGGCCAGCGTGCGCCGGCAACGCGAGGCGTTCGAGCCGCTCAGCCGGCGGCTCATTCAAGGCACGCTCGAGCGCTGTTTGCCGGCCGAGGGCAGCGTCGTCGAGATCGGCATGGGTGATGGCCAGCTGCGGCAGCGCCTGCCCGAGCAGCTGCTGCCGCGTGTGCTGCACACCGAGCCGCAGGCGGCGGCGAGCCGCGCGTTTCGCAAGCAGCATCCGGAGGTCAAGGTGGTACAGGCGCCCGCCGAGCGGCTGCCGCTCGCAGACGGCGAGGCTGCAGCGGTCATCGGCCTGTGCGTGATGGACGTGGTGCCGGACGGGCCGGCGGTGGTGAAAGAGCTCGGTCGCGTGCTGCGCCCGGGCGGTCGCTTCATTCACTGGCTCGACATGTCGACCGTGCTGGTGCCCATGGTGGCGGCGCTGGCCGGGTCGGAGCTGCTGCTCATGCCGAACGTCTTCGGCGATCCAGCCGAAGGCGAGTGGCCCGAGGACTTGTTCCTGGTGCCGCGTCAGCAGCTGGCCATCATCGTCGCTATCTTGCAGGGGTCAGGGCACCCGCTGGCCCGACCCTTGGCGCAGTACCTGGCGGTGTTTTCGGCGTCACCCCTGGCAGTGGCAGTGGCTGCGGCGGAGTTGGCTCAGCTGCAAGACGACTCGGCGCTGCGTACGGCGCTCAAGAGCGCGTTCAAGTCGGCGTTCGAGCTGGCGAGTCCGGCGGCGCGCCAGCAGCTGGCGAGCTTTCAAGGGCGGCCGGTGTCGTCGTCGCGCTTCTTCGAGCAGCGGTTGCGCAGCTTGTTTGGACCTGAGACAGGCTTTCGAGTCGAAGAGTCGAGCCTTTCGCGAGCCTGGGAGCTTGCGCCCCGCGGCGAGCCGCCGTTCGCTTATATGAGCTGCT
>DATAKF010000545.1:0-20718 GCA_036261775.1 Polyangiaceae bacterium | reverse complement strand
CGCTAAGCCTGGTTTCTGGCGAGGCTTTCGCGAGGACCGGAGCGGAGCGTACGTGGGTACGTGAGCACCGGACCGGAGCGAAAACGAAGCCAGAAGCCAGGATCAGCGGGCGTGCTCACCAGCTGAAATGAGACCAATGGTCAGCCGCCTCCCTGTTATCTCGATCTCGAGCCAGGCAGATTTGCCCAAAGACGCCACGGTAGCTTCTGCAATTCGGGCTGCGGCGCGGCAGCCCCCGGTGGCCCTGTGAGGGATCCTGAGGCGTCGGTAGGCCTACCCCTTTACGGCCTGAGGGGATTCGGGTAGCGAAAGCGCCAATGTCTGAGCGGCTGCGCCCCATTTTGAAGTGGGCGGGAGGAAAACGGAGCCTGGTGCCCCGGATTCTGCAAGAGCTGCCGGAGCAGATCGACACCTACTACGAGCCCTTCGTGGGTGGCGCGGCGGTGTTCTTGGCGTTGGCCGAAGAAAAGCGCTTCAAGCGCGCGGTCATCACCGACAAGAACCCGCAGCTCATCAACTTGTACACGGTCGTGCGCGACGACCTGGTGAAGCTGCTGAAGAAGCTAGAGGCTTTGCAGGAGCGGACGAGCGAGGACGACTACTACGAGATTCGCGCGCAGAAGGGCGGCACCAAGATCGAGCGCGCTGCTCGCATGATCTATCTCAACAAGACCGGCTACAACGGTCTCTACCGCGTCAACTCCAAAGGCGGCTTCAACGTGCCGTACGGTCGCTACAAGCGGCCGAAGATCTACGACCCGGATCGACTGCTCGCCGCGCGCGATGCGCTGCAGGGGGTGACGGTGGAGGTTGCAGACTTCGATCAGAGCTGCCGAGCGGCAAAACCTGGCGACGTCGTGTACTTGGACCCGCCGTATTTGCCGCTGTCGAAGACGGCCAGTTTTTCAGCGTACCACTCGGATGCGTTCGGACTGGCGGAGCACAACCGGCTTGCCAAATCGTTCGAGAAGCTCGTAAAGCGTGGCATCACGGTGATTCTATCGAACTCCGACACACCGGAGACCCGCGAGCTTTATGCGCGTTTCAAGCCGTCAGGTGTGCAAGTGCGCCGCCCCATCAACTCCGTCGCCTCGCGCCGCGGCGCCGTGAGCGAGCTGCTGGTCGTCGCGAAATAGCGGATTTCCAGATTTACAGGGAGGCGGGGAGGTCCGCGAGGGCGAGAACGCATTTTCTGATTCGGAGGACCGAATCAGAAAATATTTCCCTCGAGGAGTGAGCACGTGGACTTCGGCCTGCCCGCCATAGACCCGTGGCCTCGCGGGCGGCAGCGCGAACCCAAAATCTCGCCTCGCGGACCTCCCCGCCTCCCCGCCTCCCTGTGATCTCGCAGGCACTCGCGACGAACCCTCAGAACAGAAAGCAGCCCGAAGCGTGCCGGTCAATGAAACCGAGCGACGGCACGTGAGCTTCTGCGTGTGAGCTGCGCTGAGGCAGCCCGAAGCCTGCGGGGCTACTCGGCGGCGGCGGGCTTGGCGGAGGTGCGGGCGCGCTGTTGCTTCAGCAGATCGAAGGCGGCGACGCGGTAGGCTTCGGCGAAAGTGGGGAAGTTGAAGACGGTGTCGATGAAGGTCTCGAAATTGAGGCCGGCGATGATGGCCATTTGTCCGATGTGTACGAGCTCGGTCGCGCTTTCGCCAGCCGCGTGAGCGCCCAGGACGACGCCGGTTTCGGGGTGCACGACCAGCTTGAGCAGGCCGTTCTCAGCGGCTGAAATTTGGCCGCGCGCGACCTCTTCGAACTTGGCGCGTCCGACGAGCGCGTCGCCAAAGCGCTCGCGCACCTGCTGCTCGGTCATGCCGACGCTGCCAAGCTCGGGGATCGTGTAGATGCCAGCCGGAGCCAAATCGCCCTGGCGGCCCAAATCCAGGCCTAGCGCGTGACACGCAGCGCGCCGGCCTTGTTCCATCGACGTGGACGCCAGCGCGGGGGGACCTATCACGTCGCCGGCTGCGTAGATGTGCGGGGTGCTGGTGCGCAGGTTCTTGTCCACCTCGATCAGCCCGCGTGGTGTCACCTTCACGCCCGCGGCGTCGAGCCCCAGCGCGGCCACGGGCGCCACGCGACCCAGCGCGCAGAACAGCTTTTCACTCTTGATGACCTCGCCGTTCGCCAGGCGCGTTTCCACGCTGGAGAGGCCGTCGTAGGCGACGTCGATCAGCGACTTGCCACCGAGAAAGTCGCTGCCGCAGTGGCGCAGCTCTTTCAAGAAATGCTCCACCAGCTCTTGGTCCATGAAGCCGAGCGGGCGCTCGCCCTTGTCGATGATCGTTACTTTGACGCCCAACGCGGCAAAGATGGACGCGTATTCGCAGGCGATCACGCCCGCCCCCAGCACCACCAAGGACTCTGGCAAGTACGAGAGCGACAGCAGCGAGTCGCTGTCCAGGATGTGCTCGTGATCCACCGGTACGTTGTCGGGCGTGCGCGGCGATGAGCCAGCGGCGATGACGAAGAAGCGCGAGCTCAAGTTGCGCTTGCTGCCGTCCAGCAGCGTGACCTGGAGCGTTTCGGGCGAGGTGAAGCGGGCGACGCCTTGCTGCAGCTCGATACCGTTTCTGGCTAGCTGCGCCTGCATGTAGCGCTCGTGCGCAGAAATGACCTCTTCTTTGCGCTCCATCAGGCTGCTGACCTGCAGGTGCGAGGGCATCTCGACGTCCATCACGTGCGCCGTCAGTTTGCGGAATTTGCCCAGCGAGAGCGCGGTTTCGCGCAGCGTTTTGCTCGGGATGGTGCCGTAGCGCACGCAGGCGCCGCCAGCGCTCTTGGCGCGCTCGATCAGCAGCACGCGCGCGCCGGTCTTGGCGGCTTGCACGGCGGCTTTCTGGCCCGCGGGGCCGGCGCCGATCACGACCAAATCGTAGTCGCTCAAGATAGCACTCCAGCCGCTTGGCGAATGGCTTCGCCCTTGGCCAGCACCTTGTCCAGCATCTCCGGGTACAGCTCCAGCGGCGCCAGCGCCGGGTGCTTGCGTAGCTCGGCCTCGGGCATCCGCTCGGGTTCGAAGCTGTAGCGCGCCAGCTCGTCGGCCAGGCCCGTGATGCGCACGCTGTTGACGTGCGCGTCGGGCGGAGTGAGCGAGTGGTGGTGACGGATCGACATCTCTACGGCTTCGGGCAAGCCCCACGAATCGGCCAAGGTGCCGCCGACGTCGGTGTGCAGCTCGCCTGTCGCAGCGATTACGGCTGCGGGCGGCACTTGCAGCTTCTGCTCGTTCAAGATTTGCACCAGCGCCTGCAAGATCACGGGCCGACCGACGTCGTGCAGCAGGCCGCACATGAAGGCGTCTTCGACGTTGCGGCGCGTTACGCGCGCGATTTCTTGCGCAAACATGGCCGCACTGACCGAGTGCTGGAAGAGGGCGGTGACCTCGGCTTCGAAGCCCTTGAGCTTGAAGACGCCGACCCGAAAGGCGATGGCCAAGGAAATTTCGCGGATCTTCTGCACGCCCAAGCGCGCGACCGCTTGTTGCAGCGAGACAATCTGCGTGCGCCCGCTGTAGACGGGTGACGAAACGACGCGCAGCACGTGCGCGGCCATGGCCTGATCTTTACGCAGCAGCTCGGCGATCACGCGTGAATCGGCGCTCTCTTGCGCGGCGACGTTCGTCACTTCCATCGCGACGCCGGGCAATAGCGGCAGGTCGACCTTGCCCTGCGCCACTCGCCAACTCAGCTCATCCAAAACCGCTTGGGGTACCGTTGCCGTTTCGATCACTCGTGCCGCTTCAGCCATGGGGGGCCCTCGTGGGACAAGGTGCGCAAGGTGCGCGGAGGCGCTGTCCCGAACATGGAACGGCCCGAACCGGCGAGACTTCAGCGGCGCGCGTCGATGCCCGAAATTTCTGGGAAATTCACGGCTTGGGCAAAATGACTGGGCCTGCGGCTTCGCAGGCGGCCCGGACGCCGGTCAAGTCGCAATACAGGTCGTTCCAGCCGCTAGCGTTGATGGCCAGGCAGTTCTCGGGAAAGCCGTCGACGTTGGTGTCGTTGGGCTGACCGACGATGAAGTTGCTGTACACGCCGTCCACGCGGCCGTCCTTGCCGCCGAAGTCGACCCTGGGGCCGCCGTCCCAGAACACTTGCATCGTCGTGGCCCAGCGCCACTCGCCCTCTTTCTCCTCGTCGCTGCCGCCGAGCCAGCTCTGGCCCTTCTGCTTGCCGATCACGAACGTCTGCTCGGCGAGCGACTCGATCTCGAGCATCTTCATGCCTAGGCTTTGGCACGTGGCGTAGGCCGCCGAGGCCGAGTCCACCACGCCGCAAAAGTAGTAGTAGTGGCCGCCGAACGTGGCGAGCACGCAGTCGCTGTTGCCTCCGCCGCCGCCTGCGCCCGAGCTGCCGGCATTGCCCCCGTTGCCGCTCGCGCCTGCGCCGCCGCTCGCGCCTGCGCTGCCGCCGTTTGCGCTGCCCGCGTTGCTGCCGCCGCTGCCGCTTCCGGCTTTGCCTCCGCCGCCATTCGTTCCGCCGCTGCCGCCGTTGTTGGCTTTTCCGCCTTGGGCTTGCCCGCCGCTGTTCTTGCCCGCGGTCGCGCTACTGCCAGCGCTGTTGCTCGTCCCTCCTTCGCTTTCGCCCGCTGTGCCGTTGCTGCTGCCGCCGGACTGAGTCGCGCCAGAACCGCTGCCGCTACTGTTTGGGGTGGTGCCGCCGCTGCCGCTGTCTCCGCCGCCGGGCGTGGTCGGATCGAAGTCGACGTTGGAATCACTCGAGCAAGCGCTCGCCATCACCAGCGAGCCAGCCACGAACCAAGCGGTCGTTTTCCCCAAAACGGTCGCCAACCAATGCGCACCTTGTCCGACACCGCAGCAACGCAAAGCCATTGCTTCCAAAGTTTACATTTCCGCCACAGCCCCGCAATTGGTGTGGGTGTGTGCTGCACGTGTTGGGGGCGCCTATGAGCGTGGCCAGCCGATGCAAGGAGGCAAACGATTAAGCGGCCGCGTCGGCTTCGAGCTCGTGGAACAGATCCACCAGCTCGGGGCGCATGCGCAGCGGGGCGCAGAAGCGGCTGGCCATTTCCAGTAGCTCGCGATCGAGCTCGTCCGCGCGTTTGCCGGCTTCGCTCACGCCGCGCTGAAACTTTTCTTCCTCGCGCTCCTGGCCTTCGCTCTGCGCGGCCAGCGCTGCGCGCAGCTCTTTGATCTGAAACTCCAGATCGTCGACCTCGGTACGACGCTGCGCGGTCTCGCGGTCAGCAGCTTGCGCCTCTTGCTTGGCCTTCAGCCAGGCGTCGGTGAGATCGGCGGCGGCGCGGTAGGCGGCGGCCAGCTCGCGGTACGGCTCGGCCAGCGCGGAGCGGCCCTCCCAGCGCAAGATCTCCGTCATGGCCGGCTTCATGCTGTCGCGAAAGCTAGCAACTTGCGCCAAGGCGGCGGCCGAACGCGCGGACGCTGCCTTCAGCTCGTCACGCGCCTTGCTGGCGTCCACGCCCAGCGCGTCCACCGCGTGACCGAAGCGCCCGCGTGTCTCGCGCCCACGCGCCTCGATCGATTCGAGGGTGCGCTGATCCGCGACTGCCTTGCCGCGCAGCTCGCTGATCTCGCGCACCAGCCGCTTGACCTCGTTGAACAGGTGCTCCACGTCGCTCGGACGCGCGCCCAGGTACGCCTTGGCCAGCATGCGCTCGAACACGGCGGTGCGCTTGACCCACTGATCGATGGCGGCTGGCGGCAGCGTTTTGGCGGGACCGCGCGACGACGCTTCTTCGCTGAACACTTCGCCCGGCACGCGCACGCCAATCGCGCCCGCGATGGCCAAGAGATCGCCGTGTACGCGGTGCGCGTCCACCGGTCGATCCTTCGGATCTTTCGCGAGCAGCTCCATGATGAGCTTGTCGATCTGCTCGGGAATCGAAGGGTCGCGCTTGCGAGGCGCAGGCGGCATCTCCTTCAAATGCTTGATGAAATACGTGGTTACGTCGGCCGCGTCGAAGGGCAACGTGCCGCACAGCATCTCGTACAGAATCACCCCTAGGGCATACAGGTCGGCGCTGGGGCCCGCGTCGATGCTGGTGATGCGCTCGGGCGCCATGTACTGCGGCGTGCCGAACACCTCACCGGCGCCCGTCAGCCGCGTGTCTTGCATCGAGCGGGCGATGCCGAAGTCGAGCAGTTTTACCCGATCGAAATCGTCGACACCCTCCGCCAAGAAGATGTTCTCGGGCTTCAGATCGCGGTGGATCACCTCTAGGTCGTGCGCGCGCGCCAGGGCGCGGGCGATCTGAATGGCGATCGAGAGCGTGCGATCGAGCGGGACCGAGCCCTGCTTCTCGAGGAGATCGGCCACCGTTTGGCCCTGCAAGATCTCCATCACCAGGTACAAGCTGCCCTCCGGCGTCTCGCCCTGATCGAAGATCTCGATGATGTTGGGGTGGGCCAGCTTCTGAGCGGCCTTGGCTTCGCGGCGGAAGCGCTCGCGGATGACCTCGTTCTTGGCGAGCGAGGGGTTCATCACCTTTACCGCGCAAGGCCGGTCGACCAAGCGGTGGCGCGCGGCGTAGACGGTGGCCATGCCGCCCTCGCCAATGGCCTCTTCAATCAGGTAGCGACCGGCGATGGTCGTGCCGATCAGCGGATCTTGGAGCGCCGAGAGCTGACCCCCGCAGAGGAAGCAGGCCGTGCTGTCGTTCGGATACTTCAGCTTGCACGGCTGGCAGACCTTCATGACCCTCTGGGCCCCATCCTGCTCAAATCCAGACGGACTTTCCAGCCCTCCGGCGGGCGGCGTGCCCGATAGCCCCGCAATCTGCGCGAACTGGGCAAAAATACCTATGCTTTTTGGCAGCTTCGCGACGTGCTACGTCTCCGGCGAGGCTTCCCCTGGCATCGGCTACCGACAAGCGACAGGCCGTCAAGGTCGAGGTCCCCGGCTCACGGGACGACAGCGTCAAGTTCGGACGCGTCGGTATCATTGCGGCCGTAGGCTTCGCGATCGGCATCGCTTGGCCACGCTTGGCGGGCGTCAAGCTGGTGCCCAGCGTGCCGGTTCCGGCTGCTGCGGAAGCGTCGGCGCGTGAGCTCACGGGCGCGCCGGCCGAGCCCAAGCCGCCCGAGGCCGTCGCGCCCCCACCGTCCGTCGCGCCCTCTGCCGCCGCCGAGAAACCGCCGGCCGAGCGCCTGCTGGTCAGCGACGTGCAGGTCGCCAGCTGCCGCAACGAGCACGGCAAGCGTTCCCAAGCCTGCGATCGCGTCGACTTCGATCGCGTCGCGCGTGAGCCGCTGCGCTCGCTGTCGAGCTGCGCCGGTACCGAAGACGCAGCGGGTGTCTTGTCGCTCGGCTTCGATCTCGATTTTCAAGGCGACAAGATCAAGAACATCCAGAGCGGCAAGAGCACGTCGCTCGAGCAAGACAACGTGGATCGGTTGCTGGCCTGCGCGCGCGAACGTTTCGCCAACGTCTCGCTCGCCGGGATTCCCCACGAGCAGAAATCGTACACACTGTATTACCGGCTCGAGCTCTTGGCCCCGGCTGGCGGCGGCGCCAAGCCCGGCAGCTCGGACGCGGGCGGCAAGGGTACGGATGAAGGCTCGCCGGCTAGCGGCACCGCCACGGTGAGCTGGGATGTGGCGCTGGTTCGGGCCAACCCGGCGCGGGACGGCGAGGTGCGCGCGCGCGTGCTTTCGGGGACGCGCGTGGTCGTGACAGGCAAAAATGGCGACTGGTTTCGCGTGAAGTACGACGCCAAGGGCAACCAAGGCTGGGTGTACCGAACCGCCATCGGCATGTGACGAAACGGGCGCGTTTGGCGGCGTCGTGTTACACGTAGCGGGTCAGGCGCATGACGAGCCCGAAGTCACCGTCTTCTCTGCCCGCACCCGTTGCAGCCACGCCCGCCGCGACGCCCTCACAGGACGTAGCGCTGGTGCATCGCGTCACGCCGGACGGCACAGTCCACGTCATCCGCCGCCGCGGGGACCAGCTCGAGGCTGGCGCGCTGTCGCCGGTGCGCGAGGGCCAGCCCATCCAGGGTGAGGTGCTGTCGCTGCGCCCGCGCGAAAATTGCCCGCTGCTGTGCGACGTGGACGTGCTGTACACGCCGCCCACCGCGCCCAAGCCCGCAGCTCAGCCGGCATCGGCCCCCGCCCAGCGTCGCAAAGGCCCCGCGCAAGTCGCCACCGACGACTACCGCGACAACTGGGACTCCATCTGGGCGCGCAAGAAGACCGACACGCTCAACTGAGCCACGCGCCGTAGTCGAACGTCCCTAAGTTGGGGGGCTGCCGAAATGCAGCCCGCATCGCAGAAACTCTCGTGGCGGCGCTGGGCCGTTCTGGGCGAGCGAGAGGAATCAACAGGAAGGCGCTCCGCCTTCCTCTGACCATTGGTCAGATCTCACAGCTAGCCGCACACGCGCTGAGCCAAGCCGAGCGACGAGCAGGCGATGGGCAGGGCGTTTTCGTCGGCGCTGGTCGACCTTTCGAGCGACGGGCCGTCGCAGGCTTGAACATCGGTCACGGGCGAGCAGGAGCCGCCGCCGCACGGCGAGCTGTCCCAGCGAAATACCTTCACTTTGCCGGCAGTGTTCATGGCGACGGCCGTTACGAGCCGCGAATCTTTACCCTGCTGCAGGTAGCGCGCGAGGAACGCCTTACCGTCCTCGAATGCGCCGGCTGCGCAGGCGTCCACGTCTTCACGTGGGTGGCTTTCGTCGGCGGTGCCGCAGTCGAGGGCAGCGTCACCGGCGAACAGGCGCATGTCGTCGTCCAGCGCGCAGTCGGTGGAGCAGGCGAACAGGCTGAGCGACAGCGCCGCGACACCCAAGATCCCGAGGGAGCGCTTCATTGAGCTGCAATCTGTCGCTTGGCCGTCTTCGACGCAACCGCGCGCGGCTTGAGGTGCTCTTCGGCCGTGATGGCCCAGCGCTCGTGGTCGCGCCAGCGCCCGGCGATCTTCAAATAGCGCGGAGACAGGCCCTCGCAGCGAAAGCCCGCGCGCTTGACCAGCTCGATGGAGCGCTGGTTCTTGGGCTGAATGTTGGCTTCGACCCGGTGCAGGCCCAGCTCGCCGAAGGCCCGCTCCAGCACCAAGGAAAGCCCGGCGCTCATGAACCCCTTTCCAGCGTGGGGAGCCAGCGCGTAGTACCCCAGGTACGCGCTTTGAAAGGAGCCACGCACGACCTCACTCAGGTTCATCACGCCGCACAGCTGGCCTAGCTCGTCGCACACGAAATGTTTGTAGTTCCGAGGCCCCCGCCGCTCCTTGATGTACAGCCGATACTCGGCCGAGGACCTCGGAGCCGTCACCCACGAGCCGTGCAGGCGCCGGCTGCGAACGACGGCCAGCAGGAAATCGTGCTCATGCCGAGGAGCCGGCGTTTCGAGGTAGGCAAACATTGATCGCCAAGGGTAGGCCAGGGTCACACCCAGCGTGAAGCCCGCGGCTGTTCGCGCCCATTTCAAGGCGAACAGGCGCGCTAAATGCAGATATACAGACCATTTTCCGCGTGTCCGGCCACTCATGTAGGGTGAGACGCGCCGCGGCTCATCAGCAAAAGCGCAATCTTGAAGCCACGTTGCCTGACATCTCAGCTTTCGTCGAAAAGCGCCGCGGTGGCCGAGCCTCGTCCACTCTGGCGAGTTAGAGAGCCTTGGTGACTTGCACGCGTTCGACCTGGCGCCGCCTCGGCTCGGTGCTGCTTGGCCTCGGACTGGGCACGGGCGCGCTGTTGATCAGCGGCCAGGCGAACGCGCGCTCCGGCGGCATCGCCGCCAGCGGTTGCTCGGGCTGTCACAACGGCGGCCCCAAGGGCACGCTCTCCATGACCGCCAGCCCCGCCAGCTTCAACCCGGGTGACAAGGTCGAGCTCACGCTCACCCTCGCGGGTGGGTACACGACCGGCGGCGTTTACCTGAACACGACCGACGTGGGAGACCTGCAGACCATCGCCAACCAGGGCATGACCGAGGTCTCGAGCGGCCTGGTGCACAACCAGCCCAAGCCTGGCGGCGGCGGCAGTGTGCAGTTTCGTTTTGCCTGGGTCGCGCCCGCCAAGGCTGGCGCGGTTCGCTTCTCGGTCTACGCGCTCGGCGCCAACGGCGATCGGCGCAGCTCCGGCGACTACCCGCTCGAGGGCACGTTCGACTTCGTCTACGGCTGCTCGGGCAAGACCTTCTACCTCGACGGCGATGGTGACGGCGTTGGCCGGGCAGATTTCTCGATGCTCGGCTGCGCCGACGCCCCGCCCATGGCCTTCGTGGCGACGACGGGTGACTGCGACGACTACCGCAAGACCGTCTTTCCGGGCGCCACAGAGCTGTGCAACATGATCGACGACAACTGTGACGGCGTCGTCGACGAGAACGCCGTCCCGGTCGAGCTGTGGCCAGACGCGGACGGCGACGGCTACTACGACGCGCGCACCGAAAAGATGGGCACACCCAAAGTCGGCTGCGCAGGCCTGAAGGGCTGGGCGGCAGAACCGGGTGATTGCCAGCCCATGAACAAGGCCGTCAATCCAGGCGTCGAAGAAATCTGCAACAACCTCGACGACGACTGCGATGGCGACGTCGACGAGCGCGTTCGCCCGACCTGCGGCGAAGGCTGGTGCCGGCGCGAAGCCCCCGGCTGCGACATGCAGTACTGCATGCCCGGCGCGCCCGTAAAAGAGAAGTGCAACTTCCTCGACGACGACTGCGACGGTGAGGTCGACGAAGATGCGGACATGTGCAAGTCTGGCGAAACCTGCGCTGCCGGTTTGTGCGTGGACTCCGACACGGTCACGCTCGACCCCAACGGTCCTTCGTCTGGCACGAGCGGGAGCAGCAGCACCGGCAACCAAGGCACGGGCAGCACCAGCAACACGGGCGGCGCCAATGGCACTGCCGGTAGCGGCGGCAGCCGCAGTTTGAAGGACGATGAGGCGTCCAGCGGCTGCGCGCTCGGCGCCCGCTCGAGCCACGGCGCGCTCGCGGTGCTCGGTCTACTGATGTCTGCGGCAGCGCTGCGTCGCCGGCGTCGCGTCAGCTAGCCGCGGCAGCGGCCTTCATCACCCGCGTGATGGCCTGCCGCAGCTCCTGCTGGGTCAGTGGCTTGGGCACGAAGGCGCGCGTCGGCAGCGCGACCAGCGCGGGGTTGGGGGAGCGATTGCCGCTCATCAGCACGAGCGGCAATCCCGGGCGTTTCTCGGCGAGGGCCCGCGCTAGCGCTTCACCGTCCAGGCGCGGCATGGCGATGTCGGAGACGACGCAGGCAATCTCGGTCGTCGACGCCAGCACGGACAGCGCTTCCTCCCCGTCGGCGACGGCCAGCACCTCGAAGCCTTCGGCGCCGAGCCAGCGCGCCGTGCTGCGCCGTACTAGCTGGTCGTCTTCGACGAGCAAGAGGCGCGGCGCCGGTCCGACCTGCGGCGCGGGCTCCGACGGCACGCTGGCTGCGACAGGTAGCGCTTGCTGCTCGCGCGGAAACGCGACTTCGAAGCGCGCGCCCTGCCCGGGCGAGCTCTCGACGCTCACGCTGCCCCCGAAATGGCTGACCAGGTCGCGCACGGTGGCCAGCCCCAGGCCGGTGCCGCTGGCCTTGGTGGTGAAGAAGGGCTCGAAGGCGCGCTCACGGGTCGTGGCGTCCATTCCGGTGCCGGTGTCTTCGGTCAGCAGCAGCACGCGCGTGTCGTCGACGCGTACGCGAATGCTCAGGCGCCCACCGTCAGGCATGGCTTCTTTGGCGTTCAGCGCCAGGTTCAGCAAGATCTGCTCGACGGCCGCGCGCGAGACCTTCACGATTCCGCCCGTTGGCGCGTCGACTTCGACCGTGATCTCGGCGCCCAGCAAGCGCGGCAGCATGCGCTCCAGGTCACGAACCGCGGTCCCCAAATCGAGCAGCTCAGCCCCCTGCGCCGAGGCCCGGCCGAACGACAAGAGCTGGCTCGTCATCAGCGCCGCTCGTGACGTAGCGTCGTTCAGGTCGTCCAGGAGCCCCGTCACGTCGGAGCCCTGCGCCGGCAGCTCAGCGCGCAAGAGCTCCGACACGTTGCGCATGACGGTGAGCAAGTTGTTCAGGTCGTGAGCGATGCCGCTGGTCAGGTTGCCCACCAGCTCCATTTTTTGGCCTTGAATCGAGCGGCGCAGCGCCTCGTCGCGCTCCCTTGCCGCCTGGTTGGCGCGGGCGTGCATTTTCTCGAGCGACTCAATCGACGTGCGCAGCAATACCGAAGTCATCAGCAGCGTGACCGCGACACCACCCCAGGCGTTGACAGGGCTGTACGGCTGCAGCGGCGGTGGCAAGTACCCGCCCCGCTCGAGCCAAGCGATCAGGGCGCACCACACGCAAGACACGACTGCCATCACCACGGCGGCGCGTCCGCCCACCACCGCGCCCAGCAGCAAGATGCAGACCGTAAACGTTGCCGCGGCGCCGCCATGCAAGCCGCCGAACAGCACCGTCACCACCGCTATCAAGAGCCAGAACAGCACCGACAAGATCCAGGCGGCCAGCACGACGCGGCCGCGCCGCACCATCACGGCCATCCCGACCAGCCAAACGCCGACGAGCCCGTAGAAGAACGCGGTGACGCGCCAGTCGTTGCGCGTCTCGAAGAGCGCCGACACCGTGCCCAGCACCGCGAGCCCCGCCATGCTGCCGAGCAAGCGGTAGAGCAGCTGGGCTCGGCGGGTGTCGTCGTCGCTCGCCAGCGTGGGCGCGCGCAGCAGCGATTGGATGAGTCCTTCCGGCGGGGCCACGCTTCGAGCCGACCCTATCTGCGGCGTGTGCGGACGTATATGGCCGGCGTACCGTGCCACTGTGCCAAACTGAGCCACCGCGCGTGGCGGAAATCGGGGAATTTCCAGGAAACTTCGCGGACTGTGCCTGGCCCAGCTCTTGCTCTCTCGGCAGGCGTGACCCACTCATCCCGACTTGCCTACGCGCTGCTGCTCACTGCCCTCACGGCCTGTGGTGGCAAGTCCTTCGAGACCGACCCGAACCCTGACAGCGGCGGCACGGATCAAGGTGGCAGTGGGCACGCCGGAAGCGGTTCGGCCGGCAAGGGGCACGGCGGCAGCGGCGTGGCGGGCAGCAGCTACGGCGGAATGAGCTCCGCCGGTACGGGCTCCGGCGGCGCAGGCTCGGTCTGCGATACGTTCAACGACGCGCAGGGCACGTACATCAGCGTCGAGATCATCAACAAGACGTCGGCTGTCATCTACTTGGGGCAGCAAGAAGTGAACTGCAGCGTGTCCCCACTCTTTGCGGTGAATGACGTCGCGGGCGCGTTGCTGGCTCCTCCGAGCGGCTGCCAAGGCACCTGCCAGACACTCCGCGACCATGGTCCGGTTGGTTGCCCCGCCATTTGCGCTTTCCCGTCGAGCACCGCCCTTCAGCCTGGGCAAGTCATGTACACGACGTGGAGCGGGCTCTACCAGCTTCAGCGCGAGTTGCCGCGCCAGTGCCTCAACGCGGACTACGGCAACGTGTGTCAGCAGACGGTTCAGGTACAGCCCGGCCAGTTCACGTTCTCGGCCATCGCGGGTCGCAGTATCGACTGCACTCAGAGCTCCGGTGGTCCCTGCCCAGCCTGCCTCCCGAGCGAGAACGGTTGCGCCACGCAGGGCGCCTTGATCAGCGGCGAGATCCTCGAGGCTGCTACCACCGTGACGCTCGGCCCGGCCTACGGTGTGTACGGTACCGCCGCGCCCGCGCCGGCAGCGCCTGGCCCGGGCATTCCGAATCCGAATCCGAATCCGGGCGGTGGCAGCGGCGCCATTGCCCTGCAAGCCGTGCAGATCGTGTTTACCGAGTAGCCGCGGCTCTCCGGGCTTCGGGCGACTACGCCGACGAGCGCGCCAGCCGCGCTCGGAACGAGTCCACGACCTCGGGGTCGCTGCGGAAGGTGACTTTGACGCCGTCGTCTTCGTACTTTTCGGAGACGACGCGGCCTTGCTCGTGCATTTCCGAGACCAAGCGCTGCTCGGTGTAGGGCACGCACAGCTCGGCCTCGGCGTAGCGCGACTCGAAGAAGGCGATGATGCGCGCGCGCACCGTGAGCACGTCTTCGGTGCGCTTGGCCGAAATGAACCAAGCGTCCGGAAACTCGGCTTGCAGCTCTGCGAGCGCCGCTGGGCTCAGGCGATCGACCTTGTTCATGATCAGTCTGCTGGCGGCTTGCTCTGCGCCAATTTCACGCAGCACCGAGCGCGTGACCTCCAGCTGCTCGCGAAAGCCGGGATCCGAAGCGTCGACGACGTGCAGCAAGAGTGAAGCCTCGTGCGCCTCGTCGAGCGTCGACTTGAAGCTCGCGACCAAGTCGTGGGGCAATTGCTTGATGAAGCCGACGGTGTCGCTCACCAAGATGCGCGGCTTGGCCTCGGGCTGCAGCGCGCGCACCGTGGTGTCGAGCGTCGCGAACAGCTTGTCCTCGACGTACACCTCGCTGCTCGTCAACGCGCGCATCAGCGAAGATTTGCCGGCGTTGGTATAGCCGACCAGCGCCACGCGGCGCGCGCCGCGGCGGTGCCGGCGCCGTACGTCTTGCTCGCGCTGAATCGCTGCCAGCTCGCGGCGCAGCTCGGCGATGCGATCGCGAATTTTCCGCCGATCGAGCTCCAACGCGGCCTCGCCAGCGCCCCGGCCGGCTTGCTTTTCTTTGCTCTTGGGCGACTCGCGTAGGCGCGGCGCTTCGTAGGCCAGCCGCGCGATTTCGACTTGCAGCTTGGCCTCACGGCTGAGTGCGTGGCGGTGAAAGATCTCGATGATGATGCCGGTGCGATCCAGCACCGGGACGCCGGTGGCGCGCTCCAAGTTGCGCAGCTGGCTCGGCGAAATGTCGTGATCGACGGCGACCAGCGCGATGTCACGCTTTTGAAAGGGGACGGGCACGGCGCCGATGTCGCCGTCGATAGCCTCTTCCAGCTCGGCTGCTTCGCGCTCGGCTTCTTCTGCCTCGCGTTCTGCCTCTTCCGCTTCGGCCTGAGCTTGGCGGTGGTTTTGAGGCAGCGCTACCTGGGTGCGACCGGTGCCGCCGGTGAGCTTTGCCAGCTGCTTGAGCTTGCCTTCGCCCAGCACGGCCGCGGGCGCCATGTGGGTGCGGCTCTGCACGACGCGGCCCGTGACGTCGTAGCCCAAGGTGGTGACGAGCCTGGTCAGCTCGTCCAGGCTGGCGTCGCTTTGAGCTGCGTCGGTGTCGGGGAGCCGGACGGCTACCAGAATGGCGAGGGGACGCGCGGTATCGGTCTTTTCAATCATTCGCGTGGCCTGGTGTCGGTTGCGTCTCGTAGCATCTTCGCGGCCCGGGCCGAGAGCGCGAAGGTGGCGTCGACGCCGTCGAGTCGGGCGTAGGTGATGGGAGAGCCTCCCAGGGTATCGTTGGCGCCGACCCTCAGTCGGAATTGTTCGCCAGTTTTGGCCGTAAACCGCAGGGTCGCGGCTGGCTTGGCGAGACCCTCGGTCGGTGATTCAGCGCCCAGGTGCACGGTTTGCTCGGCCTTCAGAGCCAAGATGCCCTGCACGACCTCGTCGCTGAGGCCACCTTGCCAGCGCGCCTCCACTCGCGTGACTTGCGCGGTGCGGCCGCCGCTTTCGAGCTGAATACCCACCAGCTCCGCCTCCGGAACCGGCAAGAGCGCGCGTTCGATCAGTGGTGTGGCGAGCATGTCCAGGTTGGCTCGCGAGAGCACGAAGACGCCGGGGTCGGTGCTGGCACGCGCAAAGAAGCCGCCCGCGGTGGGAGCGCCCACGAACAGCTCGCGACTACCAGCGCCTCCAGCGAGCGTGATGCTCGCGCGCAGGCGCGGCGGCTCGAGGCCAAAGCTCGCTGGATCACCGCTCGGAACCCAGCGCACGGCTTGCAAGGTGCCAAGCGTTTGCACGGCGTCGGCCACGAGCGAGGCGTCGTGCTGGAAGCCTTTCGGTTCTTCGAGCGTGTAGCTACCTTCGGGGCTCCGGCTCACGGTCTGGCGCAGGCCCTTGGTCTCGAGCGTGAAGCTTTGCAGCTCCGACGGGGCGAACCGAAATAGGGTCAGGCCCTTGAGCAGGGTCGCGTCGGGCTCGAAGGCGTGGGCGACGTCGGCGCCGAAGCAAAGCACGACCTGATCGGCCAAGCGCTGCACGCACACACCGCCGTCTGGTCGCTTCTTGCCGACCAGCACCCGCTCTGAGCGGTGCGCGGCTTCATCTGCGCCCGCGATTTGGATCGAGACATCGCCCTGGCTAGGCAACAGCCCCAGCTCTGCCAGGTTCGGGGCGGCCGGGCGCTGGCCTTTGGCGCCCAAGATCGCGGAAATACGGGCGTTTCCGGCGTCGAGCGGCACCTCGGTGTTGGAGGGCGCGCGCAGCAAGAATCCGCGATCTTTCCGCGCGAGGTCGAGCTTTTGCGAGCCCTGGCCGATGCGCAGCTCCTCGACCTCGTCGACGCGCGCTGCGAACGGACCCGTAAGGCGCGCCTCGGCGACGTTCACGCGCAGCGCGGCGCCGACCGCCGCCGGGATGCAGCCGGCGCGCGGTCCTTTGCCGGCTTGTTCCTTCAACACCAGCGCCTGAGCGGGATCACTCGGGCAGGTGCCGAACGCCAGCGTGATGGGCTGAGCCTGCTTGTCCGTCAAGGTCAGGGTCGCGCGCAGCGTGGAGCCGCTCAAAGCCTTCTTGGCTTCGTCGGCTTCGACGAACTGCTCGGTCGACAGGCGCGCGAACGCGGTCAGCAAGCGTTCGACGACGTCTCGGCTGGCCAGCTCGCGCGAGCTGCCCAGCTCGACGAAGAACGCGCCGTGCTCGGCTTGGCTCAGCTCGAGCTCGTCACTGCCTTGTACCAGGCTGATTTTGGCGAGCTCGCTCCGCCCGTACTCGAGCAGCCGCGGCTCGCGGAACTTGTCGAACGGCAGCGCCAGCTCGGCCGCGACTCCTGCGGTCACGACGTAGCGCTTGCTGACGCCGTCGCTGGTCACTTCGGCGTAGTGCGCGCCGGTCGGGCTGGGGGCGGGGCCGCCCAGCGTCAAAGTCGCAGACTTGGCGCCCATTTCCACGCGGATCCTGAGCGCGCTCGAGTCCAGCGCGGCTTGCGCGGTCGAGACGTCTTCGGCGCTGCGCAGGGCCGAGGCCAGGTCGAGCGACCCGAGCAGCTGTCTCACGGTCGCTACGTCGGCGCGCTCGGGCCAGGGTTTGACGATGCGAAACTCGCCGGGTGTCGAGGCTTCGAGCTCCAGTTGGCGGCCGCCTCGCGACAGCAGCAAGCGCGACACCTGCTCCTTCTTGAAGTCAGGGAGCAGCTTGGCCTTGCGCGCTGCAAGCTCGGCTGTGGTCGGCGCTTCGCGGGTCGCCCAAACGACGCCCAGGGTACCCAGCGCGAGCGCCACCAGGGCGCCGTTCATGAACAGCTGCTGGCGGCTCATGTTCAGCTCTCCGTGCCGCTCGAGGGCGTGGGCTCTCGACGCGATTGACGCTCCAGGTTGCGGCGCCGCAGCAGCACGAACCCGCCGATCAGGCCCGCGGAGAGCGGCATGTACAAGAGCACGTAACGCAGCACCTCGCCCAGCGACTCTTCGCTGAGCGACAGGCCCACTTCGCGCTCGGGCTTTTCGGGTACGCTGATCATGCTGGGGCGCGCGGCTGCCCAGCTGATGGCGTTCTCGATCAGCCGCCGATTGCCGTACAGCGACGGGTCCTGAAAATTGCGATTCCAGGCCAAATTGTTGGCGCCGCTGACGAACAAGCGCGGTCCGTGCGCGGCCTTGCTGCCCGGAGCGAGCGGCAGCTCGCGCGCTGCGGCTAGCCCAAAGCTCTTGTGCTCGGCGTGGACGACGTTGGCCGAACCCGACGCAGTCTCGAGCTCACGCAAGTCTTGCAGCGCGAAGGCTTGGTCGCTCGATGCCATCAGCTGCGTCGCTCCGCCGCTGGGCGTGACCGAGCGCGCTTGTACGACGAGCACGCGAGACGACAGCTTGTCGTCTTCATGCAGCACGCCGCGCGTAATGGCGTGTGGCAGGAGCTTGGCAAAGAACAACTCGCCAGAGCCGCGCGGCAGGCGCGCTGCGGCGTCTTGCTCGAACACCACGTTGCGGCCTAGGGTTACTCCCGCTAGCTCCAGCACTGGCTCGAGGCCGCTGCCGCGTACTTGTGGCGCGTCCCCCAAGGTCGGGCCAAGTAGCAAGAGCACGTTGCCGCCGCCGCGCACGTAGCTTGCTAGCCGATTGGCCTCGTCGCTGCTGAACTCTAGCTCGGGCGTCGGCACCACCACGGCCACGCAGTCGGCAAAGTTTGCTTTGGGCGAGCTGGCGTCGACGTTTTGCACGTCGTAGTTGTTCTTGAACAGCCGCTGTTTCAGCTCGGTTAGGCCTTCGGGGCCCGCGTCTTCCAACGTGGGCTCGCGGTGGCCGCTCGTGAAGCACAGCTTGGCCTTCTCGGTGCGCAGCACGTTGACGAGGCCGCTCGAAAGCGCCTGCTCCAGCGCCGGCCGAGAGCGCCCCGAGTCTTCGTCGAAGCGCACCAGCTCGTCGGAAGTGATGAACCAGTGACGGCTGCCGCTTGCCTCGCCGGAGCTGGCGGCGCCCGCCGCCTGACCGCCCTGCGCCATCACGATCACCGCGTCGGTGATGATGCGGCCGTCGTCTGCCTTGCCGGCCAAGATTTGATACTTCTGCTGCAGCGCCAGAAACTCAGCCGGGCTGCGATCCGGATCGACGTAGCTGACGCGCAGCTGGCGAGTCACTGCACCGTACGCCTCCAGCATGTGCCGCACGCTGACCAGCAGCGGGTCGCCCTTGCTCAGCAGCACGGTGACGTCGACTGGGGCCGCGAGGCCTTGCAAGAGCTCGCGCGTCGGTTGAGACAGCGAGTACAGCTTGTCGGACGTGAAGTCCCAGCGCTTGTACCAGCGCGCGCCCAGCACGTTTACGTTGACGAGCAAGAGCGCGCCCGCAACGACGCCCAGCCACGGTAGCGCGCGTCCGAGCTTCACGCGCGCCTCCACGAATCGACGACGCGGACCGTCAAAAACAGGCAAAAAACGGCCAGGCTGGCGTCGTACAGCACCCGCCGCGTATCGACGATGCCCTTGGAGAAATCTTCCATGTGCCCGGCCAGCGATACGTACGAGCACACGTCGTGCAAAACGCCCGGGTCGAAGATGTACTCGCCAATGCCCAGCACGAACAAACCGAACTGAACCAACACCGTCACCAAGAGCGCCACGAACTGGCTCTTGCTGAGCGAGCTCGCCAAAACTCCGATGGCCAGGTACTGCGCGCCGACCAAAAACAGTCCCAAGTAGCTGGACAGCATGACCAGCCAGTCGATGTTGCCGGTCTTGCGCAAGATGATCACGTACAGCAAGGTCGGCAGCCAAATCAGGACATAGGTGACGAGCGCCGCCGCGTACTTGCCCAGCACCACGCCGGCCGAGCCCACCGGCGCTGTCATCAACGCCTCGATGGTGCCGCTGCGTCGCTCCTCTGCCAGAAGCCGCATGCTCAGCGCCGGGCACACCAAGAGCAGGGTCATCAGCAAGAAGACGGAGTTTTGACCAAAGTACGCGCCGAGCGGCCCCTCATCGACCGACAGATCCGCGAAGCTCGCGAAGTGCGCGATGATCGAATAAAAAATCCCGCCCTGCAGCAGCAAGAACACGCCGAGCAGCACCCAAGCCAGCGGCGTCACCCACAAGCTCAACATCTCCCGCCGCAAAATCGCCCAAAACCCGCTCATGCGCCGCCCTCGGCGCAATCGTATCTCTCTGCGAGTCTCGAGATTTTTTCACAGGGAGGCGGGGAGGCGGGGAGGTCCGCGAGGTTTTTGTTGGTTCGAGCTTGGTGATTCTGCCAGGTGCCTGCGCAGTTGCCGTTCTTCGTCGTACGACTCGAAACCCAAAAATTCTCGCCTCGCGGACCTCCCCGCCTCCCCGCCTCCTTGTGATCTCTCGAGCCGTTCACTGGGCCTCGGAGGTGTCGTCGCGGGTGAGCTCCGCGAAGACTTGTTCGAGGGAGGCGGTTTCGGGGGCGAGGCTGGCGACCTCGAGGTTGGCGGTGACGAGCGCGCGCAGCAGCTGTTGTCCGGCCTCCAGCGCCTTGGCGCCTTCGGTCAAGGTGACGCGGAGCCTCGAGTAGCCGTCCTCGAGCGCCACGCCTTCGGCAGGCACGACTTCGACGACGCCCGGTTGCTCGCCCAAAAATCCCGCGGCGCGGCCATCCGGATCACGCACAACCACGAGCAGCGTGGTCGTCCTGCGTCCGCGCGATAGCTCTTCCAAGGTGCCCTGCGCGATCAAGCGCCCGCGGTCGATGACCAGCGCGCGCTGGCAGGTCGCCTCGACCTCCGACAAAATGTGCGTCGAGAGCAGCACCGTGTGATCGGCGGCAAGCTCCCTGATCAGCGCTCTTACCTCACGCACCTGGTTCGGGTCCAAGCCCGCCGTGGGCTCGTCCAAGATGAGCAGCGGCGGATCGGCAACGAGCGCGTCTGCCAGGCCCACGCGCTGCCGAAAACCCTTCGACAGGTGACCGATCGTGGTCTCCGAGACACCCTTCAGGTTCGCGCGCTCGAGCGCGCGCTCGATGCTGGCGCCTCTCTTGGAGCGCGGCACGCGTTTGAGGCGAGCGCGAAATTCCAAGTATTCTCGGACTCTTAGCTCGGGGTACAGGGGCGCTGCCTCCGGCATGTAGCCAAGCGACGCGCGCGCTTCCAGCGAGGCTTCGGCGAGGTCGTGGCCGTTCACGCGAACCTTGCCGCTGGTGGCGCCCAAGAAGCCCGCCAGGATGCGCAAGGTCGTGCTCTTGCCGGCGCCGTT
>DATAKF010000544.1:0-22548 GCA_036261775.1 Polyangiaceae bacterium | reverse complement strand
AGCTGCTGGTAGCTGGTGACGCCCCAGATGTCGGCGGAGACGCCGAACTCTTTGAGCATCTCTTGCGCCTTCATCACCTGCTGCATGATGCAGGACGAGCCCAAGAGCTGCACGTGCTTGCCCAGCTTCTGCTCGGCATTCTTGAACTTGTAGATGCCCTTGAGGATGCCTTGCTTCGCACCTTCGGGCATCGGCGGCATCGCGTAGTCTTCGTTCTGCAGCGTGATGTAGTAGTAGATGGCCTCGTTGTTGTCGTACATGCGGTGCAGGCCGTCTTCGATGATGGCGGCCAGCTCGTACGCAAACGAGACGTCGTAGGCGATGCAGTTCGGCACCGTCATCGCGATGTGGTGGCTGTGCCCGTCTTCGTGCTGCAGGCCCTCACCGTTCAGGGTGGTGCGGCCGGCGGTGGCGCCGAGGATGAAGCCGCGCGCCATTTGATCACCCGCGGCCCAGAACTGGTCGCCGGTGCGCTGGAAGCCGAACATCGAATAGAAAATGTAGAACGGGATCATCGGCTGGCTGTGCGTCGCGTATGACGTCGCAGCCGCGATGAACGAGGCCATGGAGCCCGCCTCGGTGATGCCCTCTTCGAGCACCTGACCGTCGGTGGCCTCGCGGTAGTAGAGCAGCTTGCCCTTGTCGATTGGCGTGTAGAGCTGGCCCTTGGGCGCGTAGATGCCGACTTGGCTGAACAGCGCGTCCATGCCGAAGGTGCGGGCTTCGTCGGGCACGATCGGCACGATGCGCTTGCCGATCTTCTTGTCGCGCAAGAGCTTCGCCAGCAGGCGCGAGAAGACCATGGTGGTCGACGCTTCGCCCTTGGCCATGCCCTTGAAGAACTCGCCGAACACGTCTTCGCCCGGGATCTCGAGCTTGACGTCGACTTGGTTGCGACGCTTGGGAATGAAGCCGCCGAGCTCGCGCCGACGCTCGAGCACGTACTCGACCTCGGGGCTCTTCATGCCGGGGTGGTAGAACGGCGGCAGCTTTTCGAGCTGGTCGTCGGTCACCGGCAGCTCCAAGACGTCGCGGAACGCCTTCAGCTCGCCGTGATCCATCTTCTTCTTCTGATGGGTGACGTTGGAGCCTTCGAAGCCCTCGCCCAGCATCCAGCCCTTGACGGTGTGAGCGAGCACGACCGTGGGCTTGCCGTTGTTGGTCGTGGTGGCGCGCTGGTAGGCGGCGAACACCTTGCGGCTGGAGTGGCCGCCGCGCTGCAGGCGCCCGACCTCTTCGTCGGTCAGATCCTTGATCAAATCGAGCATGCGCGGATCGAGCGCGAAGAACTCCTTGCGCACGGTCTCACCCGACGCGACCGTGAGGCGCTGCCACTGACCGTCGACGACTGCGTTCAGGTGACGGCGCAGCACGCCTTCGACGTCGCGGGCGAACAACTTGTCCCAGTTCTCGGCCCACACGACCTTGACGACGTTCCAGCCGGAGCCGCGGAACACGCCCTCGAGATCTTGCAGGATCTTGCCGTTGCCGCGCACCGGGCCGTCGAGCCGCTGCAGGTTGCAGTTCAGCACGAAGGTCAGGTTGTCGAGCTGGTCGCGCGAGGCGATGCTGAGCGCGCCGAGCGTCTCGGGCTCGTCGGACTCGCCGTCGCCGATGAAGCACCAAACGCGCGACTTGGACGTGTCGGCGATGCCGCGCTGCTGCAGGTAGCGGTTGAAGCGCGCCTGGTAGATGGAGCCGATGGGCCCGAGGCCCATGCTGACCGTCGGGAACTCCCAGTAGTCGGGCATGAGGCGCGGGTGCGGGTACGACGAGAGACCTTTGCCGCGCTCTACCTCGCGCCGGAAGTGATCCATCTGGTCGAGGCTGAGGCGGCCTTCGAGGAACGAGCGCGAGTAGATGCCGGGCGAGGCGTGGCCCTGGAAGTAGATTTGGTCGCCAGCGCCGTCGGCGTCCTTGCCGCGGAAGAAGTGGTTGAAGCCGACCTCGTACAGCGTGGCGCTCGAGGCGTAGCTCGAGATGTGACCGCCAAGACCATCGAAGGTCTTGTTGGTCTTGTGCACCATGACGGCGGCGTTCCAGCGGATGATGCGCCGGATGCGCTCTTCCATCGCGTCGTCACCGGGGAACTCCGGCTCTTCTTCGGGCGTGATGGTGTTGACGTAGTCACTGCTGACGGGCAGCACGGGATCGAGCCCGCGTGCACGAGCCGTCTCGACCACGCGGTTGAGGATGAACTGCGCGCGTTCGCGTCCCTCAGCCTCGACTACGGAGTCGAGCGAGTCGATCCACTCTTGGGTCTCTTGGGGGTCGCGATCGGATTCGGGCCTGTAGCTATCCACTCGGACTACCTACGCCGGCCTGTGACCCAGTTCAAGCCTTGGAGGGGGTACAGCTCAACCGGCACAGACCAGTACAAGCGACTGTGTCAGGACGCAGTCACGATAGCGGCGATCGCGCGGGCAACGCGCTGGCCGTCGAGCGCGGCGCTCACGATTCCCCCCGCGTATCCTGCACCCTCACCGCAAGGATACAGGCCCGAAAAACCTGGCGCCTCCAGCGTCTCCGGGTCGCGCGGGACCCTGACAGGCGAGCTCGTACGCGATTCCACCCCGATCAGTACCGCCTCTTCCGTCCGGTACCCGCGGAGCTTGCGCTCGAAGGCCCCCAGGGCGCCGCGGAGGCGATCGGCGAGCGCGAGGCCGGCGGCGTCCAGCACCGGGCCAACGTCGGTCGGGGTGAGGCCGGGGATGTAGCTCGTCTCCGGCACGGTGCTGGAGGCCCGGCGCGCCAAGAAGTCGGTCACGCGCGTGGCCGGGGCCGACAGCGCCCCACTGCTGGCGGCAAACGCGGCCTGCTCGATGCGGCGCTGCAGCTCGATGCCGCCCAGCACACCCGTGAACCCCGCGCGCTCCACGTCGGCGGGCTCGATGCCGATTACCAGGCCCGAGTTGGCGTAGGGCGAGTCGCGCCGTGACAAGCTCATGCCGTTGACGACCAGCTCGCCTGGCTCTGTCGACGCGGGCACGACGAAACCGCCCGGGCACATACAGAACGAGAACACCCCTCGCCCGTCGACGGTCTCGGCCACGCGGTAGGAAGCGTTCGGCAGCTTGGGGTGGTCGGCAAAGCGCCCGTACTGGATGCGGTTGATCAGCGGCTGCGGATGCTCGATGCGAACCCCGAGCGCGAAGGCTTTGGACTCGAGCTTCACACCGGCCTCGGCCAGCATGACGAACACGTCACGCGCCGAGTGCCCCGTCGCCAGCACCACCGCGCGCGCCTCGATTTCGCGGCCGTCCGCCAAGCGCACGCCCGAAACGCGCCCGACTTTTTGCAGCAGTCCCACGACCCGCGCGCCGAACTCGAACTGCACGCCGACGCTCGCCAGCTTCTCGCGCAAGGCCGTCACGACCTTGGGCAAGCGATTGGAGCCGATGTGCGGGCGCGCATCGACCAAGATGGCCTCCGGCGCGCCGTGCAGCGCCAAAAGCTCGATGACGTCACGCACGCTGCCGCGCTTGTGAGCGCGCGTGTACAGCTTGCCGTCGCTGTACGTACCGGCGCCGCCCTCGCCGAAGCAGTAATTGCTGTCGCTGTTGACGGTGCCGCCCTGATTGAGCGCTTTGAGATCGTGACGGCGCGGCTGCACCAGCTTGCCGCGATCGACGACCATGACCGGCAGGCCGTGGCGCGCCAACTCGTACGCGCAAAACAGCCCGGCAGGTCCGTCGCCGACCACCACGATCGGCGGCCCGGGCAGCGTCGCTTCACGCGGCGGCTCACCACCGAGCGGTTCGGTCCCCCGCGGACCGAGCCCGACGATCAGATGGAAATGAACCGAGCCGCGCCGAGCGTCGATCGACCTGCGCAAAACGCTGGGCTCCGGCAATGACTCCGGCGCCACGCCGAGCTTTTTGCCAAGCCGTTGCCGGAGCGCATCGCTATCGCTCGCCTCATCGAGCGATAGCTCGATTTCGACTTCTTCGGGGAGGGATGGCTTGGTCGGGGGCACGGTTCTCTGCAGCGGCCTTTAGCGCAAACCCGAGCTCTGCGTCAGGCCTCAGGTCGAGAACGAGAAAACAGGGAGGCGGCGGCTTTGGCGCCGAGCTGGCGCCGCGTTGCCGGTCTTGGTAGCTTGCCTGACTCTTGGCGTCTTTGCCGCAAGCCCCGGTAGCCGCGTTGGAAGACGCGGCCATCGTCCACGCCATGGCGCGTGGCGATAGCACGGCGCTGGCACAGCTGTACGACCGCTACTCGGGCAGCATGCTAGCCCTGGCCCAGCGCATCGTGGGCCGCGGCGCCGAGGCCGAGGACGTCATTCACGACGTCTTTTTGGAGGCCTGGCGGCACGCGGCCGACTACGACACGACCCGCGGCAGCGTGAAGTCGTGGCTCTTGCTGCGCACCCGCAGCCGCTCGCTGGACGTGCAAAAGTCGGCGCGCGTCTCCAAGCAAGCCAGCAGCCTCGACGACGCCTGGCTGGCGGAGCTGGGCGATCCAACGCGGGACACCACGGCCGGCGCCGATCAGGCGCGCATTCGCCAGGTGCTGATGGCCCTGCCGGCGGACCAACGCGAGGTGCTGCTGCTCGGCTATTTCGAAGGCTTGTCGTCGAGCGAGATCGCCGAGCGGGTGGGCGTGCCGCTCGGCACCGTCAAGTCGCGCGTGGCCGCGGCGCTGTCGGCGCTGCGCTCGGCGCTGTCCGACTCGGTGGTGGGGCTCAGATGACGAGACGCAACCAGCCCGACTTGCCGGAGCTCGTGCGCGACGCGGGCTTGAGCGACGATCGCGAGCTACGCGCCGCGCTCGCGCAGCTTCACCCACCGGCCAAAGCGCCGCCGCAGCTCCTGCGCGAGCGGCTGCTGAACGCCGTGGCCCGGCCTCGGCTGCGCTTTGCGCCGCTGTACGGCGCGTTGTCGGAGCTCTTCGATCTAGGCGACACCGAGCTGGCCAACCTCTTCGAGCGGGCCGAAGACTCGGCGCTCTGGGTCAGCTCGCAAATCCCGAACACGCGCCTCCTCCACCTGCAAGGCGGGCCGCGCGTGGCGAACGCCGACAACGGCCTGGTGCGCATTGCAGCAGGCGCGCGCTTTCCGCAGCACCGCCACCTCGGCCTCGAGCGCGTGCTGGTGCTGGACGGCGGTTACCGCGACGAGCCGAGCGGGCGCCTGTACGTGGCCGGGGACTGGCACGAGATGGCCGCCGACACCGCGCACGCCTACACGGCGCTCGAAGGGCAGGAGCTGCTGTTCGCCGTCTCGGTCGTGAGCGGCGTGAACGTCGAAGGCTTCGGCACCTTGTCGCCCTCGGCGGGCTAACGCTGATCGGCGCCGAAAGGGCCGCCGAACACGACATAGACGTAGCCAGCCCCGCCAGCCGCGCTGGGCTCGCCGATCGCGAAGTCACCGTAGCCATCGCCGTTGACGTCGCCCAGAGTGCTGAGCGCCGCGAGCGAGCCCACGGTGGGCGCCCCCAGCGAGAAGCCGTCGGTGCCGAGGCTGGTGACGTCGACCGCGCCGAAGCCGGCGTCGCGGCCGAAAACCAGGTAGGCGCCGCTGTCGTCGCTGAGCAAGAGATCGGCGAAGCCGTCTTGGTTCACGTCAGCGGCGGGCCCGAGCCGCGGCTGCGCCAGCGTCGCCGTGAAGCCGTTCAAGCGCCAGTCACCGCTCGCGAGTGTTGCGTTGGCGGCGATGGGGCCGAAGAACACTTCGCAGCTGACGCCCGCCTGGAACTCGTCGCAATAGCTGAAGTCAGCCACCTTGTCGCCGTTGACGTCGGCCGCGCTGGCCACCGCCGCCACGCCCGCCGCGCCCGTCACGCGCGTGCGCAAGATGCCCTTGCCGCTGGCCTGCAGCTCCGAGAGCAGCGCGGGCAAGCTGTCGTCACCCTGGCCGAACACGAGCACCACGTTGCGTGTCGAAGTCGCGAGCCAGTCGTCCTTGCCGTCGTCGTTGACGTCACCCGCCACGGCCAGTGACTGCGGCAGCTTGAAGACGCTCGATTCTTCGATCGCCGCGTACTTGGTGGCCGCGAGCGCTTGGCTCTTGACCGGGTTTTCGACCACCGTACCCACACCGCCGTGCGTCAGCTCGAGCGAGTTGGGATAGAGACCCGTCAGCAAATCCGCCTTGGAATCGCCGTTGAAGTCGGCGCCACCGCCGACGTGGAGCCCCAGTTGCTGGCCCGCGTAGTCACCCGAGATCGCGATGCCACGTCCATCGGGCAGAGCGTCGAGCGGCAGGCTGCGCTTGAGCGCCGCGCCGCCGTACACCACAAACAGCGCGCCGGCTTCGAGCGCGGCCGCGGGTGAGCCGACCAAGATGTCCGGCCGCTTGTCGCTATCGAACTGGCCGGCGCTGGAGACGTACTCGCCCACCGGGTTCGTTGCGGAGCCAGCCAGCACCGCGAAGCGCTCTTCTTTGCTGGAGCCAGCCAGCGCTCCCAAAGTGAGCGCCGAAAAATCAGCGCGCCCAAACACGACGTAGATCGAGCCGTGGCCCCCGAGCGCGCCCGGCGCGCCGATCGCGAAGTCGTCGAAGCCGTCGCCGTTGACGTCGCCCAGCGCCGCCAAGGCTGCGCCGGCGCCGTCTGTCGCGCTACCCGTCAGGGTGACGCCGCCAATGCCCTGCCCGACCGCCGTGAGCTCCACTCCGATGGGTTGGACGATGAACGTGACCGTGGCGCTCGCGCTGTCGCCGGTCGGGTTTTCGACGCTGTACTCTGCCTGGTAGCGGCCAAAAAAGCCGGCAGCTGGCTTGAACGTGAGCGAGCCGTCGGCCGCGATCTCGAGCGCCGCGTCGAAGTCCTTCGGGCGCGCCGGGTCGGTGTGGCTGAAGCTCGTCACGCTCAGGGTGCCGGGAGTGTCGTTACTGAGCACGCCCTCCGCGACCTTGACGGTCAAAGTCCTGCCCTGCCGCACGATGTACGTGTCGGCGACCGGCAGTGGCATCGCGCCGCTCACTACCCCCGTTCCGCCGGCGGGAGGCGCGCCTCCGAGCGGCGCTTCTCCGCCAGCGGCACCACCGACGCTGTTCGGTTCACCACCAGCATCAGCGCCCGCCTGCGCCACCGGAGCCGAGACGTTCTCGAAGCTAGGCAGCAAGCAGCCGCCGAGCAGCGTGAGCGGCAAGCTCCAGAGCCAAAGCCTCGAACGCGTACGCATCAGAAGGCTCCCATCACGCCCGCGCCCGAGGCGGTAACGTAGCCGCGCAGCTGCACGCCGGACTGCTGAGCGCTCGGTGCCGGCGCCGTGAACACCAGCACCGCGCCCGCACCGGCCAGCACGGCGCCGCCGATGATGCCGATGCTGGCGATGGTCTTTTTGGTGCCGTACGAGTCGTTTTGGTCGTGAAACTGCGGCAAGCAGCGCTGGTTCGGGCAGTTCTCGTCGAGGTCGCTCTTGTCGCTGGCCGCCAGCGCGCCAAACACCGCGCCGGTAGCCAGCACCGCGCCGCCCAAACCGAGACCAACGAAGCCAACCAGCCGCAGGCTCGAATCGCTGCGATCCAGCGTTGCCGGCGGCGGCGGCGCGTCGGGATTCTGGCGGGCGTTCTCCGGCTCGTTGCCAGGCGCGGTCGCGGCCGCGCCGGCTGCGGCGAACACCAGGCGCACTTCGCGGAACTGGCCTTCGAGTAGCTCGACGGTCGCTTCGACCGCTTGCTCGCCGCGCACGCCCTTGACCAAGAGCTTGCCGGGGTTGACCGGCTGCTTGGCGCCGATCAGCGCCGGCTTCACGAGCTGACCGTTGAGCGACACGAACACCGAGCTCGCGTCCGCGCCCTCCACCACCACCTTGATGCTCGGCAAGCGCCCCAGCAGCTCGCGGCGTTCGCGCGCAGCGTCTTGCACGGCTTGCTGCTGATCGGCCGGCGCCCCCTCGGGCAACGTCATGCGCTCGAGCTCCAGGTAGCGCTCTGACGCTTCTACCCAGCGCCCGGTACGCTGCAAGCTGCGCGCAGCCCAGATGCCGACGTTCGGCTTCTGCACCAGCTGGAAGGCGCGGTTGAAGCGATCGTAGGCGCCTTCGAAATCACTCTGCTGGTAGAGCGCGCTGCCTTCGGTCGCCAGCTCTCGGGCGGCGCTGCGCGTTTGGTCATCCAGCTCTTGCGCCTGGGCGCGCCCAGCCAGCGACAGACACACGCCGAATGCCAAAAACCAAGGTCGAAGCGAAGGGATGCTCATGCGTGCCGAAGGCGTGGTTCGTCCGCTCGCAGCACACCACACCCCGCGGCCCAACTCTACAATCGCGCTCGAAGGCTAGAAATTCCAGTCTTTGGGCGGGGCCGGAGTTCCTGCAGGCGCGGCGCCATTCGCGGGGCCAGCGGGCTTTTTGACCACCCCGGCGCGCGGCTTGTCCGCTGCGGCTTCAGGGTCTCGTCTGACGGGCGCCGCAGCGGGGCTCGCCGAGGCAGCGGCGCTCGGCGCGGGCGGCGTCGCGGAAGCGGCTGCGGGCGCGGCGGCTGCGGGCGCGGCGGCTGCGGCAGCCGCGTCGGGAGACGGCGCTGGCGCGACGTCCGCCGCAGGCGGGAGCGCAGCTGCCACAGCGGGTTGCCCGTTGACGTCCGGATTTGCCGCCGCGCTCTCTTGAGCGCTGTGCATCAGCGCGCGCGGGCCGCCCAGCGCGACGAAAGCGCCGACGCCAACGACGATGAACGCCGCGACGCCGACGAGCGACAACACGACAGGGCTGCGCTGGGTAGAGCCGCTGACGCTCTGACTGGTGACCGAGCGCGCGCCGGTCGTGAGCTGAAGGTCCTTGGCCTTTGGCGTGTTGATGCTGGCAGCGGCAGCAACGACCGGCGCTCCAGGCGTACCGAGCGCGCCCGCGGTACCGAGCACGGCGGGCGTCTGCTGAGTGCGCACGGCACCGCGCGCTGCTGCGCCGGCGGCTCCGCCCACCTTGCCCAGCTCGTCGGCCATTTCGCGCGCCGACTGGAAGCGGCGCTCGCGATCGCGCTGCGTGGCCTTGACGAACCACTCGTCGAAACCTGCGGGAACGAGGCCGTGTTTCGAGGGCAAAGGCGTCGGCTTGGTGTTGATGGCGATCACCAGCTCACCGAACGAATCGCCCGAAAACGGCCGCACGCCCGTCAAGCATTCGAAGGCAATGACCGCGATGGACCAGAGGTCCGCGCGCTGATCGATGTCCTTGGCCTGCGTCTGCTCCGGACTCATGTAGTACGGAGTGCCGATCATCATGCCGGTCTGGGTGCGGCTGCCGGCCGACCCAGCCAAGTCACCGCTCTTGACCTTGGCGACGCCGAAGTCGAGCACCTTGGCGAACTCGGGCTCGTCTTGGCAGATGAAGATGTTGTCGGGCTTGAGGTCGCGGTGAACGATGCCGGCCTCGTGCGCCTTGCCCATGGCGCGCAGCACCTGCTGGAGGAAGCGGAAGGTTTCGTCGGGGTTGAGCTTGCCCTGCGCGGTGATGCGGTCGGCCAGGGACTGACCGTGCAGCATCTCCATCGCGATGAAAGCGGTGCCATCTTCGACGCCGTAGTCGAAGATCTGCACCACGTGCGGGCTGCGCAGTGACGCGGCCGCTTGAGCCTCGCGCAGGAAGCGCGCCAGCACCTGCTCGTTGGTCGCGATGCTCGGGTCGAGAAGCTTGACCGCAACGGGGCTCTTCAGCTGCACGTGCTCGGCCCGCCAAACGGAACCCATTCCGCCCCGCCCGAGCAGGGACTCCAAGCGGTAGCGATTGAGGATGAGGGTGCCGGGTCCCCAAGTCATGGATGGATCTGTCAAGGGTACACACCTGCCCTAGCGTCAGCAAGGCGGCCGTCTCGTAACGCGGCGCCAGGCGGCCGCGTGTGTGTGGCTGTGTGCTCGGCCGCTCCGCTACTTGGCGGCGCCAGCCGGGGGCGGAGGGATCTCCACCTCCAAAGCGGCCCCTTTGCCGCGTGGAACCATCCGATGGGATGGCGTCACGTTGCTGCGCAGCGTGATGACGAGGCGCACGCCGGGTGCTTGCTTGGCGTCGGCTGCCTTGCCTCGGTCGCGTCGCGCGGGGCGACGCTTGTCGGCCGCGTCGGGTACGAGCTGCGCCGTGACAGCGCCGGCGCTGAAGTCACGCATGAGCAGCGGGTTCTTGTTGTTCTTGAGCGGCACCGTCGCGCCCACGAGCTTGTACTCGATGACCTGGCCGGAGCGGCTCACCTCGACCGCGACCGGATCGGTCAGCTCGACGAAGATCACGCCGCGGTCGCCCGGCAAGGTTTGGTAGCCGCTGAAGGTAATCTCGGCCTTGTCTTTGACCTTGCCCGCGTCGACCTTCGCGGCGCAGCCGGAGGTCTTGGCGTCCGAGCTCTTGACACCCGGCTCCTTCGGGCAGGCATCGCTCGCATCCGGCACGCCGTCACCGTCGCCGTCGGCTTCTTGGGGGCAGCCGTTTTGCTCGGCGTCAGCGTTCGAAGCGCCGGCTTGCTTGGGGCAAGCGTCGCTCGCGTCCGGCACGCCGTCACCGTCGCCGTCGGGCGCAGCGGCAACGGCTTTGGCTTCGGTGGTGGGCTCTTCGGCGGGAGCCGCGGCGCTGGCTTGCTCGGGGCAGCCGCTTTGGCTGGGATCCGGGCGAGAGGGGCCCGATTTGTCAGGGCAGGCGTCGTCGCTGTCCCAGACGCCGTCGTTGTCACGATCGCTCGGCGGAGGCGGCCCGGCATCCTTGGCGGCGGGCGTGCGCGGCGCGTAGGCCAGGCTGAACACCGCGCGCGGCGCCACACCGGGCGCGTCCGAAAGGCTCGGCCCAATGCCGGCGCCCAGCACGACATCGCTCAGGCGCACGCGGGCGCCAAACAAGATTTCCATCGGCGAGGTGCGGCTGGCAAACGCGTCACTGTCCGACTCGACGAGCCAGGCGGCGTGAAACTCCGGACCGACGCTGAGCAGCTCGTCGAACAGCACCAGACCTGCGGCCGCCCCGGCCACCAGCGAGTCGCCGACCTCCAGCGAGCCGGTGTCGACGTGCTTGCGGAATTGGTAGCCGAGCGTCACCGCGTAAGCGAACGGCAAGATCTCGCCGCTGATGTTCAGGCGCGGCAGCACGCGCAGCGCGCCGTCACCGACCAGGTTCTTTTGACTGCCGAAAGGCAGCCAAAAATCGATACCTGGCGCGAACGCGAACGCGGCGTGCTCGTCCCCCACCACCGCGACGCGCGCACCGAGGCGCCCGTCACCGACCGCCGGGCTCTCGGGCGCGTTGGGCCCCTGGCCGCTTTGGCTCAGCGCCAGCGGCAAGTCGAAATGCGTGAACAGCCACTTGGTGGGCGCGTAACTGATGCCGGGATGCAGAAAAAACTGCTTCGACACGAGCTCGCGGTCGAGCCCCGTGACGTTGTCGGTGCGCACCAAGCTCGGTCGCAGCGTGTAGTGCCCGAGCAGCTGCGCGCGGAAGCCTTGCTCACCTTGCGGCACCGCACCTTCCGGCACCACGAAGAAGCGATCGCCCGCTGGCGACGGCTCGAAGCGGTTCAGCGAAAAGCCGTCCGCGAAAGCCTGGTCGAGGCTTTGCTGCGCCGACGCGGCGGCCGGAAGCACGAGACACGCGGCAGCCGCACAAGCGGCCAGCGACGTTCGGAGGGGGATGCAGGCTTTTTCGGCCATGAGGCGGGGTTTCGGCATTTCAGCCCAGAAGCGAGCGCGCGGGAAAGATCCGCGCGCCCGAAGGCACCACGACGCCGCGCTTAGCGAAGCCCTTCGCTAGCGCGAACCTGAGGCCGACGACGCAGCGACCAAGCCGCCACGGCCGCGAACAGCAGCCAAGCCGCGCGCGGCTCGGAGCGGCCACCCGGTACCTTGCAGCCACAGGTGCCCTGGTCGACCGCGTTGATCTTGAAGGGCTCCACGCACTTGTTGTCGTGACACTGCAGATCCCGGGTGCACTCGGCGTCGGTGGTGCAAGCGTCCGAGCATTCGGCGCCATCGCAGGCGAACGACGCGCAAGCCGTCGCCTCCCCTGCCCGGCACTGACCGGCGCCGTCGCAAGCCGAAGCAGCTACCGCCGTGCCACTGTTGCAATACGGCTCGCTGCAGCTGGTATTCTCGTCCGGGAAAGCGCAGTCGACGACGCTTTTGCCGTCGCACTGCGCGCCGCACACGCCGCCACCTTGGCAGCCGGGGCGACCGCCGTGCGTGCTGCCCGTGACGGGCGAGCACTTGCCCAGCAGCCCCGGTACGTCGCACGCCGCGCAGCGATCGTCGCAGGCGCTGCCGCAGCAGTAGCCGTCGACGCAGAAGCCGCTGGCGCATTCGGAGCCGGCTTGGCAAGCGGTGCCGGTGGGCTGCGCGGTGACGCAGATGCCTGCCGAGCAATACTGGCCGCTCGGGCAAGCGCTGCCGTCGGCGCAGTCGCCGTTGCACAGCTGCTCCTGTGCGTCGCAGCCCACGCCGCCGCAGGCCTGCTCGCGCTGGGCCGGGCAGCGACCGCTGCCATTGCAGGAAGCTTCGACGGTGGCCACGGCTTCGTTACCGTCTTGACCGGGTGCGCACGAGCCCGGACTGCAAACGGTGCCGTCCGGATAGCTGCAGCCGAGCGGCTCGCGGCCATCGCAGGTACCGGCGCAGGCCGAGCCGTCGCTGGTGCAAGCCGGGCGCGCGCCATGTGGCGCGCCGCTGACCGGCGCGCAGACGCCAGGCTTCGTGCCGTCGCAGGCCTCGCATTGGCCGTCGCAGGCTTTGTCGCAGCACACGCCGTCGACGCAGAAACCCGACTCGCAGTCGGCGGCCGCGCCGCACACGGCGCCGTCCGTGCCTTGCGGAGCGCAGGTACCAGCGATGCAGCGCTCGCCCTCTTTGCAGTCCGCGGCAACCAGGCAGGCGTCGCCGGCACAGATGTCCCCCTCGCAGCCGTTGGGGCACGTCACGGTTTGCGAAGCCGCGCAGGCGCCGGCGCCCGAGCAGTGCGCGACGACGGTGGCGACGCCAGCCGCGCAGCCCGCGTCTCGGCAGACGACCTCGGCGCCCGGGTAGACGCAGCTGCTGCGCAAGCTGCCGTCGCAGGCGCCCGCGCAGGAGTCGCCGTCTTCACCCGCGCACGCCGGGCGCGCACCTACCGGCGCGCCCGTGACCGGCAGGCACTTGCCGCCCCCGCACGACTCGCATTGGCCGTCGCAAGCGCTGTCGCAGCACACGCCATCGGCGCAGAAGCCGCTCTTGCACTGGGCGTTGCGGGCGCATTTGTCGCCGGGATTCTGCAACTCTTCGCAGATGCCGGCCTTGCAGAAGGCGCCAACCGCGCACTGCGCGTCGCTCACGCAGTTGCCGCGGCAAGCCGTGGCGCCGCAGGTAAACGGCGTGCACTCCATCGAAGGCGTGGTGGCGCACGTACCGGCGCCGTCGCAGAACGCCTGCTCCACCGCCGTGCTCGTCTCCGGGTCACAGGCCGCCGCCAGGCACTCGGTCTGCGGGCTCGCGAACACGCAGGCGCTGCGCTGGGTGCCGTTGCAGGAGCCAGTGCAGACGGAGCCATCGCCCTTGCAAGCTTTGCGGTCCCCGTGCGGCTCGCCGTCGACGGCCGTGCACGCGCCGGCCTTGCCTTCGACGTCGCACGCCTCGCATTGCTTGTCGCACTTGGTATCGCAGCACACGCCATCGACGCAGAACGGGTTCGAGCCCGAGCATTGCGCGTCGCTCTCGCAAGGGTTGCCGGCGCCAATGCGCTGCTCGCACACGTTGTTCAGGCAGTAGAAATTCGCGGTGCAGTCAGCGCTAGTGTCACAGGAGGAGCCGCAGGCGGAGCCTTCACAGGCGTAGCCGTTGCACGCCACGGGCGGCAAAACCGGGCACGCGGTGCCGCCGTCACACTTGGCTTCGGGCTGCGCCTGCTCGGCGCCGCACGAAGCCGCCCGGCATACGGTGCCGGTAGCCACGCGCGCGTCGGTCGCCGGACAGTCTGGCGAGACGCCGTCGCACTTGTCGGCAACGTCGCAGACGCCGGCGGCCGGGCGACAGGTCAGGCCGACAGCGGCAGCCGGCTCGAGCCTGCAGTGACCGGGAAACGCGCCGGCGGTGACGTCGCAAGTGACGGCGGCGCAGTCCTTCTTGTACTGCGGCAGGCACAGCGCGTCAGTCTCCACGCCGTTGGCACAGGTGCCATTTTGGCAATGATCGCCGACGGTGCAGTCGATGCCGTCGTTGCACGGCGTAGTGTTCGACTTGGCGACGTAGTCGCAGTTGCCGGTCAACGGATTGCACGCCTCGGCGTTGCGGCAGTCGGTCTCGCCCGCGCACGGCTTGGTCGTCGTGACCACGCACAAGCCGTCTTGGCAGCTTGCGCCCAGCGAGCATTTGTTGCCGCTGGTGCAGTTGGTCCCGTTCACCACCTTGGCGTCCGTGGGACAATCGGGGCTGTCGCCAGGGCAGGTTTCGGCTTGATCGCAGCCTTCCGCATTGGCGGCGGCCGCGCGACACACGTTGCCCGATTGAAAGGCGTCGGCCGGACAGTCATCACTGTTTCCGGTGCAAGACTCGGGGATATCGCACAGCGAGTTTGCCTTGATGGGGCGGCAAACGACGCTCGCGGGTTGTTTGCGGTCCGTGCAGGTCTTGCTCGTGCCGTTGCAAACGTCGTCGCGATCGCAGGCCCCGCTGACGGGTGCGCCGCAAGCGGTGTCGGCGGGCTTCACGCCGTCGGCGGGGCACGTGGTGCCGCCCTGGCAGATTTCGGCGAGGTCGCACACGTCCGTCGCCGCGCGGCACTCGTGAGCTTCGGCCAAGAGATACGGCACGCACGCATTGCCGACGCAGTGCGTGCAGCTGCCAGGCGCCTCGCAGGTCGCCACGTCGCAGGTCGCGGGTTGTCCGCCTGCCCCGCCGTCGGCAGCGCCACCAACGCCTGGCGCGCCGCCAGGATCCGGAAGGCTTGGGGCGCCCGCGTCTGCAGCGCCGCCCGCGCCGCCGCCGCCAATCGTCGCGGCCTGCGCGACGGAGCCGACGCGCTCGAGCGCCTTGTCCTCGTCGTGACTACAGCTGATGGCGATGGCAGCGCTGAGCAGGCCCGCGGAAGCGCGGACCAACAGATCCCTAAGCATGCCCGAAGTTTCGACCGGATCCGGCCGCCAGGTCAACCGGCTCAACCGGCGCTCAGCAACCTTGGCACCAGCTGGTGGGTGAAGATGCGACCGTCGCCGAGCGCTTCGGCGGCCGCCACGTCGCGGCCGTGGTGCGTGAACAGCAGGATCTGCACGCGCTCCGAGCATTCGGCCAGCACGCTCAAGGCCACGCGCGAGCGCTCGTCGTCCCACTCCACCAGCACGTCGTCGAGCACCAACGGTAGTGGTGGGGCGGTCTTCAGGTACTGCTCCAAGCTTGCCAGCTTGAGCGCCAAGAACAGCTGCATGCGCGTGCCGGTCGACAGTTGCTCGAGCTCCAGCCCCTTACCGTCGACGGCTTCCACACACTCGAGCCGCGTCTCTTCCAGACCCACCTGCAAGCGCGCGAAGCGCCCGAGCGTCAGGCGCCGAAACAGCTCGCTCGCCCGCGACAGCACCGGATCTTGGTGCTTTTCGCGGTACTGCTCGACCACGCGCTCCAAGACCAACGCCGCCAGCCGACGCCGCGCCCAGGTGGACGACACCTCGGCCAGGCGCGCGACCGTCGCCGAAAGCTCCTGCGCAGCGTCCGCGCCGTCGCGCCCCTCGTAGGTGCGCAGGCCCAGCTCCAGCTGCGTGACCTCGCGCTCGGCCTCGCGCGTCTCTTCTTCGCGCAGCGGGATCAAGTCGTCGAGCTCGGCCAGCTGCGCGGCGACCGCGCCCTTGTCGCTTTGGCGCGCCTCTTCGACCAAGGCGTCGACGTCTTCGCCCTCGCACACCTCCGCGAGCCGCGCGCTCAGTTGCTCCAGCTCTTGCTCCAGGCCACGCGCTCGCTCGAGTCGCTGCTCCAGCTCGAGCAGCTCTCGCGCGTCGGCCACGCCCGCTTCCTGACACAGCGCCGCCAAGGCCCGTTGCTGCTCCGTGCGGCGGGCTTCGGCTTCCGCCAGCTCACGCTCTGCCCGCTTTAGCTCGGCTTCGACGATGCTGCGTGAACGCGCCTGCTCCGAGGCACGCCGATGTTGCTCGACCAGCCGCGAAGCGGCCTCGGGCGGCGGCAGCGCCGAAAGCTCGGGCGCGAACGCGTTCGTCAGCTCGTGCACTTTGGCCGTGAACACGCCAATGTCGCGCTGAATCCCGACCACGCGGCGCTCCATGTGCGCCAACTGCTCGCGTTGGTTCGAAAGCTCGGACAAGGCGCCGAGCAGCGCCAACGCCTGCTCGGGTCGCGCGCCTGGCGGCAGCCCCAGCGGCTCGACCGCGGTCTGCCATTCGTCACGCCACACCCCCAACGCCCGGCCAGCCTCGGTGGCGCGCGCTTCGGCCGCCGTGAGCGCCGCCCGGGCTCGCGCCAACTCCTGCTCTTGCCGCGCAATCTCGCGCCAGCCCTCGCGCTCCTCCAGCAAGAGCCGCGCCGCTTCACGCGGCAAAAGCTCGGTGCTACCGAAAGTGTGCGCGACAGCCTCCCAACGCGCGCTGACCTCGCGCAGCGCCTGCTCCGCCGCGGCGCGCTCGAGCAGCAGCTGTTCCCGGTCCCGCTCGTGCTTTTTGACCTGCTGCTCCAGCGCTTCGACGTCGGCCACGCGCTGGGCTTCGCTGCGCAGCCGGTCGCTCAGCGCGTCCGCGTAGTTGGCCGCTTGCGCCAACGCGGCGAGGGGCAGGCACAGCTCCAGTGCCTTGCGCTTCGGATCTGCTGCCAGCTCTTGAGCCTCACGCAGCCGCAGGTCGCGCTGAGCCCGCGCCTCTGCCAACAGCGCCGCGTTCGGTACGCCTTCACGCCCCTGCAGCAGCTCCAGCTGGTGCGACAACAGCGCGCGCTGGCGTTCACCTTCAGCCAGACGCGTCGCCAACGCTTCGACCTGCTCTTCCGCTTGGCTCAGCTCGCCGTCGAAGCGCTCGAGCAGCTCCGTCGGCAACAGCGCGTCACGCTCGAGGCGACGCGCGGCTTCAGCCTGACTGATGCCGTTCATCAGCGCTTCGACCTTGGCCCGCGCCTCCGGCAGCTCGCGCTCGGCGGTCTCTAGCTTGAGCGAGAGGCCCTGGAATTCGCGCCCCAGGGCGGCCAAGCGCGCCTGCTCGGCCACCGGCAAGCTGCGCGCCAGCACGCTCTCGATGTCCGAGCCGAGGCCGACGCGCGGCAGTCGTGCCGAGATGGCGTCGCGCAGCGTGCGAGCCTCGGCCTGGCGCTTGGGCAAGTCCACGAGCGAGCTTTGCGCGGCGCCGATCAACCGACCCACCGTCTGTACGGCGTCTTCGTCCATGGCCAAGAGCGGGCTCGGCTCGGGCAGGCGGCTGAGCTTGCCTTGCTCCTCGTTCAGCTTCTGGGTCAGGCGCCGCACGTCGCGCTCGGCCTCGAGCAGCTGCGACGACAGCCTTTCGCGGTCTTCGCCGATATCGCGACGCAGGCTCGGCACCTGACCGAGCAGCGCACGTTCCTGCAGCTTGCGATCGCGCTCGGCGACGCTGGACAGCACGTTACGCAGCTTGACCGCGTGTTCCTTCTTGGCGCGCAGACGCAGCAGCTCGGCGCGGCGCGCGTCGGCTTCGCGCCGCTTTTCGCGCACGCTCTCCTGCTGTTCTTCGTATTTTTCGGGCGAATGCTGGCTGTCTTTGGCGCGCTTCTTCTGCTCCGCGTACACGGACAAAAGCCGATTCAGCTCGGGTTTTTGGGCCCTGTCTTTGAAGAGCGCCTCGGCCTCTTCGTTCAGGGCAAGCTTCACGCGATGCACCGAGCGGCCCGATGCGCCAGCGTCGAACAAGGCTTCGCCTACGTCGCCGCGCCCCGACAACATCTCTTCACCGCCTTGCTCCAGGCGCTTGTGATCGAGCCCGAACAGGCGATCGAAGGTCGCGGCGTCAAGACCGTTCAAAAAGCGCGCCAGCTTGGCTTCGTCCATCGGCTGGTCGTCGAGGCTCACCAACGAGTCCTTGCGCTTCTTGCGCCGCGCGAACGCCAGCTCCTCGCCGTCTCGCTCGATCAACGCCGACAAGCGCAGCGAGGGCGCGGCGTGCAGGTGCGCGTCGGGCGTGTTGGGCGGCATGCCGAACAACAGGTCACGAATGGCGCGTAAGGCGCTGCTCTTACCGGCTTCGTTGGGGCCGTAAATCAGGTGCAGACCGTTGCCCTCGACGCGCGACAAATCCAGCGTGGTACCCGTGAAAGGTCCATAAGCATCGAGCGAAAGCCGGCGGAACCTCACGCGCCGTCCTGCCCTGCTTGCAGCCGCTCGCGCAGCAGGCTGCGCACGTCGCGCGACAGCTCGCTCAGCAACTCGGCCGTGGGAGTGCGCAGCTCGGGCACCAGGTCCAGCACCTCCGAAGGCAGCTTGCGGCTCAGATCGCCCAAGTAGTCACCCAAAGCCTCCGGCGAGTCGGATTGAAGCAGCTCCGCCAGCGCCCGGTCGATCTCGGCCAAGGCGTCGTCACCCAGCGCGGTCGCTTGAGCAAGCGGCTCCGTCGAGAGCACCAGCTTCTCGAGCCAGGCGCCTGCGCCGCCCACGCCGTAAGACAAGCTGCACAGCTCTTCGTGGAGCCGGTCACGCGAGGCGCGCAGCTGCGCGTCCAGCGCCGTTGCCCCGCTGAGCTTGACCCGAAATGCCAAGAGGCGTCCTTGTGCCGCTTCGGCGGCGCGCGACAGCTCTTGCTGCGCGACCCCCAGCACGTCATCGACGCTTTGCGCGCTGGCGGTGGGGACCTGCACCTCGGCCCAGCGCACCACGTCGAGCGCGCGGTGCTCCACCGCGCTGATGCGATCACCCTCAAAGGTGACGAGCATGGCGCCCTTTTCGCCCAGCTCACGCGCGTGGCGCCCCTGCAAATTGCCTGGAAACACCACGTACGGCTCGGCGTGCACGACCTCACGCTGGTGCACGTGGCCGAGGGCCCAGTATTCGTAGCCGCGGTTGACGAGCGTCTCGACCCGGCAAGGCGCGTAGCGGTCGTGGCCGGCGCGCCCTTCCAGCGCGGTGTGCAGCAGGCCCACGTTCAGGGCACCCGCCACGCGCTCGGGGTAGCTGGCCGACAGATCTTCGGTCACGTCACGCACGGCAAAGCTGCGACCATGCACCGCCACACCCAGCCCGTCGAACACGCGCGTCTCGGCGCGATCGGCCCGCAGCTCGATGACCTTCTCAGGCAGGCGCACGCTGCGACGGATTTGGCTCACGGCGTCGTGATTGCCGCGGATCCACACCACCTGCACGCCGGCCTCGCACAGCTTGCTGAGCTGAGCCGCAAAGAACAAACCGGTCGAGACGTCGCGCCAATCGCTATCGAACAGGTCGCCGGAAATGACTAGGAGCCCCGCGCGCTCTTCCAAGCACAAGCTCACCAAGTTCGCGAAGGCACGCCGCGTGGCCCCGCGGATCTCGTCCACGGGCGCCGACTCGTAGCGCGTGAGCCCAGTCAGGGCGCTATCGAGGTGCAGGTCGGCGGCGTGAACCAGCTTCATGCGCGCCGAGGTGTACCACGA
This sequence comes from Polyangiaceae bacterium, assembly GCA_036261775.1. GTDB lineage: Bacteria > Myxococcota_A > Polyangia > Polyangiales > Polyangiaceae > PMG-095. The sequence goes on along the minus strand of DATAKF010000544.1, from coordinate 3,093 downwards.
GCGCGCCAGCGAGCCGTGACGAAGTATGTCCGCGCGGGGGCGCCGATTCGCCGGCGCCCCGCGCGGGCTCAGGCCGCTCTTTGCCGCGCCGGATCGGGCGCGACGCTGAAAGCGCGGCGTTCGTGCTTGCCCTGCACCTCGAGCTGTACCGGCTGCCCTTCGCCGAGCACCATGGCCCGCTTCAAGTCGTCGACGCCGAATAGCGGGCTCTCGTTCGCCCGCAGCAACAGATCTCCCGCCACCAGACCGACACGCGCCGCCGGGGAGCCCTGGCTGACGGCCTGGATCCGCACGGCTCGCGCCTGCCCGGCGCGCTCGGCGTCTGCCAGCGACAGGTCGACGCCGCGCGCCGCCACGCCGAGCAGCGGGCGTTCGACGCGCCCCTTGCGCATCAGCACCGCCGCTATCCAGCTCGCGCTGTGCGCCGCAATCGCGAATCCCAAGCCGCGCGCCTGCGGAATCACGGCGGTGTTGATGCCGACCACGGCTCCGCTCGGGTCGAGCAGCGGCCCCCCGGAGTTGCCGGGATTGATGGCTGCGTCGGTTTGCACGAGGCCTTCGAACAGCACGCCGCGCGGACCCGGCAAAGCGCGTTCGAGCGCGCTCACCACACCCAGCGTGACGGTGCCCTCGAAGCGCAGCGGATTGCCGATGGCGACGACCAGCTGGCCCACCTTGAGGCGCCGCGACTCGTGCAGCTCGAGCGGCGCGAGCCGCGGGCCCGAGACGCGCAGCACCGCCAGGTCGCTCTCGGGGTCGTCGCCCACCAGCTCCGCCGCGAGCTCTTCACCGGTCGGTAGCCGTACACGCGTGGCGCGCGGATCGCCGCGCACGACGTGCGAATTGGTGAGCACGTAGCCGTCACCGGCGATGACGACGCCCGTGCCCTGCCCTCGCCCTTGCTCGACCGCCACGACGCTCGGCGCAGTCTTGACCACCAGCTCTTCGAGCTCGTGCGACAGCTGCGCCAAAAGACCTGGTGAGGTCACGGCCGCGCTCCCGGGGTGACGTCGACTCGCAAAGGCTGGCCAGCGCGCAGCACCTGGAGAGGCAGCGTTTCGCCCTCGGCGTCTTCGAGGGCGGCCTGCAAGGCGCCAGCATCGGTCAGGCGCGCCGAGCCGAGCTCCAGCAGCACATCGCCTAGCAGGAGCGCGGCTTTGGCGGCCGCGCTGTCGGGCTGCACCGACGACACCAAAAGGCCGCTCGCCTGGCCGCTGCTCTGAGCCGCTGCTTCAGGCAGACGCACCGCTTGCGTGCCGACGCCCAGGTAGCCGCGCCGCACGCGGCCGTGCGCCAAGAGCGCGGTCACGATGCGCTCGAGCGTCGGCTTTTCGAGCAGCAGCCCTGCTCCGCGCAGCAGGCCCGCCGACTGCATGCCGAGCGCCGCGCCCTCGGCGTCGAAGCCCAAGCCACCCGAGAAGCCCGGCTCGGGCGCCAGATCCGTCTCCACGTAGCGCTCGACCCGCGCGCCGCGCAGCGTGTGCCACACCTGCCCAACCTGGCTCACGATGCCAAGCCGAACGCGCGTCGTGCGGCCCGGTCGTGAGGCTGACAGGACCAGTTTCCCCAAGCGCGCCGGAGCGCTCGCCCAACGCGGCGCCTGGCCGAGCGGCGTTTGCGCCCTCACCACGCCCAGGTCGGTCGCGGCGTCGAAGCCCACCACTCGAGCCTCCACCACCTGCTCGCCCTGGGCGATCTCGAGCCGGTCGCGGCCGGCCACGGCCCGGGCAGTGGTCAAGATCACGCCGTCGTCGCTGAAGACACTGCCGCTGGCGCCGCGCCGGCATCCAGCCGCCACGTGCACCAGCGACCGCTCGGCCGCCTCGGCGGCGCCCACCCAAAGGTCCGAAAATTGATTGGCTGTCTGCGTCATGACAGCAGCTTGGGGACGCCCAAGCCGCGCTGAAATCGGTCGAACGGGGAGCCTGGCCCTGTCCGTTTGGGCGGGGCCATGGACAAATGCGGCTGGCGCCTTAGGTTTTTCGGTCTGGACGCCCCGCTTCGCCCCACTGCCGTCATCGTCGCCAAAGATCCGCTCGTCCGCAGCGGGCTCGTGGCCGTGCTGCGGGCCTATCCCGGCCTGGTCCTGCGCGAGGCGCTCGAGAGCGCTGACGCGCCGCTCGCGGCCGATGTCGTGGTGTGGGACGCGCCCGAAGCCGGTCGCCGCTCGTCGGCGGTCGCGCCAGTGCTAGCGCTAGTGAATGCCGAGCAAGAAGCGCGGCAGGCACTGCGAGCCGGCGCACGCGGCGCGCTCTCGCGCTTCACGCCACCGCACGCCATCGCGCCCGCCGCGCTCGCCGTCGCGTCCGGTCACTGGGTGCTCGACGAAAGCTTCGCCACCGCCCTGCTCCGTTTGACCGAAGCCGAGCGGCCCAGCGTCAACCTGCTCAGCCCGCGCGAACAAGAAGTGCTCAGCCTCATGTCCGAGGGTCTGTCCAATCGCGACATCGCAACGCGCCTCGGCATCAGCCGCCACACCGCCAAGTTCCACGTCAACGCCATCCTCGACAAACTCGGCGCCACCACCCGCACGGAAGCCGTCGTGCTCGCCGCGCGCAGCGGCTTGCTCACGCTCTAAAGTCGCTCATCTCGTGGGGCTGCCGACCTGCAGCCCTCCCTGCAGAAGCTTCCGTAGCGGATCCAGGTCGCAACGTCAGTCTCGAGACTCAACAGGGAGGCGGGGAGGCGGGGAGGTCCGCGAGGGCGAGAACGCATTTTTGATTCGGAGGACCGAATCAAAAAATATTTCCCTCGAGGAGAGCACGCGCACTTTGGCCTGTCCGCCATGGACCTGTGGCCTTGCGGGCGGCAGCGCGAAACCCAAAACTCTCGCCTCGCGGACCTCCCCGCCTCCCCGCCTCCCTCTGACCATTGGTCTGATCTCACAGCTGCCCGCCCGCTAAGCCTGGTTTCTGGCGAGGCTTTCGCGAGGACCAAGCGACGGCTGCCGTTGCCTCTCCTTGAGCGTACGTGGGTACGTGAGCACCGGACCGGAGCGAAAACGAGCCGGAGTGGACGGAGTCCAGCTAGCTGGACGGAGTCCACGGAGGCCTACGGCCCGAGCCGAAGGCGAGGGAGCGCCGAAGGCGCAGT
>DATAKF010000543.1:0-12297 GCA_036261775.1 Polyangiaceae bacterium | reverse complement strand
CCCGCCAGCTTGCAGGGCGAGCGACGACTGCCCTTCGGAGTGCGTGGAGCTCAAAGTGAGCGTTGGCGTCGACCAGAGCGGCGTCCAATCTTGCAGCGACTCGAAGCCGTAGGTGCGTGCGGTGGTGGGCGACAGAGCTTGAACCGCGCTCCCCACTTCTTCAGGCGCAGTCGACTTGCTACCGCCGCAACCCGAAAGGCCAAGCAGCGCGCCCGCGATCCATCCCGCCCCTACTACTCGGCTCAACCCCATATTCATGTTTAGCTCCCGCGAGTCATTCACTCCCGTTCTGGGTCGGCGTCAATTCCTCGTTTCCATGCGTTGCGCTACGGGCAACAGGCTGCAGCGCGAAGCTTGTGACTTTTGTGAAATGGCTGTTTGTACTCGGCCTGATGGTTTGACCGCCTCAGCGCCGCTCTCAAGCGCGGTGTTGTCAGGCAATGGCTGCAGGATCGCCCAGCGCTTCAGCGGGCTCGAGCCATCCGCGTGGGTGGCGACGGGCGAGCTCGGTTCCCAGGCAGCAGCCGGTTTGGCGATGCGACCCTCTAAATGACGAACGGCACCGTTACGGTGCCGTTCGCCTGCTCGCGTCTCGAACCCACAAACTCAGGTCTTCTGACCTTCTTGTGAAAATCTGGGTCCTGACAGCTCCGTTACTTCGCCTGCAGCTGCAGCGCGCGGTAGGCGTCCACGTCGTGCTGGTACTCGCCGCGATCGTTCACCGTCAGCGACAAGAACAGGATCAAGAGCAGCACCGACGTGAGGAAGAGCAGCGCGTTGAACTTCTTGTCCCACAGCAAGTGCATGAAGAACACGCACACCAGCGCGGCCTTGACGGTGGCGATGATCATCGCGACGATCAGGTTGCCCTGAGCGCCCAGATCGATGGCCGTGACGGCGACGGTTGCGACCGTCAGCGCCAGTAGCGCGCCGAGCACGCCGAACAGCAGCGGCAGCGGCATGGTGTGAGCCAAGCCGTGATCGTCGTGGCCGTGACCATGGCCGTGACCATCGGGGTGGCCGTGCCCGTCGCTCGGCTTTTGACCGGCGTTCTTGGTGGGTTCGTCGGGCTTCCGTTCGGCTGACATCTTGAGGTCCGCGGCTTCGCTCTTGGTCGGCTGAGTCTCGGTGGTCTGCACGGAGCCTTGCGGATCGCTCGCGACGTTGGCCTTCGCCTCGTCCGCTTCGGTCTTCGCCTCGTCCACTTCGGGCTTGTCGTCGCTCATGGTCTGCCGATTTTCAATGAATGAGATAGAGCAGGGGGAAGAGGTAGATCCAGATCAAGTCGACCAAGTGCCAGTACAAGGCAGTGAAGTCGATCGGTCCGAAATAGGTGGGGCCGAAATGCCCCTTGGCAGCCTTCAGCAGCATCCACACCCAGATGCCGATGCCGATCAGCACGTGGAAGCCGTGCAGGCCGGTCATGAAGAAATAGATGCCGAAGAACACGTGAGCCATGCGCGGCCGGGAGATGTGCGCGCTGGGATCCAGCGAGCGCGGTCCCAACAGGCCTGCGGCCAACAGCGGCTCGAGCTCTTCTTCGCTCGGACGCTCCAGCTTCTCTTCGCTGTGGCCCTCGGCTGCGGGCGCTGCCGCGGCACCGGCTGCAGGCGCTGCGTGCTTCTTCTCGTCGAGCTTGGCGAGTTTCTCGGCGTACTCGGCCGCTTCCGGGTGCTTGTGGCGGAAGGTCTCCAGCTCCCAGATCTGCTCCTTGGGCTGGAAGTTTTTTCCGGGCAAAAGACCGTCGTGGTACTTGTGTGAGTACTCCACGTACTTCACGCCCATGAACGTGAAGGCGCAGGCGATGGTGATGACGATGTTGATCATCAACATCTTCTTCTCTGCCAGCTGCGCGTTGCGCACGGCCCAAGCGGCCGTGAGGCTGGAGATCAAGAGAACGCAGGTGTTGACCGCGCCCAGCTTGGTATCCAAGAAGTAGTGCGCGTAGACGAACACCTCGGGGTGCATCGACCGATAAACGGTGTACGCGCAGAACAGGCCGGCGAAGAACAGCACCTCGGTCAGCAGGAACAGCCAGATGCCGAGCTTGCCGGCGTCGAACTGCTGCTGCGGCGTATCGAAGTGATGCGCCAGGTGCGGGTTGGCCGCATGGATGGGATCGTGCGCCTCGTGATCATGGCCGTCGTGGCCATGATCATGGTCGTGCGCAGCGGGGGGCGGGGCGGACGCCTTGCTGGCGGCCTGAGTTTCGGTGCTGGGGTCAGACATCGTAAAGTCCGGGCTCAGGCCTTCTTGGGAACGTATCCGCCGATTTTCTCGTCATAGACGAGGTCTTCGTAGCCGTCGTACGGACCGGCCGTGACGGGCGGGGGCGTGTGGAAGTTGTAGTAGGGCGGGGGCGAAACCGTCGTCCACTCCAGGGTGACGCCGCCCCACGGGTTGTTCGGAGCCTTCGGGCCGCTCTTGAGCGCGCGGCCCAGCGACACGGCGGTCAGCAAGAAGCCGATGCCGAGCGTGAAGGCGCCGAGCGTGGACAGCTGGTGCAGCCCTTGGAACTCCGGCAGGTAGTTGTAGTAGCGGCGCGGCATGCCGCGGCTACCCAAGACGAACTGCGGGAAGAACGTCAGGTTCAGGCCGACGAACACGATCACGGCGCCGAGGCGGCCGGTCTTCTCGTTGTACATCTTGCCGAAAGCCTTGGGGAACCAGTAGTGCAGGCCGCCCAAGAAGGCAGTGATCGCGCCGCCCATCATGACGTAGTGGAAGTGCGCGACCACGAAGTAGGTGTCGTGCAAGTGAACGTCGACGCCCATGACGGCCAAGAACACGCCGGTTAGGCCGCCGATGGTGAACACCCACAGGAACGCCAGCGCGTACAGCATCGGCGTGTCCAAGTGAATGCGACCTTTGTACATGGTCGACACCCAGTTGAAGATCTTGATGGCCGTCGGGATGGCGATCAAAAACGTGATGGCGCTGAAGATGGTGCCGGCCAGCACGGACTGACCGCTCGTGAACATGTGGTGACCCCAGACCAAGAAGCCCAGGAACGCGATGGCCAAGCTGCTGATGGCGATGAACTGGTAGCCGAACAGGCGCTTGCGCGAAAATACCGGGATAATCTCGCTGACCACGCCGAAGGCCGGCACGATCATGATGTACACGGCGGGGTGCGAGTAGAACCAGAAGAAGTGCTGGAACAGCACTGGGTCACCGCCGAGCGCCGGGTCGAAGATGCCGAGGCCGAACACGCGCTCGACCATCATCATCAGCAGCGTGATGCCGATGACCGGCGTCGCCAGCACCTGAATCAGAGCGGTCGAGTACAGCGCCCACACGAACAAGGGCATGCGGAAGAACGTCATGCCGGGCGGGCGCAGCTTGTGAATCGTGACGATGAAGTTCAGCCCGGTGAAGATCGAGCTGAAGCCCAGGATGAAGGCGCCGAACGCCGCCGGAATCACCGCCGTCTGAGTGGTGGTGCTGTAGGGCGCGTAGAACGTCCAGCCGGTGTCGACCGCGTTGATGGCGAGCGACCCCAGCATGCACACGCAGCCGATGATCCACAGGTAGTAGCTGGCCAGGTTCAGCTTGGGGAACGCGACGTCCTTCGCGCCCAGGTGGAGCGGCAAGATGATGTTGCCGAGCGCCGCCGGAATGCCGGGGATGATCACCAAGAACACCATGATCGCGCCGTGCAGCGTGAACATCTGGTTGTAGGTGTCATGCTCCATGATGGTCTTACCGGGCGACCACAGCTCGGTGCGGACCGCCAAGGCGAAGAAGCCGCCTAGCGCGAACGCCGCGAGCACCGACGCCAGGTACATGACGCCGATCCGCTTGTGATCGAGGGTAAAGGCCCAGGACGCGAAGCCCTTGTCGTGGGTCAGGTAGTTGTCGTCGGCGCCCTTTTTCTCGGGGATGGCCGCATCGGCTGTCGTGCTGGGTGACGCCATGGCTAGTCCTTATTACTTCAGAGTCTTGATGTACTCGATGAGGCCGTCGATGTCTTTGTCGCTCAGCTTGCCCTTGTAGGTGGGCATGGAGGGCGCGAAGCCCTTCACGACTTTGGCCGAGGGATCGATCATCGACTCGCGCAGGTAGTTCTCATCGACGCTTAGGGTCGAACCGTCGGCAAACGATTCCGATTTGCCGAACAAGCCCTTCCAGGTAGGCCCGATCTTCGGTGTCCCGTCGACCGAGTGGCACGTGTCGCAGCCTTGTTGGCTGAACAGCTTCTTGCCGCGCTCCGGACCGACCATCGAGTCGGCCTTCTCGCAAGCTCCCTTGAGCCAGGTCTCGTACTGGCCGGCGGGGTGCACCACCACGCGCGACAGCATGTCGGAGTGCGAGGTGCCGCAGTACTCGGCGCAGAAGATCGGGTACTCACCGGCCTTGGTGGCTTGGAACCACAGATCGGTGTAGCGGCCTGGCACGGCGTCCATCTTCGTGCGGAAGTTCGGGATGTACAGCGCGTGCAGCACGTCGACCGAGCTGATCAGCATGCGCACCGGGCGATCGATCGGCACGTGCAGCGTGTCGTCGGTCATGCCGCCCGTGGGGCACTTGTAATCGAAGGTCCACTTCCACTTCTGCGCGTTGGCGCGCAGCTCCATCGCCTCTTTGGGAGGAGTGCGTAGGTCGACGAAGCCTTTGAAGCCCCAGACGAACAGCGCGATGCACACGAACAGCGGCAGCACCGACCAGGTGATCTCGAGCGTGGTGTTGTGCTCGGCGCTCTTTTCGACGGGCTCGTTGGCGGCGCGGGACTTCGCCTTGTACTTCGTCACGAGATGAAACATCGCGACGATGATGGCGAGCGCGGTGAGCACGCTCATCCAAACCAAGAAGTCCCAGACCCAGTCGATGTTGCGCGTGGTCACGGACGCATCGGCGGGAAGCCAAAAGGTATCCGAGGGCGCCAGCTTGGGGAGAGCTGGATCGGACAGCAGGGCGAGCAGGTGAAGAGTCATTGCGCTGTGCTTTCGACCAGAGTGCGCTTCTTATCGCGCCGAATGAGAATCGTCAGAAATCCTGCAAAGAGGGCCAAGCTCACGCCGCCGCCGAGTTGCATGATGCGTGCGGCGATCGGGGCGTAGCGGCCCTCTGTGGAGTCGTAGTGGAAGCAAAACAGCACGAGCCTGTCGAGGCTGGTGCCGACGCGGCCCTCGGAGGCTTCGACCAACCCGAGGCGTAGCGTCTTTTCCGGATATTCGAGGCCGTACAAGTAGCGGGCCACGTTGCCGGCGGGGCTGAGCAGCGTGATCGCGGCAGGGTGCACGTACTCGTCGCGGGCTTCGTTGTAGTTGTAGGCGAAGCCGACGGCTTTCGCGAGCGCGTGGATGTTCGCGTCCGAGCCGGTCAGGAACGTCCAGCCGGGCTCGGCGCCGGGGCGACCGTACTGGCTCAGGTAGCGGGCGCGGAAACGATGCGCCGTGTCGGTCGTTTCCTTGGGATCGAGCAGCACGGTGACGATGCGGAACTGCTTGCCCGCCGTGAAGTCGAGCTGCTTCAGACCCGTTACCAGCGCGTTCAGCTGTAGCGTGCACAGCATGGGGCAGCTGGAGTAGTTGAACGTCAGGATGACCGGCACTTCTCCGTGCAGGTAGTCGCCGAGGGTGACGCTCTTGCCGTCCTGATCCTTGAACGCCAGCGACTCCGGTACGCGGTCGCCCAAACGCTCCACGATGTCCACGCCCTTGAGGCGCTTGGGCGCCTCTTCGGTGCGGTCCGGCGCCTGCACCTGATCCGCCTGGGCGGCGGAGGTGAAGGCGAGCGATGCGGCGACGAGCGCGCTCGCTCCGTGGCGGAGCAGGCTACTGACCATTCGGGGCGGGGGCGGGGGCTGCAGGAGCAGGAGCGGCGGGGACGGGCGCGGCGGGAACGGGCGCGGCGGGAACAGGAGCGGGAGGCTTCGGCTTGGGACCGTCCTTCTTCTTCTCGTCCTTCTTCTCTTCGGCGGGCTTGGCGTCTTCAGCCGGCTTGCCCGCTTCGGCGGGCTTGGCGTCTTCGGGCTTGGCTTCGCCTTCGGGGGCGACGCCGCCGCTGCCACCCGTGCCACCAGCGCTGGCGCCGCCGGCTTCGGTGGCGGCGCTGCCACCCGAGCCGCCAACGGGGGCGGGGGGCGTCGCGCTGTTCGGGTCTTTGATCAGGCCCGTGACCGTGAGCTCCATCGCGCGGTCGATGGGCAACGACACGAGGCCGCGGCCGCGATCGACGTAGCTGGCAGGCGCCGCCATCGTGGCGGTCTGCTCGGCGAGCAAGTCACGGTACGGACGGTCGGCGCCGACGTCCTTCTTCTCGGCTTCGGTGCTGAGCTCGGTGCGCACCAGGGCCGTGACGACCAGCGCAATGCCGAGCGTCGCGATGGTGCCGACGGCCAGCAGCGTGCCGAGAGCCCCAGAATTGACGTTGTCGGATTCGGTTGCCATGGCTCAGATGTTGGTGAACGCCAGCGACTTTTGCAGGCGCGGGTCGTTCGTGGGCATGAGGTTGAGGTTCTTGGCGCGGAAGGCGATGCCGGCGATGAACACGCCCAGCACGCCGACGGCGCACAGGAGGTCGATCAGCGCGAACGGGGGCGAGTGAGCTCCACCCGTCGGCATGACCAGCCAGTACATGTCGAGGTAGATCATGACCAGCTGCCAGATGCACCAGAACGCCAGGGTGGGACGACGGCGCTTGATGTGGCGCGACACCAGGCCGAAGAACGGGATCACGAAGTGCCCGAACAGCAGCACAGCGCTGAGTAGACCCCAGCCGCTAGTCCAGCCGCCTTCGAAGCGCTCCTTGTACCAGCCCGTTTCTTCCGGGATGTTGGCGTACCAGATCAGCATGAACTGGGAGAAGCCGACGTAGGCCCAGAAGATGGTGAAGGCGAAGACCATCTTGCCCAGATCGTGGAAGTGCTCGGTGGTGACGCTCTTCTTGAGCACGCCGCGCTTCTGCAGCCACATGGCAGTGAGCGCGAGGAAGGCGTTGTTACCCTGGATGCAACTGGCCAGGTAGTACACGCCGAAGATGGTGCTGAACCACAGCGGATCCAGCGACATCAGCAGGTCGATGGCGCAGAACGTCATGGTCAGACCCCAGACGATCATCGTCGGTCCTGCGACCGCGCGCATCTTGCCCATGATGGCGGCCGGATCTTTGCTCGAATCCTGCGCGAGCGAGGACTTGAGGTAGTAGCGCGAGAGCCACGTCCAGAACCCGAAGTAGAAGACGAAGCGGATCAAGAACGCGGTGGGGTTCAGGTACGCCGCTTTGTGGTGCAGCAGGTGATCGTGCTCGACCTTGGCGTGGTCCGACCAGACGTAGATGCTGGACTGACCCATGAAGATTGGCACTACGATCGGCAGCGCCAAGAGGGCCATCAGCGGGGCCTGCGCGGCCACGATCTCACCGACGCGGCGGAGCACGATGCTCCAGTGCGAGTTCACGAGGTTTTGTAGGACGACCCAGAAAAGCGCGCCGAGCGCTAGCGTCAGCACCCACATGAACGCTGTCACGTAGGCCAGCGAGAAGCGCTTGAAAGCGTCGTTCTCCATCGACCCCAGCACGGCTGCGACGACCAAGCCGGCGGCACCCAGGCCCGCGGCCTTGGTGAACAGCGACTGGCCAGCGGCGCCCAGGCGAATGTTATCGGCCGCGTACTCGGGTCCGCTAGCTGCGTTCGAGCCGCTTTTGTCGCCGCCGGAAGCCTTGGGGGCGGCTTTCTTCGGCTCTTTGCCCGCGTCCTTTTTGCCTTTTTCCGTTGCCATGTCGTCTCTCACTTCAAGCTGCCGCGCTCGGACTCGGGAACGTCGTTGATGGTGCCAGCCTGCGAGCGCTGCAGCGCGCGCACGTACATGATGATGGCCCAGCGATCTTCCGGCGGGATCTGTGAGCCGTAGGCGGGCATGTTGCGAATGCCGTTGGTGATGCTGTTGAACAGCTCACCCACCGGCTGGTTGCGCACGTACTCTTGCGTGACGTTGGTCGGCTGAATCCAGCCGCCCTGCGCCAGCGCGTCGGCGCGCTTGTGCACCATGCCGTCGCCGTGACCGGCCTGGCCGTGGCACGGCGCGCAGAAGATGCCGTAGCGAGCCTTGCCGCGCGCCATGGTCTCTTCGCTCAGCTCGACCTGCGCCGGGAAGGTGCGGGCCCAGCCGCCGCCAGCCCGGCCGCGGAAGAAGTGGTCGTCCTCGTTCAGGTGACCCACAGCCACGGTGCCGGGCAGCGCTTCGCGATCGGCGCGGCCGTCGGCGAAGATGGGGTTCTCGCGCTGCGCCTTGTACTTGGGCTGCGAGTCCATGTCCTGAATCGCGTGGATGCGCGGCTTGTCGCTCTTGGAGTGCCGAGCTTTGACGGCCAGCGCCAGCGGCACCAGCGCGGCGCAAGTCACCACGATCAGGCCGTAAACCAGGCCAGCCGGCATGTCCGACGGGGTGACCCGGTCTTCCAGCACGTTCTCGACCGCCACCGGGCTCGTGCTGTCGATCAGCTTGCGCGTGTCCTGCTCGTCGAACTTGGCGTCGGCGGCTTGGATCAAGAGGAAGAACTTGTCGTCGGTCACGCGCGCGAAGCGCTTCACCAGGTCGAGCGGGTGCGACGGGTGCGGCAAGCCGTTGAGCATCAACATGCCGACCAGCGTCGTGATGGCGCTGAACAGCACGGTGAGCTCGAACATGATCGGCACGTTGGCCGGGATGCTCCAGATGGGCTTGCCGGAGATGAGCCACGGGTAGTCGTAGGCGTTCATCCACCACTGCATGGTGATGGCGGTCGCCAGACCCGTGAGACCCGCGCCCAGCGTGAGCCAGGGCAAGATCGTCATCTTGATGCCCATGGCGGCGTCGATGCCGTGCACCGGGAAGGGGCTGTAGGTGTCCCACTTCTCGAAGCCGGCCTCGCGCACCTTCGTGGCGGCGGAGATCAGCTGGTCGGGCGTATCGTACTCGGCCAGGATGCCGTGGAGCTCGGGGGCTGTCGATTCAGCCTTGGGCTTGTGGTCGCTCATGGTCTTCTTCTGTCAGTGGTGAGCGTGGGCGGCGTCGTCGTGGTGGTGATGCAGGTGAGGCCGCGCGTGGCCGCCGGGCGGGCTGAAGGCTTTGACTTCGGACATCGCCACCATCGGTAGGTAGCGGCAGAACAGCAGGAACAGCGTGAAGAACAGGCCGAAGCTGCCGCCCAAAGTCATGAAGTCGAACTTGGTCGGGACGTAGTAGCCCCAGCTGGACGGCAAGAAATCGCGCGTCAGCGTGGTGCAGATGATCACGAAGCGCTCGAACCACATGCCCACGTTGACGATCATGCCGATGATCAGCGTTGCCCACACGTTCGTGCGCACGTTCTTGAACCAGAACAGCTGCGGGAAGATCACGTTGCACGCGATCATCGTCCAGTAGGCCCAGGCGTACGGACCAAACAGGCGGTTCACGAAGGCATAACCTTCGAACATGGAGCCGCTGTACCAGCTGATGAAGAACTCCATGCCGTAGGCGTAACCGACGAGCAGACCCGTCGCGATCATCACCTTGTTCATCAGCTCCAAGTGACGAATCGTGATGATGCGCTTGAGGCCGAAGAACTGGCGGGCGGGGACGGCGAGCACCACCACCATGGCGAAGCCGCCGAAGATGGCGCCGGCCACGAAGTAGGGCGGGAAGATGGTGGCGTGCCAGCCGGGCAGCTGGGCCGTGGCGAAGTCGAAAGAAACGACGGAGTGCACCGACAGCACCAGGGGCGTCGCGAGCGCCGCGAGGATCAAGTACGCGCGCTCGTAGCGGTGCCACTGACGCGAAGAGCCGCGCCAGCCCATTGCGACGATGCCGTAGGCAATGCGCTTGACCGTGGACGTCGAGCGGTCGCGGAACGTCGCAAAGTCCGGGATCATGCCCATGTACCAGAACAGAATCGACACCGTGGCGTAGGTGCTCACGGCGAAGATGTCCCACTCGAGCGGGCTGCGATACTGCGGCCACATGCCCATCTGATTGGGGATGGGCATCATGTAGTAGGGCAGCCACGGACGACCGATGTGCACGCCGGGGAAGATGCCGGCGCACATCACCGCGAAGATCGTCATCGCTTCGGCGAAGCGGTTGATGGCGGTGCGCCAGTTCTGGCGGAACAGGAACAAGACGGCGCTGATCAGCGTGCCGGCGTGACCGATACCGATCCAGAACACGAAGTTCACGATCGGGAAGGCCCAGGCGACGGGCATCATGTTGCCCCACACGCCGATGCCGGTCCACGCGGCCCAGGTGATGCTGCCCAGGAACATGGTGAGCATCGTCAGCGCGACGCCCATGGCGATGTACCAAGCCTTGGGAGGCTTGGGCGCCTCCATGATGCGCGTCACGTTGTCGGTGATCTGCGCGAACATGTTGTCGCCCTTGGGGGGCGACTGGAACGGATTGAAGTCGCTGGCAGCGGCCATGATCAGGCAAGCTCCGGATTCGGGTTCGTGATGCGGGCCAGGTACTGGACGCGCGGGCGATTGTTGAACTCACCGAGCAGCTGGTAGGCGCGCTCGAGCTTCTGCAGGTTTCCGACCTTGCTCTTCTTGTCGTTGAGATCGCCGAACACGATGGCGTCGGTCGGGCAGGTCTCTTGGCAGGCCGTCTTGATCTCACCGTCCTCGATGGCGCGGCGGGCGTTCTTGGCCGGAATCTTGGCGTTTTGGATGCGTTGCACGCAGAACGTGCACTTTTCCATCACGCCGCGCGAGCGGACCGTGACCTCGGGGTTGAAGACCATGCTCTTCAACTTCATCTTCGGGTCTTCCGTCGGCGTGAACGGAGTGATGCCGATCACGTCGAGGTTGTAGTTGAAGTAGTTGAAGCGCCGCACCTTGTAGGGGCAGTTGTTGCTGCAGTAGCGGGTGCCGATGCAGCGGTTGTAGACCATGTCGTTCAGCCCTTCGTGGCTGTGCATGGTCGCGCCCACCGGGCACACCTGCTCGCAGGGTGCGTTCTCGCACTGCTGGCAGGGCAGCGGTTGGAAGCGCAGCTCCGGCTCGTTGGGGTTGCCGCGGAAGTAGCGATCGACGCGCAGCCAGAGCATCTCGCGGCCCATGGCCACGTTCTCTTGGCCGACGACCGGGATGTTGTTTTCGGCCTGGCACGCCGTGACGCAAGCGCTGCAGCCGATGCACTTGTTCAAGTCGACGGCCATGCCCCACTTGTGGCCCTCGTACGACACCGGATCGACCCACAGGTTCATCTCGTGGGGCTGGTGCACTAGGTGCTTGGCGAAGTGGGGTTCCTTCTTGAACTCCTCGTACGTCGTCTCGCGCACCAGCTGCGGCAGGCGCTCGGCGATGCCGTCGAGGCCGATCTGGTCCATCGCGTACAGGTCTTGGGTGTTGGCCAAGCGCTTGCCGGGACCGCTGCTCGACAGCTTGAGACCAACCGCGAAGAACGGCGCCTCGCTGGTGCGGATTAGGTTGACGTTGCCGCCGACCGGCGAGACGTCCGTGCCCACCTTGCCGCCAACGCGACCGGCTAGCGTACGACCGTAGCCGAGCGCGACCTTCACGGAGCCTTCGGCTTGGCCGGGCGCCACGATGCAGGGTACCTGCACGCTGCCATTGCCCAGCGTCAGCGTCAGCACGTCACCGTCGGTGATGCCGAGCGCCTTGGCCGTGGCCACGCTGACGAACGCGCCGTTGTCCCAAGACAGCTTGGAGAACGACTCGGGCAGCTCTTGCAGCCAAGCGTTGTTGGCGTAGCGGCCGTCGTAGATCTTGGGGCACGGCACGAAGCGGACCTCGAAGGCGCCGTTCTCGACCGCGCCCGCGACCTCGCGCTCGCTCAGCTTGATCGCCGGCAGGGCGGTCAGCTTGGGCGACACGCGCTCGAAGGCGGAGCCCTCGACGATGCCGTCGTGCACGGCTTTGCGGAAGCGACGGTCGTCGCCCAGCACGCCTTTGTGCTGCGCGCGCACTAGCTCGAGGCTCTTCGGCTCTTCACCGAGCAAGCGCGCCACCAGCTCGAGCGCCGAGCGACCGCCGTAGATCGGGGCGATCAGCGGTTGCACGATGCTGATGGTGCCGTCGTAGGCGCGCGCGTCGCCCCAGCTCTCCAGGTAGTGCGCGGCCGGCACGTGCCAGGTCGCTTTCTCGGAGGTCTCGTCGTCGTACAGACCGAGGCGCACGCTGAACGGAACCTTGGACAACGCTGCCGCGAACGCGACGTCGGCAGGGGCGTCGTAGGCGGGGTTGCCGCCCAAGACCAGCAGCGTCTCGACGCGACCGGCGGCCATTTCCTCGGTCAGGGCCTTGAGGCCTTCGACGTCGGAGCTGACTGAGTCGGCGCTGTCCTCGGTGTAGAACACCGTGCGACCGGGGTTGCC
>DATAKF010000542.1:0-15648 GCA_036261775.1 Polyangiaceae bacterium | reverse complement strand
GCGCCGATCTCAGGAACCGAGTGCGGGTCGTCGCTCAGCTGCGGTTACCCGACACAGATTTGCGGCTGCGACGGGACGAAGTGGACGTGCCAATGAAAGGCCGAGGTTGGGCGGGAACCAGCCGATCGAAGCTCTGCTCCTGGCGCCGCAAGGCTTTGCGCGGGGACGAATCAAGGCGCTCCGGCTCGTAGCCACCTCGGCGCGTCAAAACACCGACAGATTGCCCGCCTACGGCGCTGCGTCGCGCAAGTAGACTACGTCGGCACCGCTCCGAAAGGCGAAGCTGAAGCCGTCAGGCAGCTTGGCGCGGTAGCACCTTGGGTTCACGACCAAGGCCACTGCTTGCTCGGCGAGCCCTGGCACCGCCTCGTCTGGGGCCGCGCGCTCAGGCTTCGGATAGTCGCGTGCCGGGCGCGGCGCAGCGAGCGGCTGCACCGACAGGCTCATCAGCTGATAGGAGCCCCGCGCGTAGGTCGCGCCGCACGTCAACAGCAGAACTTGCTCGGGAGCCGCAGGGCGAGGCGGCGGCGTTGGTGGCATGGCGGCCAACCTGAAGGCGCCGAAGTCGCGGGCGTCGACGGCGTAACGCGACGCAAGCCGATGGAAGGCGATGTCGCCTGCCAGCGAGTCCCACCCTTGGCTCCTGCCTGGCTCCCAGACCAGGTGGCTCACGCCCAGCTCGCGCAGCCGCTCGAACACGCCGCGCGCGCTCGGTGCGACCGCATACTCGATACCGAGCTGACCGATGGCGGCGTCCGACACGACGGCCGTACCCAGGCCAAGACGCAGAAGGTTGTCGTGCAGCAGCACCTTGGCACCGCGCGGCAACGCTCGACCGAGGTCGGTGTAGTCGCCGAACACGCGGAAGCGATCGGCCTCACGCGTGAAGCCGCTGGACAGAAACTTGATGCTGACCTGATGCCCGGACGTCCCGGTCAGCGCATGCGTCGGAAAGAACGGCACGTCTGCCCCCCAGACCAGCTGAACGCCGCCGAGCAGCAGGACGGCCGCGCGACCGCCCACTCCCAGCTGCCAGAGTGAAGAGGCCGTCACCGCCACGATGACCGCCATCCACGGCACCAATACCTGCAGGTACCGGTCAAGATGATACGACCAGAACCAGTAGACGACGGCGACCAGCACCGCCCCGTAGAGCAGCCAATAGCGCCGCGACGACCTGAGCAGCAGGGCGAAGGGCAAGCTGAAGCTGAACAGGGAGCCGAAGATCGGCAGGTCACGGTGGAAGAGCCACCAGTCTTGGGGCAGGAACGAGAACGTGAAGGCCGACGTCAGGCTTTGCACGACTCCCGTCAGCGAGCGCTCCGCCAGCTGGCCTTTGTAGAGCAGCAAGCTGAACCGCTCGTCCGCGTGAGGTACCCAGGGCTCGACGCGGAGATGTGCGTGCAGAAATGGGTAGACCGGATCCCCATACCAGAGCAGGTTCTTCAACCAGTGTGGAGACCACAGCACGATCGCGAGCAGCGCCGCGATGCTGGGCCCCCGCAGAAGCCACCAGCGCCCGCGCCCGGGCGTCGTGATCAGCAGCTGCGCGGCGCGTCCGACTAGCGCCGCCAGCGGCACCAGCAGCAACCCGTAGGCCGTGTACTTCGTGGACAGCACGGCCGCGCACACCAGGCCCAGCAACGTGCACGCGCGCGGTTCGAGCGACGGCAAGGCTCGCAGCAGCGCCAAGAACAGCGGCACGGCAAACACCGCCGCCACGTGATCCGCGCTTCCCGAGAGCATCGAGTCGTAACAATAGAGCTCGGGAAAGGCCAGCAGCGCCAACCAGGCCAGCGGCAGCCGACGCCGCGGCGCCAGGCGCGCCGCCAACACCGGCACGGACGCTAGCGTAACGAGAAACAACGCAAACTCTAGGTGCACCGCCAGCTCGATCCGATCGAACAATCCGGAAGACGGCAGCGCGTAGGCCCAACTATACAAATACGTCGCCAGCTGAGGACACGCGGCGGCGATCCACCCATCACGAAAGGGTGTGATGCCCTGTTCGGCAACGTAATGCTCGGCCAGCGCTTGGTGGTAGAAGCGCGCGTCGAACGTCAAGTTGTTCGGGTGGATGAGCGGCAGGTACACCAGCACTAGCCCCAGCAGCCCGAGCGCCGCGCCAGCCAGACCCAAACCCGACACTCGTACTGGCCCATGAGCGCGCAGCCAGCGCAGCCAAGAGCCTCGCTCGCGGAGGCACGTCAGGCCCGGCGCAGCGTAGATTAGCGGCCAAAGCAGCGCACTCAACGGACTCCAGCAGCGGGCGATGCCGAGCGCGAACCAGCCGAGCGTGAAGCCGAACAGGCCCACGGCCAGGGACTGAACGACGTGCTCATGGCGCGGCAGGCGCAGGCCGAGCACGCGCTTCAACACGAAATGACCGGCGAGCCCCGACGACGTCAGGCACACGCCCGCTACCGCGAAGTACGCTAGGTACCGAAAGAACAGCCAGTCCCACAGCGGATAGAAGAGGTGGACGAAGCCCAGGAAGCCAACCGCGAGCGCGCAGGCTAGCCCGAGCGCGGCCCGGTCACGCCGCGCGGTCGTGGCGCGGCTCACGAGGGGTCCAGCCTGACGTCTCGCCGCCGCCCATGCACTCGACCTAGCATCGCTCGGATAGCTAGCTCAACGCGATACCGGCGTGAAGCCGCGGTCGGGCGGCGCGGGTTGGTAAATGCGCGCTCGCTGGTCTCCGAGCTAGGGTCGGGTGGCGCAAGTCGAGCTTCTTGGCCCGGCTCACTTCAGTAGGTAGACGATGCCGCAATGGCCGTCGTCGTTGCAGTGCGGTCGCGCATCGGACGGCGGCATGGCTACGCAAGGGTCACAAGGCGGTTGGACGGCGCCGCACACCAGCTCTTGCAGGCTGCCGTCGTTCCTGACCGACACGAAATCATTCGGGCCGCCGCAGCCTTCGCAGCAGCCGGTGCCGCTGCGCAGCACGCAGTCGTCGGCGCTGTTGCACGCCGTAACGTCGCTTTTGCGGATGTCTTCGACCACGCACTCGTTGTTCACGCAGTTGGGTACGAAGTACTTGTAGGCGCCGTCGCCCTCGGGGTTCGGGCAAGCGCCGCACGCGACGTCCCCGCTCGGGCAAGCCGAGGCTTCGAGCGCATATTTCAGATTGTATGCTCGAAAGTCGTGTGCCGTGACGTTCGGGCCGTCGCAGACGCCGCAGCAGCCGTTGGCCGCGAGTACGCAGTCGGACGCCACCTCGCACGCGTCGTAGTTCGGCATGCCGCCGGGACACGCCGCTTGGCAGGCTGCGAGAGATTCGTAGTTGTTTGGGGTGGCACCACAGCCGCCGTAGCCGAAAGGAATGCAGAGGCCGGTACCAGGGTCGTGAGTCCAGCGCTGGAAGTAGGCCAGGCAATTGTTGGGGCCGTTGGTGGCTGGACCCGAGCAGCCATCGCTTGGATTGGGGGAGCCGGCGGTGTTGCCGCTGCCAGCGTAGCTGCTGCTACCAGCTTGGGCCGACTTGCCAGCGCCGCTGCTGTTGCCTGCGCGACCGTTGACACCACCGCTGCCGGCGGAGGGCCCGTCGTCGCCATTCTTGGAGCTTTGTCCGCCGCACGCGCTGCTCAGCGCCAAGAGCAGCGCAGCTCCGAAGGTTACGCGGGTGCAGGTCGAGAGCGTCAGCATGCGGGGCCTCGTTTACCGACTATCCCCCGGTGTTTACCGGGTAAGCGACCTCGCAGTGCCCGCTAGCACCGCAAATCGCGACGGCGCCCGGGGTGGGTGTGGGGGCGCAGGCGTCGCAGGCCACAGGCTGCCCACCGCAAACCAGCTTCTCGAAGCTGCCGTCTTTGCGTACCGCGAACAGGTTGCCGGAGCCGCAACCCTCGCAGCAGCTCGTCCCGCTACGGAGCTTGCAGTCCGCGCTGGTCTTGCACGCCGTGACGGCGCTGGTTCGAATGTCTTCCACCACGCACTCGTTCTGCACGCAGTTGGGGATGAAGTTTTGCAACGTGCCGCCCGCCACCGGCAAGCACGGAGCACACGCGACGGGAGCGGCGGCGCCGGCGGCGTCGCCCGCCATGCCCAGCGCCAGCCCGCACTGCAGCTGGTTCGCGTAGGCGCGGTTGTACGAGATCAAATCGTGCGCCGAGATGCCCGGGCCATCGCAGATACCGCAGCAACCGGGGCCCGTGACCAGACAGTCGCTCGGCAGCTTGCAGGCGTCGTAGTTCGGATTGCCACCAGGGCAGGACTTTTGGCAGTCAGCGAGCGACCCATAGCGATTGGCGTTGCCGCCGCAGCCGCCGTAAACGAACGGCATGCACAGGCCCGTAGCGGGGTCGTGGTACCAGGCTTCGATGTAAGCGTCGCAGTTGCCCGAGAGCGGTGCGGCGTCGCACGCCTCGTTCCACGGCACAGCGCCGCCAGCGCCCGCCGTGCTGGTGCTGCCGCTAGTACCCGTGCCGCCCGTCGTGCCAGTGCTGCCAAAGCCGGCCTGGTTCGTACCCGCCGTGCTGGTCTTGCCGGCGTGGCTCGCGCTTCCGCCCTGGCCCGTCTTGCCCGCCGTGCTGCTCGAACCGGCGTCACCGTCGCCTCCGCTGGTGAAGCTTTGGCCTCCGCAAGCTGCGGCCAACACCAGGGCGAACGTGCCCAGCGAACCAAGGCGAGAGAACGAAGCTAGTTGGGTCATGCGCGGACTCTTCACCCGGATACAGCAAGGCTTGTGCCGTCAGACCGCGGAAATAACTTCAATCAATACATACCGTTACGGGGTCTGTGCCAAGTCGAGTTGGCACAGCTTAGTCAGTTTTTCGGGCGCCTTTGCCACGGAAGGGCCGAAACGCCATCCACACCCCAAAGTCGACGAGCACCGACGTCCCGCGGGAAAGTAGAGCCGCGTAAAGCGCCGGCCCCGGCCCCGTCGCGGCCGACAGCGCGATGGACAGCACGGCCTCGCGCACGCCCAAACCGCCCGGCGCAGCCAGCGCCAAGAAGCCCATCACGGGCGCCAAGATGTAAAAGCCCATGCTGTCGAGCGACACGCCGACCGGCGCCTGAATCGCGCGGCTCGTGAAGTAGCCATGCGCGGCCCAGGTCAGCCAGTAGGCGGCGTGGATCAACGGCAGCGCCGGCGGCACCAGCGGCCCCGTGCCGTCGAGCTGCAGCAGGTCGCGCAGCTTGTTCGGCAAGTGACGGCGATCGAGCAAGAGCAGCACCGCGAGCACCACCACGAAGCCCACGAGCACGAGCAGCCCCAGTATGCCGAGCGCCTCGGTCACGCGGCTCAGCATGTCGCCTGCGAACAAGAGCACCGCGAGGCCAGTCACGCCGCCCGTGGCCACGAAGCACAGCACCTCGATGAACACCGACGAGCCTGCGATGCGAGCGGTCGTACCGAGGGCAGGCGCGCCGAGCATGCGCACCAGCGGCAGCCCGACCTTGCCCGGCGTGTAGCGCGCAGCCTGCGACTCCAGGTGCACCGCCATGCCCGGCAAGACGGGAATCTTGACGCCGCTCATCCGAGAAAGCAGCCAAATCCAGCCCAGTCCGAGCAGCACGCAGCCCAACGCCAGTGGCAACATCGACAGCGCGGCCATGCCCCAGTCGACCTCGACGACGCCGGGCTTCCAGCGTCGCTTCAGATCCCAGATCGCGAGGGCGACGAACACCACCGCCAGCACGCCCATGATCGGGCGCAGCACGGCCTTGAGCCGCTGAGCACCGCTCAGCGACCCAGCGCCGCTCGCCTCGGTCGGCATCAACCTTGTGCGGGGCGACCGATGCCGCGGTAGCGCAGCCCGGCGTCGACCACCGCGGACGGCACGACCACGTTGCGACCGTCGAACAGGTGACGGCCGCGCATCAGCTCCTTCACGCGGGTGAGATCGGGCGCGCGGTACTCGCTCCATTCGGTCGCGATGACCAAGGCGTCGGCGCCCTTGACGGCGGCGTACTCGTCCTTGAACAGCTCGACGCCCTTTTGCTCGCCGGTGCGCACCAGCGCGTCACGCGCGGTGTCGAGCGCCTCCGGATCGGAGGCGTTGACCTTGGCGCCGCGCTTGAGCAGCTCGGAAATCAGCTTCAATGCAGGGCTTTCGCGCACGTCGTCGGTCTTGGGTTTGAACGCCAGGCCCCAGATTGCAATGACCTTGCCCGACACGCCGCCCAGGTCCTTTTCCATGTGGCGCAGCAGCATTTGCGGCGGGCCTTCGTTGGCTCGCACGGCGGCCTCCGAGACTTCCATCTGCACGCCCAGGTCTTTGCCGGTGCTGACGAGCGCCCGCAGATCTTTCGGGAAGCAGCTGCCGCCGAAGCCGAGGCCTGGATACAAGAACTGCATGCCGATGCGCTCGTCGGAGCCGACCGCGACCCGCACCTGCTCGACGTCGCCGCCGGCCGCGTCGCACAGCTCGGCGATCTCGTTCATGAACGAGATCTTGGTCGCGAGGAGCGCGTTGGAAGCGTACTTGACGATCTCGGCGCTCTTCGGGCTCATGCGCTGCAGGCGGTTGCGCTGGCGGTTGAACGGCGCGTAAAGCCGCGACAAGAGCTCGAAAGCGCGCTCGTCATCGGCGCCGACCACGATGCGATCGGGCTTCAAGAAGTCGGACAGCGCGTCGCCCTCTTTCAAGAACTCCGGGTTGCTGACCACGCTGATCTTGTACTTGGCGAAGGGCTCGATGTGCTTGCGCACGCGCTCGTTCGTGCCGACCGGCACCGTGCTCTTCAGCACCAGCGCCAAGTCGTGCTCGGCGGCTTTTGCGACCTGCTCGGCCACGGCCAGCACGTGCGAGAGGTCGGCCGAGCCGTCCTCCGCGGGAGGCGTACCGACGGCCACGAACACGATCTCGCGGCCGCGGATGGAGTCGGGCAGGTTGGAGCTGAAGTCGAGGCGGTGCGGCCAGTTGCGCTTGACCAGCGCGCCCAGGCCCGGCTCGAAGAACGGCACCTCGCCGGCGCGCAGCTTCTCGAGCTTCTTTTCGTCGACGTCGACACACGTGACGTGCGTGCCGGAGTCGGCGAAGCAGGCGCCTGCCACGAGACCCACATAGCCAGACCCGATGACTGCGATTTTCACGGGCCTTTCGTAAATCGAGCCAATGCCCCGCGCAAACACATTCTTTGGCTTTTGCGGGTTTCAGCCGCTTGCGGCCGAGCCAAGCCTCGCGCAAAAATGCCACCGGGAGCCATTTGCGCGCGCCACGCCTTCCGCTGCTCTTCTGCCTCACTCTGGGGGCGTGCCGTGAGCAGAGCATGCCGCAGTCAGCGGGCGTGCCGCCTCTAAAGGCGCCCGCTGCCCTGCCCGCTGCCGCTACGCCCGTGTCCCTTGCGTCGGGCAGCGCGAGCGCTCCGCCGCTCCTCGCGGCCGCCGTCGTGGCGCCAGCGCCACCGACCGAGCCGGAACCGGAGCCGAGCATCGTGCTGGCTGCGGGCGGCGACGTGAATTTCGGGCGCGAATGCGGCCAAGCCATCTTGAAGGACGTTGGCTACGCGCCCTTCGCCGGCTTGAGCGCCGCGTGGACGTCGGCGGACGCGCGCTTCGTCAACTTGGAGTCACAGCTCAGCGATCAGCGCGGCTTGACCCAGTCGCCGTCGCACCGCCTGATCTTCACGGGACCACCCGGTGGCGCCGACGTGCTGGCCGCAGCCAAGGTGTCGCTCGTATCCACGGCCAACAACCACGCCTGGGACTTTGGCAAAAGCGCCCTGTTCGAGACCATCGCCAATCTGGAGCGCGCTGAGCTGCCCTTCGCCGGCACGGGGCGCGATCTGGAGCAGGCCTACCGCCCAGCCGTGATCCAGGTAAAGGGCCGCAAGCTGGCGCTGTTCGCGGTCACTCACGTCTGGAATCAGCCGCCCTTCGAGACCCACGAGGGCAAAGGCTTCGTGGCGTGGGCCAACCTCGAGAAGCTGAAAGCCGGTATCGAGCAGGCGCGCCGCGATCACGATTTCGTCATCGTCAGTTACCACGGCGGTGAAGAGTACGTGCATGCGCCGACCGACCGCACCCGGCGCTTTGCGAAGGCCGTGATGGAGCTGGGCGTCGACGCGTTCGTCGGTCATCACCCGCACGTGCCGCAGGGCATCGGTTGGCTCGAGGGGCGACCGATCTTGTACAGCTTGGGTAACCTGGTGTTTGCGGGGCACAACGACCGCCCGTGGACCACGCAGAGCTTCTTTGCGCGCATCACGCTGAAGAAGGGCAGCCCGGCGCAGATCTCGGCTTGTCCCTACGCGCTGGACGGCCACCGCCCGCGCTCGCTCGACAAGACTCGTGAGGCCCACACGATCGAGCGTGTTCGACTGCACGTGGTCGGCACCTCGACCAGCGTGGGCGGCTCCGACGTGGGCCCGGTCGACGAGCTAGGGTGCTTCTCGGTGACCGAAAAGCCGGCTCAGCCGTCGCGGTCTTCTTCCAACTGATCGAGGATCTCGCCGGCGCGCTGGGGGGCGATGCCGAACCACTCCGCCAGCTGGTTGATGAAGGCGTTCTCCTCTTCGGTCACTTCGTCATCGGCCAGCGCGATGGCGGCGGAGAGCGCGAAGGCACCTTCGGCCTCGCTGGTCTCCTCGGCGATCTCGGACGCAATCTCTTGCAGCCGCGCGTCGCGGCCCTGCTCGGACAAGCGCTTCTCGTAGTTTTCGAGCATCACGTTGATGGTGCCTGAGCGCAGCAGGTTGTCGGTCAAGCCGCGGATAGCGCCGCGCACGGCGTCGCGCTCCTCGTCGGCGACCTTGCCGTCCGCCGACATCATCAAGAACATCGCCTCGCCGAGCGGGTCGACGCGGTTCAAGGCGTTGGCTTCTTCGGGGCTGAGCAGGCCTTCGCGGGTCAGCGTTTCGTAGGCTGAGGACATGACGACACTGGGCCGTCGTCCACTTTGGAGCAGCGCATCTCTCAAACGCTCGATGGTGACGGTCTGAATCTTCATCAGACTCACAAAGCTACACGCCGCCCCAGCCGCTGGGAAGGCCGCGATTTTTCCGTCTCGAGCCCCGGCTCGGCATGCGCCTCCCCTCGGCGTGGTCTTCGCTTTGGCGGACGCCTCGGCCACCGCCTCGGTCTCGCCTCGGCCTCGCCTCGGCCTCGCTCCCGTGCTTGATTGCGCGCCCCGCATGCAGCTCCGGTTCGATCCCATCGTCGCGAGTGACGCCGGCTTGCTCGGCAGGTTCTTGTCGAGCAGCGACTGGCCGTTTCACGTCGAGCAGAGCGTGGACGAGAATTGGGTTCGCGGGCGTTTGGAGTCGGGGCACTTTTTTGGCAGTGACTCGCGTTCGTTTTGGATCCGCAGTGACGAAGCTGAGCCGCTCGGGTTCGCGCGCGTGTTCGACTTGCAAGATCTCACTCCGCTGATCGACTTGCGCCTCGCCACGGCGGCGCGCGGCCAAGGTGTCGGCACGCTAGCGCTGCGCGGGCTCACGGCCTGGGTGTTCTCGGAGTATCCAGAAGCCGGTCGGCTCGGTGGCTATACGCGGCACGACAACATGGCAATGCGTCGGGTGTTCGAGAAGTGCGGCTTCGCCCAAGAGGCGCACCACCGCCGCGCGTGGCGAGTCGCGGGCTCAGCGCCGGTCGACGCCGTCGGCTACGCGATCTTGCGCGACGAAGCAGAGGCGCTGTGAAAACGGACGATCCTTGTAGGTTTTGCCGGATTTACGCGATCGCCGTCGTGGCGTTGGCGGCATTGGTAGGCGTCGTGACCGCCCTACAGTACGGCTGGGGGCTCGGGAAATTCGGCGGCCACGAGTACATGATGCGCGTCGTCTTGCTCAGCGCACTGCGCTCGCTGGGGCCGGGCGTCGCGGGCTCGGCGTTGTTGACCGCGTATGTGGTGTGGGCGGCTGCGTTGCCTAGAGCGCGGCTGGAAGCAGAGCTGCCGCGTTTTCTCAAGCGGGGCCTGCTGGTGTCGGGGCCCGGCTACGTGGTGGCTGCGGCTGTGGCGATCGCAGGCGGCGCGCTGGTCAGTTACTTCGGATACGGAGTATCGGGGAGCGTCGTGCGCGGCAGCGTCCATGTCGTGGGCGCGGCTGACGTCGGCTATGGCCTCTACGCAACGCTGCTCGATACGGCGCTGATCGTGCTTTTGGCTTCGCGGTTTCTGCTGCGGCTCCAGGCTGGGCAGCGCAGCCTGCCAATGCAGCTGATCATCGCGTGGACCTTCGTCACCGGACTCCGCCTCACGGTTGCCCTGCTGGGCTCGATGCTCGTGCCAGGCTGACAACCCAGGCGCGCTCAGGGCCGCGTTTGTTTGTCAGCTTGTCGAGGCTCGGAACGGCGCGCCGCCAAACCGCGTGGATCGCGCCACGGCACAGCGTTTGCTGACGCTCGACGCATGCAAACAACGCACGCCTCACGTCGTTACGCTGCTCGTCGCTACGGTCGTTCTCAGGCCGCGCGTGGCTTCGGCTTGGTCGAGATCGTGGTCACCGTCGCCATCATCGCGATGATCTCCGCCGCCGTGACGGTGGGCATCATGAAGATTGCGGAGCGCCAGAAGATTTCGCTCACCCGCACCAATGGCGAGACGCTGCGCACGGCCGTCAAGATGTGGCGGGCGACCGAGAACGAATCCGGTTGCCCGAGCGTCCCCAACTTGATCGCCGACGGCATGCTCGATCGCGGAAAAGCCGCCAGAACTGACGCCTGGGGCCAGCCTTGGGTGATCGAGTGCCAGGACTTTGACGCCACCATCGTGTCCGCCGGCCCCGACAAATTGCCCGACACCGAAGACGACATCCGGGTGCCTCCGGTCTAGCGCCAATCCGTTTGCAGCCACTCGCTCTAGGCGGTGTTATTCTTGCGGTATGTCGATTGACGGCGTTGAAGACATCGAAGGCTTGAAGCGCGCAGGTGCGGCGGTGGCCGAAGCGCGCGACACCATGGCCGCGCACGTGGCGGCTGGTGTCAGCACGCGCGAGCTCGACGCGATTGGGCGCGAGGTGCTGAGACGCTACGGCGCTCGCTCGGCGCCGCAGCTGGCCTACGATTTTCCGGGCACCACGTGCATCAGCGTCAACGACGAGCTGGCGCACGGCATCCCTTCGGAACGCAAGCTGCGCGCCGGTGACCTCGTGAACATCGACGTATCCGCCGAGCTCGACGGATACTGGGCCGACAGCGGCGCGAGCTTTCCAGTGGGCGAAGTCGCGCCGCGGCTGCGCAACCTGCTGTTCACCACGCGCGCGGCGTTGAACGATGCCATGGGCGAAGTGCGAGCGGGAGCGCCCATCCGCAACATCGGCCGCGCCGTCGAGCGCCGCGCCAAGCGCGCCGGTTTCCGCGTCGTGCGCGACCTGTGCGGTCACGGCGTGGGCCGCAACATCCACGAGCCGCCGAACGTGCCCAACACCTTCGAACGCCGAAACAACGACGTGCTGCACGAAGGCTTGGTCATCACCATCGAGCCGTTTCTGACCACTGGCGCAACCAGCATCTACGAAGCCGACGACGGCTGGACCTTGAAGACTCCCGACCGCAGCGTCGGCGCGCAGTTCGAGCACACCATGATCGTGACGCGCGGCGAGCCCATCGTCGTCACGCTGTAGGCAGATGCAAACGCTGCGCGCCCAGCGCGTTCTCTCTGCGTTTCGCGGCAGCACTTGGCCCGTGTTGATCGACACCGGCGAGCAAAAGCTCGTGGTCAAGCTGCGCGGCACCGCCGAAGGTTTGCGCCCGCTGATCGCCGAGCTGGTGGTCGGCGCGCTCGCCGACGCGTTGGGGCTACTCACGCCTGCACGCTGCTTGGTCGAGCTGCCCAAGGGCCTGCCGAGCGACGACCCGCACGAAGAGCTGCGCGACTTGCTCGACCGCAGTCATGGCGTGAACCTCGGCCTGCGCTACCTCGACGGCTTCCGAAACGTTACGGTCGCAGACGCCTCGCGTATCAAACCGGAGCTTGCCGCCCGCATCGTGTGGCTCGACGCTTTGGTACAAAATCCGGATCGCACGGCTCGCAACACCAACTTGATGATCAAGGCTGGGTCGATTTGGCTCATCGATCACGGCGCCGCGCTGGCGTTCCATCACGACTGGAAGGGCGTCACCGAGCAGTCGCCGCGCGAAGCCGGCGAGGTCGTGCCGCAGCATCTGCTGCAGGTTTCCGAATCGCAACTGCAGGCGGCCGACAACGAGCTAGCCCCCCAAATAAGCCGGGAAACGCTCGAGGAGGCGCTGGCTCAGGTACCCGACGAGTTCTTGCTCGGCGTCGGCTCCGAAACCCCCACACGCCAGCGCGCCGCGTACGTTGCCTACCTCAAGAAGCGCCTGCATGCGCCGCGCCCGTTCGTGCTGCCGGGGAGGCACGTGCCTTTCCAATTCGGTCGCTAGCGCTGGTCGAAAAAGTTTGCCCAAACCGCGCGACACGCGGGTTAGAGGGGGGCCATGGCTTTTGATGTATCCAAGTTCCTCGCACTCACCGTTCTGATCGCCGGCACTGGCGCTGCTTGCTCTGGCACTGACGACAACGACAACGACTCCAACGATGGCGGCGCGGCCGGTAGCAGCACGTCGGGCAAAGCTGGCCAAGGCAACGACGCCGCGGGCGCCGATGCTGGCGGCAACGGCGGCGCGGCGGCTGGTGGCGAAGGTGGCGGCAAGACCGCTGGTGGCGCGGGCGCCGGTGGCGAAGCGGTAGGCGGCGGCGACGCGGGCGGCGCGGGCGGCGCGGGCGGCGCACCGGTCGTTGGTGAGTGTCTCGGCTCGCTGATCGTCGGTGGCGCTGGCGGTGCCGGCCCCGATGTCGAGCCTAGCCTTGAAGGCTTGTGCTCTGACTTCTATCAGCTCGACTGTAGCGACGAGGAAACGGCTCCGAGCTACTACCTGTGCGAATCCACACGCAATCGCGCACAGGTTGCGGTTGCGGTTGCGGTTGCGGACTGCCTCTCGGCCCTCAGCGCCGCCGACCAATGCGACGACGCCAAGGTGTCTGCCTGTTTCGAGGGCGTCAAAGGCCGCGGCTGTGCCAACCCCGACGGCGCCGCAGCTTGTTCGGTGATGAAGGGCTACACGGGTTGCGATGCGATCGACCAGGCAAAATGTGAGGACATCGCCGACCTCATCAACCCTGAAGCGTTCGAGGGGTTCACCGGGTGCATGGAACCGGGCAACGAGGGTTGGTACGACGAAGCTTTCACGGGCACGTGCGTCGAGCGGCTTGACCGCTGCGCGGGCCTCGTTCTGGAGTAAGCCGAACTACCTGCCTGCCAGCACCCGTTTTGCTTCTTCCACGTCGGAGAACGGGTGCTCGGCGGCGCCGATCAGCTGAACCTTTTCGTGACCGCGCCCGGCGATGACCACGACGTCGCCGGGTTTGGCCGCTTCGATGGCTTGGCGAATGGCTGCCCGGCGATCGGGCACCAAGCGCGCGTAAGCGCGGCCGCCACGCCGACAACCGGCCGCGACAGCTGCGGCAATCGCCGCTGGATCTTCGTTGCGGGGGTTGTCGGTGGTGATGAAAGCGTAGTCAGCGCGTTCGCCCACAGCGCGGCCCATGATCTCCCGCTTTTCGACGTCGCGCCCGCCACCGGCGCCGAACACCACGCTGACTTTGCCGCGCGCTAGGGCTCGCGCGGTGGCGCAGGTGCGCTCCAGCGCGTCGGGCGTGTGCGCGTAGTCGACGGCTACCAGCGGCTCTCGCCCCAAGATCTCGAAGCGACCCGGCACGACCGGACACGCCGCCAAGCCCTGCGCCACGTGCGGCGCTGCGACACCTGCGGCCAAGCCTGCCAGCGCAGCCGCGAGTGCGTTCTCGGCGAACACCGCGCCGACCAAGCGTGTCGTGAGCGCGCCGCCCAGCGCGTCTGCCGTCGCCGAAGGCTCGAGCTCGACGCGCGTGCCGTCCGCCGAGAGCTCGACCTGTTTGGCGACGAGCTCCGCTGGCACCAGTTGCTCCCCGCGCGAACGCGCTGCGTAGAAACGCCGCGTAACGTCCGGCGGTGTCACGCGCTCGATGAGCTGTGCGGCAGCGTCGCAGGCGTTCAGGACCGCGGTGCGGCCGGGCCCCAGGTGCAGAAACAGCTGCGCCTTGCTGGCCAAGTAGTGCTCCCACGAGCCATGTTGCTCCACGTGGTCGCGCGTCAGGTTCGTGAACACCGCCAAATCGAAGCGCCAGCTGCGCGCAAAACCGCGCGAGAGCGCCAGGCTCGTCACCTCGATGGCGGCGTTACGCGAGCCTTGCTGGGCGGCGTGGCGCAGGGCTGCCAGGTAGCCGCGCGCCGTGCGCGGCACTTTCAGCTCTTGCTCGTCCAAGTAGTAGCCGAGCGTGCTCTCGGTCAGGGTGGGCCTGCCGGCGGCGCGCAGCACCGCCGCGATCAAATGCGTGGTGCTCGACTTGCCGTTGGTGCCCGTGACGCCAATCGTGAAGTACGGCTCCGCCCAGTCGAACGGCGCGCGCGTCGGTCGCTGCAGCGCCGCCCCAGCGGTGTCTTGCTCGAGCGCGTCCAGCCGAGCGATCTCGTCCTTGGTTGGCGGCAACAGCTCGGGCGGCATCGCGCCGAAACCTAACATGGCCCGCTCTGCGGCTCAGCGCGCGGTTTCAGGTGCGAAGCTTTGGCACAGCTCGAGCCACGCTCGCATCGCGGGGCTCTGGTACTTCCGCCGGTGCACCACGAAGTCGAAATGGCGGCGAAAATCGCGCTGGGGTACGCGACACGGCACCAAGCTTTTGTGCCGAAATTCTTCGGCCAGCGCGAGCCGCGAGACACAGCCCAAGCCTAGGCCGGCCATCACCGCGCTCTTGATGGCTTCGGTGTGCTGCAGCTCGAGCTCGATGTGCAGCTGCGTCAAGATACCGTGCATGGCGTGATTGAAGCCCTGGCGGGTGCCCGAGCCGGGTTCACGCACGATCCAGGCGCCGCGGAGTAGGTCGTCGTCCGAGAGGGCGCGCTTCTTGGCAAAGGGATGCTGAGGCGCGCAGAACACGACCAGCTCGTCGTCGCGCCAGCGCGTGACGGCGAGGTCTGGCTGCTGCAGCTCACCTTCCACGAGCGCCACGTCGAGCTCGAAGTTCTCGACCTTGCGGGCGATCTCGGCCGTGTTGGCGACGTGCAGGGTGACGCGCGCCCCGGCGTGCTCGCGCACGAAGCGCGCCATCATCGGCACCATCAGGTAGTTGCCGATGGTGAGCGTCGCTCCCAAGCGGAGCAGGCCCATGTCGGTGCGACGGGTCAGCTGGCCTTCGAACTCCAAGGCTTGCTCGTGCAGCGCCTCGGCGCGCGCGCGCACGCTGCGCCCCAGCTCGCTCAGCTCCAGCCGCTTGCCGATGCGATCGAACAGCTTGATCTCGAACTGCTCTTCCAGATCTGCCAGCGCGCCGCTCACCGCGGACTGCGACATCGCTAGCTCCCGCGCGGCTTGGCTCACGCTATCGGAGCGAGCCACGGCCAGGAAGACTTCGAGCTGCCGTAGGGTAAATCGCATATCGGAAAAACAGGAAAGCGTTAACGGAATATCCCGTTTTACCGATTAGTCAAGCGGGGTTACACCAAGCGCCGTGGCTAACCTCAACCAAGAAACCGTCCTCAGCGTGCGTCACTGGAGTGACTCGCTTTTTAGCTTCACGACCACGCGCGCCAGCAGCCTCCGCTTCAAAAACGGCCACTTTTTGATGCTGGGCCTCGAGATTGACGGTCGCCCGCTCTTGCGCGCGTACAGCGTCGCCAGCGCCAACCACGAAGAACACCTCGAGT
>DATAKF010000541.1:0-3822 GCA_036261775.1 Polyangiaceae bacterium | reverse complement strand
CACGGCGGCCGGCTGACCATCGAGGCCAAGGATGTCGATCCGGACGGCCAATGGGCTTTGGACAATCAAGGCCTGCTCGAAGGAGCCTACGTCATGCTCGCCGTATCGGACACCGGCCACGGCATGGACGAAGCCACGCGGGGCCGCATCTTCGAGCCGTTCTTCACCACCAAGCCCAAGGGGCAGGGGACGGGGCTCGGGCTCTCGACGGTCTTCGGCATCGTGAAGCAAAGCGGCGGTCACATCTGGGTCTACAGCGAGGTCGGTTTGGGTACGACCTTCAAGATATTCTTGCCGCGGACGCAGCGCACCCGCGCGTCCGTTCGACGCTTCGTTTCCAGCCACAGCTCGGCGCGCGCGACTGAGACTGTTTTGCTCGTCGAAGACGAGGATCAAGTGCGCGCGGTGATTCGAGCCATCTTGACGCGTGCCGGCTACGTCGTCGTCGAGGCTTCGAACGGCGACGACGCCTTGCGGCTGGCAAAAAGCGCCAGCGCGCCCATCCATTTGCTGCTGACGGACGTGGTGATGCCCGGAATGGGCGGCCGCGAGTTGGCCGAACGAATGTCGAAGTTGCTACCGACCCTCAAGGTGCTCTACATGTCGGGCTACACCGACGACGCCATCGTCCATCATGGCGTCCTGGAGGCGGGTATCTCCTTCTATCAGAAGCCCGTCACGCCTCAGGCATTGCTGCAGCGGGTGCGCGACGTGTTGGAGGCTTCTGCTCGAGCCGACTAAGACGATTTTGCTAGCTTCGTCAGCGGCAGGGTAGCGGTCGCTAGCGAGGCTATCAGACGTTGCTCGCTGTGCAGCTCCAACTGCTGCGGCGCGCACAGCTCCTTGGCGGGGCGGCCGAACAGGTAGCCCTGCAGCAACGGCACGCCAATCTCCACGAGCACGTCACGCTCGCCGGTCGTCTCGACGCCTTCGCAAACCACCTGGATTCCCAGGTCCCGCGTGCAGACGCGCACCATGGTTTCGACCAAAGCCCGCTTGCGCGGCGAGGTGTCGACGTGCCGGATCAAGCTCATGTCCAGCTTGACGATCTCCGGCTCGAGGACGTTGAAGCACGATAGCCCTGCGTAGCCCGCGCCCAGATCATCCACCGCGATGCGGTAGCCGAAAGCGCGCAGCTCTTTCAGCCGCTCGCGTAGGTCCTCGATTCCGTCCAACGAGCGCCGCTCGGTGATCTCCAGCACGACCCGAGGAGCGTGCAACGTGAGCGGCGCATCCGCCCGATACAGCTCGGGATCCATCAGATCGCTGGCGTGGAGGTTCACGAACAGGTTCGCGAGAGCTGCCTCGCGGGCCAGCTGCTGCGCGGCAAGCTTCCGAATCGCGCGCCCCAACTCTTGAACTCGGCCCAGCCGCTCCGCTGCGCTGAACAGCTCGTCCGGCTTCGAGAGCGCGACCGCGCCCGAACGCACCAGCGCCTCGTAGCCGAAAACACGCCCCTCGCTTGGCTGTACGATCGGCTGAAAGGCGAGATAGAGCTGACTGAGCGAAATGTCGAAGTTGCGCGCGGTCGCGCCGTCTTCCGCGCCCCAGCCTTCGCTTTCGCACAGCTCCAAAGCGCGGCGCTTGAGCTCGGACAGCCGGTATTTAGCGGCGGCCGAGGTGACCGTCTCGCTGAGCACGAGCGGTGTGACGGGTTTGATCAGGTAGCGAAAGCTGTGATGCTCGACGGCGGCGATGGTGGAACGCAGGCTCGGCCGCCCAGTGAGAATCACGACGGGCAGATCGGCGTCGAGGCGATGCGCATATTCGAGCAAGTCGATTCCGCTCATACCTTGCATCACCAGATCCGTTACCACTACGGCGTAGCGCTGCCCGGCTCGCAATCGCTCGACGGCCTCCTCGGCGCTGGCGCAAGCGTCGACCTCGAAGCCGGCGGCGCTGAGAATGCGAACGTGAGCCGCTTGCAGCCCGCTCTCGTCGTCGACGACCAGAATACGCTCACTCGCCGCCCCTGATCCTTGCATGGCGACGATACGGCTGGCAGCTCCGGGGATTTAAGTAGGAGCTACGTGCCGCGTTTCAGCGGAAATCCGTACTCTTCCACGCTACAAATCGAGCAAATACCGGTGCTTATGTTCGGCTGTGCATCGAGACTCGGTGCCCACTCCCAGACGTCGGGTTGCCCGGGCCGAGCCGTACGACCGCACGCCGCACAGCGCACGATCAAGCCCCGATCATCCGTGAATCCGCGGATCAAGGCGTCGGGTGCGTGGCTCTCGCGCGGGCTCGCGGCCACCAGAGAATGAACGACCACGATGCCCTGGCGACCAGGTCCTGCTGTGGCGCGCTGGCGGAACGTACGGCACTCGTACGGACTGGAGCATTCGTACGTGTGTGACCATCCGCCGTCTCGCGCTAGCGCTCCGCGCAGGCGCGCCGCGAAGAATCCTTGCAGGTCGGCTCGATTGACCCAACGTTGGATTGGGCCCAGGGTATGCCAAGCGTCCGCCAGCGTAGGAGCTCCGTTACTTCGCGCAAAGGCGCTCCAGGCCTGGTTGACGTACAAGAGCGAGAGGTCGTCTGGCGCCAGCACGTACGCGCTGCACTGCTCCGCCTCGAGCGCCGTAATGACGTCCGGCCAACGCGGGTCCGTCAGGGCGGAGGCTTTCAGCATCGGCGACACACCTTCAATCATGGCGCAGTGAACGCGGTGGGGCCAGCCTTCTCAGGCGGGCAGATCCGCGGGGATCCGCACGTGGATCGGCTCCTCCAGCCTGCGCGACTCCGCGTACTGACGCAGGCGCTCGACCAGGACCGTGCTCAGCTCGTGACCCTTGGGCAACACCAGCGCGCCTTCGCGCGTTTTTACGTCCTCGTCCAGTACCATGCGGGCCTTGAGATCGCGGGCTTTGAGCGCTCGGGGTGCCATCGCTTCGGCGTGGGCGGACCTGAGGGCGCTCAGGAATCGTTTCTCTTCATCGCTGGCCGTGGTGGCGAGCGCATCGAGCGCGTCAGGTAGTGTGGTACCTCGGCCGACCCGCTCCTCCAGGCGCTTCGCCAAGCGCAGCAAGCGCGCGCCGCGCCGCACCCACTCTGGGCCCTGCTCGGGCTCGCTCGACTGTTGCGCCACAATCAACGCCACGTCTTCGAGCCGAGGGATGGCAGCCAAGATTCTGTGCGCCGTTTCCGGATGCGCCGCCAGCTGCTTCTTGTCCTCTACCGTGAGCGGCGTCAGGCTCTTGCTGTGGTGAACGAGCTCGCGCGGCAGGGCCACCAGCCCCAGCGTGTGCAGCGCGGCCGCGACCTCGAGCTGCCAGCCGCCTTCCAGGCCCAGGCCCCGAACGACCTGGCTCACGTAGCCTTTCACCAACGTAGCCCGCCTGAACAGCTCAGGATCGGAGAGCGACAGGACGTCGCCCAAGGTCTTGACCACGGCCGATAGCGTGCGCTCCATGATGTCACGCTCGGCGGTGACGAGCGCATGCTGCTCGACGGCAGCTTCGACGGCGGAGGTCAGCGCGTCAGGAGGGCAGGGCTTGCACAAGAAGCGAAAGATTTGCCCCTCGTTTACTGCTTTGATCGCCGACTTGATGTCCGAATCCCCCGTCAGCAGCAAGCGCGTGGACGTGGGTGACAGCTCCTTCACTCGGCTCAGAAAGGCCGCTCCGTCCATTTTCGGCATGCGCATGTCCGATACTACGGCGGCAAACGGTGACGCGGCCGTGCTCAACATGTCGAGCGCCGCTTGCCCGCTCTCGGCGTTCGAGATCTCGAAAACCGCACGGAGGTTGCGCGTGAGGGCGCTGAGCACATTGGGCTCGTCGTCCACGAATAGGACACGCCGATTACTGCTCTTGGTCA
>DATAKF010000540.1:0-2465 GCA_036261775.1 Polyangiaceae bacterium | reverse complement strand
AGCAACCTCGATCACGCCGCCGTTCTGCACGGTGATTTTGTCGAAGGTCTTTTCGCCGCTGTAGCGACAGCCGCGCGTGATCGCGGTGCCGCCGTCGGGGCAGGTGTTCGCGACGTTGCCGTCGACGACCAAGCTCGTGCCCGCTGCTGCGTGCGCGGTCAGCGATCCCAAAGCCATGCCGAGCCCTGCCAGGCACGACAAACCCATCCGAACCCAAGGTGCAGTCATTGTCGAACCTACAAGAATAGAACTATCGCCCCGGAACTGTCCACGATTGGACCGGGCTGTCTCGAGCTCCTGCCTCCTGCCTCCGGCCTTCGCCACGCGTCATGCTGCCGCGTCCGACGTCGCATACGGCAAGGCATGATTGTCGTTAAGTGGATCGCGCACTTTGTAGGCAGCGCACCGCATCCGCGAATTCCTCGATGGAAACGGTTCGACTACCCGCTTACCAAAGCGCGGATGCTA
Source organism: Polyangiaceae bacterium (assembly GCA_036261775.1). Taxonomy (GTDB): domain Bacteria; phylum Myxococcota_A; class Polyangia; order Polyangiales; family Polyangiaceae; genus PMG-095. The sequence continues at coordinate 1,997 of DATAKF010000540.1, read as the reverse complement.
GCGTTGCGCCGCTGTGCGCGATTTGGACTTACCGAACCTCACCATCCCGAGCCGCGAGCTCGAATGGACGGCCGTGCGCGCGTCGGGACCAGGAGGACAGAACGTCAACAAAGTCTCCTCCAAGGTCGAGCTGCGCTTCGACTTCGAGGAGTCGAGCCAGCTGACGGTAGCGGTCAAGGCGCGCCTCCGGGCCCTCGCCCAGCACCGCTTGGACGCCGACGGCCGCATCCTCATCACCAGCCAAGTCACGCGAAATCAGCCGCAAAACCTGGAAGACGCCCGAAACCGCTTGGCGGAGCTGATAGCCAAAGCCATGGTCGCGCCCAAGAAGCGCCGCCCCACCAAGCCCTCCAAAGCGGCCAAGCGTCGTCGGGTCGCCGACAAGCGCGTCCACTCCAAGAAGAAGCAGAGCCGTGCGCGAAAGACTAGTGATGACTAACACTTGCCTTGGTTGGCTCCGCCCCGTGTTGGCGTTCGCCGCACTGGTGACGTCGAGCGGCTGCAGCGACCTCAACAACTGCTCGGAGGGCTCGGACCTAGTCATCGACGTCGAGGGCGGCACGACCTACCCCGACAGCTTGGTCTACGTGTCGGCGCCCACGGACGGGCCACTCCCGCGCTTCCCCGCCAAGCGCAAGCTCAGGTTCGAGCACAACCTGGGGGTAACTCCGTTTCTAACCCAGCCCTCGCTCTCGTTCGCCGAGCACGGCACCAACGGCGGCAGCGACGGAAGCATCGCGTTGCCTGCCGGTAACTCGACGCTCCTGGACTGCGTCGACTCTAGCGTCATCGTGCTGCGCAACGACACGTGCGAGGAGGGCTTCTACGTGCGTGTCGTCGCGATGGCAGTGCCCGACGGCGAAACCGACAACGACGAGTGCAGCACAGAGTAGCCGCGCGCTTCAGACTCCAGAGCCCGCCAAAGGCTTCACTTCGAAGCTCGTGCGACCCAGCTCGGCGCCGCTCTCGCTCCACAGCACCGCTTCCCACACGCCCGCCGCCCGAATGAAGCGCGTGAACGCCCACGTGCGATGGCGCGACGTGTTGGCCGGCACCGGCAAGCTCACTTCACCAACGCGCTCCGCGCCGCCCTTGCGCTCGAACGTGATACGCACGTTCTCACTGTTGCCCACCGGATTCGCCAGCTCCGCGAAGGCGTAGATGGGCGTACCGTCGGCAGGCAAAGCGTCATCGCTAACGAGCGGCTCGCGATCTTTCACGCCTGTCGCGACGACCAAGCGCTTCACCTTCACGCTCGACTCGCCGGCGGGCGCGGCCGGCGCTTTGACGGCAGCCGGCGCAGCAATCGCAGCAGGCACTTGCGGAGCCGCAGCCACGGGTGCAGCTGGCGCAACGGGCGCCACGACCGCGGAAGGCGCCGCCACCGCAGAAGGCGCCGCCACCGCAGAAGGCGCCGCGCACGCCGCCGGCTGCGGGCTCGACGTTGCGGAGCCGGGGGAGTTGCAGGCGCTAACCAAGACCAAGGAAACCAACGCGGGAATCAGACACAGCTTCATGCCAAGGCTACAGAGCAACCCCCGCGCCAACTCGCGCCAACGCAGAATTTGGCTGAATTGCGGAGAATCGGGCCGCCGGCGGTCGCGCGAGCTGTGTCAAAGCCAAAAGGGCGCGCGTGTCCGGGCAACCACGGGGGAGCCCTCACCAGCGCTTCCCGCTGCACCGAAGCCGCCCGCGCCGAAACGGTTGCCCTGACCTTTCGCAGTTCCCAAGGGGGCCCTTTTCAACGTGGGACCTAGTCGCATCTGCGACAGGATTAGTTGAACGATTTCAGGCCCCAAACTGGTTGCCCTGACGCTGTCGCAATCGCGACTTCTGCCCGGGTAGAGGTTGGAGTTGTCGCGATTGCGGCAGCGTCATGCCACGCCCAAGGCCCCGCGAAACTATTCACGAAAGTGCGTCGCAAATGCGACTTCGATTGGAGGCGCAAAAGGGCTTGCACCAGGCGGAGGCGAAAACGAGGAGCAGTCCCACTAGAC
>DATAKF010000539.1:0-19539 GCA_036261775.1 Polyangiaceae bacterium | reverse complement strand
GGCAACCTTGACCGATTCACTCAAGAATCGTTTTTGCGGTTGCCGACTTTCTGAATCGTTTCGCTGTAGTGCACGAGGAGGGACTTGAACCCCCACACCTTGCGGTACCGGAACCTAAATCCGGCGCGTCTGCCACTTCCGCCACTCGTGCGGTGAGGAAGCGGAGGTGTAGCGCGGGGGTGTGGGGGGCGTCTAGCGGTTCGTTTTTTGGCGCAATTACGGGGCCGGGGCGGGGGCCGAGGAGCGGGTGCGTAGGCGACAGAGGGCGGATTCGAGGGGAGCCAGGGCGGCGTTGCCCGACCGGCTGTGACCATCGGCGTTGATGAAATTCAGGACAAGGACCAAGGGCGAATCCGATTCACCGGTGACGAGGGCTGCCAACTGGGTGGCGTGCTCGGATCTGCCGAGCTGCGCGACGCGATGCATGGCCTTGAGACAGAACGCGCGGACTGGCAGCGCCGTCTTCTCTTCCAGATAGCTTTCGCGGAGCGAGCAGCATTGGCCGGCCACGCTGTTTGGAGTCGAGCTCGTGCGCATGCTCGACGCATCCCACCACCGCCGACACCCACAGCATCCAATATTGCCCAATTACCTGCGGCATCGTGAACCGCGCCGCCGCCGCCCCGATCATTAGATGCGGCGTCGGGCTTGCATCTTTCCTTTCTGGTTGCGTGTCGTCGCCTCGCCTGTCCGAACCGCGCCATCGCTGAGTCGAGAATTCAACACAAGCCCGAGCGCTCGGACACCACTGCTCGAGGACGGAGCCGACGGGGCCACCATGAGCAATTCGCGCGTAGATCGCCGTTTCTCGGGCAAACACCAGCTGGCGGCAGGTGTGCTCGCGCTCCTGCCGTTGGCTTGCGCGGCGGAACCTGCGCCAAACGGGTCGACCCCCAACAATGGCGGCACATCCAGCACGGGTGGCGGCCAGGGCGTCGGCGTTGGCGGTCAAGTCACCAGCATGCCGCCCATCGGCTACGACCCCAAGACGCTCGATCCGGGCTGGGTACCGGTGCACCGCCTCACCAACGGCGAATACAACAACAGCGTCGCTGATCTGCTCGGCACCGCGCTGCGCCCCGCAGACTTCTTCCAAGCGCAAACGGGCGCCGGTTTCGACACCAACGCGGGTCCGCTCACCAGCATTACCAGCGCCAACGCCAACGCGTACTTCGAAGCCGCAAAGCTGCTGGTCGAAGATCTGCTCAAAAACCCAGCCGCCAAGGCCAAGATCATCACCTGCACGCCTGCGGCTGCGGGTGACACGGCGTGCGCGACCACCATCATCAACACATTCGGGCGCTTGGCGTTCCGGCGCCCGCTCGAAGCGACAGAAACGCAGCAGTTCGTCGGTCGCTACAGCACCGCGCTCACAACGCTGGGCAAAGACCACGAAGGCGCCATCGGCCACGTGCTGCGCATCATGCTCACCTCGGCGCCGTTCTTGTACTGGATCGAGATCGATCCGGACCTGCAAGCCGCCGCGGCCGACAAACGCGCCCTGAACGGCTACGAGCTGGCGTCACGCCTGTCGCTCTCGCTGTGGGGCTCCCTGCCCGACACCGCGCTCCTCGACTTGGCCGCGAATGGCAGCCTGACCGACCCAGCTACGCTCACAGCTCAAGTCGATCGCCTGCTGGACGACCCCAAAGGCCCGCGCTTCGTCGAGACCTTCTTCAATCAGTGGCTGCACGTGAACAACCTGGGCAGCCACCAGGTCGACGAAACCCTGTATCCCGCTTGGAACGAAGCCGTGCGCACGGCCATGTTCGCCGACGCCAAAGCCTTCTTCTCGAGCTTCGTCCACGGTTCGCGTCCGTGGTCCGAGTTCTTGACGGCTCCGCTCGAGGTCAGCGCCGGGCTCGAAGGCATTTACGCGGGTGATCCGGCTGGCGCGCGCAAAGGCTTCTTGGGGTTGCCCGCGTATCTGACCGCACAGTCGGTGCCGACCCGCACCGCGCCCACGTTCCGCGGCAAAGTCGTGCTCGAGAGCGTGATGTGCACGACCATCACGGTGCCAGCCAACCTGGAGATCCCCGACTTGGACCAGCCCACGGCCGGCATGCCCGAGTCGACGAACATTCGCGTCAAGCTCGAGAAGCACCGAGCAGCGCCCGACTGCGCCGGTTGTCACAACATCTTGGACCCGATCGGCTTCGGGCTCGAGAGCTTCGACGCCATCGGCAAGTACCGCACCGCGTACTCCAACGGCGACAAGATCGATACCTCCGGCACCTTCGGCGGCAAGCCCTTCCAAAACCTCGACGAGCTGATCCCCATCTTGATCAGCGACGAGCACTACGCCTCCTGCCCGACCGAAAAGCTGCTGAGCTTTGCGCTGCGTCGCGTCCCGCGCACAGAGGATAAGCCGTACCTCGATCAGGCCACGTTGGATTGGAAGTCCGGCACGGTGCGCGATCTGGTCAAGCGGCTAGTCGTGAGCGACGCCTTCCGTTTCCGCAAAATACCTGGGAGCGCGCTGTGAAAAGGCCCACCATGAACCCGCTGTTTTCTCGCCGAAACGTGCTGCGCGGCGCCGGCGTTTGCTTGGCGCTACCGTGGCTCGAAAGCCTGGCCCCCAAAGGCGCGCTCGCTCAAGCCGCCAGCATGCCCAAGCGTTACATCCCGATCTTCTTTCCGTGCGGCGCAGCCGCGCAGTGGTGGGACAAAGCGCCGGCGTTCGGCACCAGCGTCACGGGCGACGCTTTTCAGCTCGGCATGGTGCACGAGCCGCTCGCGGCGCTCAAAGCCAAGCTGCTGATCTTGAGCCGCATCGGCAACTACAGCTGGAACGGCGGAGAAACGGGCGTAAGCCCAGCCAGCCACGCGCGTTGCCCAGCGGCGCTATTGTCGTGCGTGGACGCTGACAAGCTGGCCAGCGCCGCCGGCATGCCGCTGCCCTCCGCGGTCATCAACGGCGTGACGGCCGACCAAGTCATCGTACAAAAGGCCGAGCTCGCCAAGGTGACGCCGCTAGGCTCGATGCAAGTCGGTTGCGGCAGCTTTCCGGGCGCGTTCGACGGGCGCAGCTACTCGTACAACCAGGTCATGAGCTGGAAGAGCGAGAAAGAGCCGCTCAAGCGCATGATCAACCCCAAGGCCGTGTTCGACGCCATGGTCACGGCTGGCGCCAAGGACTCCGCCGGCATGGTCGACGCGGTCGCAGAGGCCGAAGCTGCGCGTCGCGCCGCCGAGAACAAGAGCGTGCTCGACGCCGTGCTCGAGAACGCCAACGCTTTGAAGCCGCGCCTGGGCCGTCAAGATCAGCAAACGCTCGAGCAGTTCACGAGCTCGTTCCGCGAGATCGAAAAACAAGTCACCAGCACGACCAGCGGCGCCACCTCTGGCTGCAAGGTCATCGCCGCGCCCATGGCCGTGCCGGAGCCGCCGGGCTCGATGCAGGGCCTCAACCAGGGCCAAATGGGCTACGACCGCGGCGCGCACGTCAAGATCATGAACGACCTGATCGTGATGGCGCTGCAGTGCGACGTGACGCGCGTCATCACGTACATGCTGGACGACTCGCGCAGCGAGTTCAACTACACCTTCATTCCAGACGAAGACAAGGTGTTCGGCTCGACCGGCGGCATCGACAATTTTCACGGCGGTTGCCAGCACGGTCCCGGCAGCATTCCCACCACCATCACCAACGGTGTCTACGGCGGCACCAGCAACGGCGGCTTTGCCACCGTCACGCGCTGGTGGGTGCGCCAGGTCGCCGACTTGGCCGCCAAGCTCGACGCCATCCAAGAGGGCGACGGCACCGTGCTCGACAACACGCTGCTTCACATGGCGAGCGACATGCGCACGCACGATCACAAGGCCTTCGATTTGCCGATGCTGCTGCTCGGCGGCAAAGGCTTCATCAAGCAAAACGCGCACATCTCGCTGCCCGCCCTACCCAGCGATCGCCAAGCGCGCGACCTCTACTACACCATTCAAAAGAACTACTTCGGCCTCGACATCGACAAGTTCGGCGACGGCCCCACGCCCAACGCGCTGCTCGAAGAAATCCTCGCGTAACCGCCGCCCGGTGTGCGAAGCCGGCAAACGATGGTTGTCCGACTGGCCTAGCTCAAAATAGCGAAACCATTCGAGATCTGACCGAGCCTAAACCCCCGGCGCAGGGCCGCCGTTAGTGAGGGTAAGGATTTTGACCGACTCGAACTCGCTGCGCTTCGACATCATCGATCACGTCATGGTGATCGTGCATGCCGACGTACCGCCCAGCGACAGTGATTGGGCCCGCCTGGTGGTCGTCAGGAACGCGAGTCGGCTCAAGCTGCGAAGCTGCTTGGTGATCGCGCCGCCGCGCGCCAGCATCAACGCCGCGCAGCGCGCAGACGTCGCCAAGTTCATGAAAGAGACGGGCAGCAGCGTCGCCGTGATGACCGATTCGGCGCTGATTCGAGGCGTGGCGATGGCCGTGGGGTTTCTGGGCGTCAAGGTGCGCGCCTTCGCGCTCGGAGACCTGACGCCTGCGCTGAATTTCTTGGCCGTCCCGGCGACAAGACACGCCACCTTCCTCCACCGCGTTCAAGCCTTGAAGGCGCAGCTCGGCTCGGCCGCCTAGCGGGCAAACAGCTGCAGCGGCGACGCCCGCCGCTTCTTGCGCTAGCGTGCCCGAGGAACGTGATTCGATCCCTGTACACGCTAGGGCTAATATTGCCCCTGACGGCGACGCTCGCCTGCTCCGACGCTCAGAAGGCGCCGGCTGTTTCGCCGGGCGCGCTCGACCGTGACTCGGCGCGCGGCAGCGTGGCGCCGGTGGTGGCGGCGGGCGTGCGTTGGGTCGGTCGCGTCGACGTGAGCGACGTGAGCGCCATCAAGTTCGCTTGGTCCGGCACCGGTTTCGTCGGCACCTTTGCGGGCCCTGTAGTGTCGGTAAAGCTACGCACGGAGGGCGGCGGAGAAATCTATTTTCAACCCGTGATCGACGGTGTGCCAGGAACGCGCTTTTCCGTCACCAGCGCTGAGAAGACTTACGAGCTTGCCACCAACCTGAGCCCGGGCGCTCACCAGATCGCGCTGTACCGCGAGACCGAGGGCAAAGGTTTTGGGTACAGCGTGTTCAGCGGCTTTGCCGCTGGTGTGCCCGCCACTCCACCTGCGTTCTCGGGTCGATTGATCGAGGTCATCGGCGATTCCATCAGCGCCGGCTACGGCAACTTGGGCGCCGAACAGCACCCAGACTACGCGCAAGATCCAAGTGGCGGCTGCGTGTTCGAGACGAAGACCGAGTCGGCGTATTTGGCCTACGCTCAGGTCGCGGCGCGCGCGCTGAACGCAGACGCCAGTGTGCTCGCTGGCTCGGGCTGGGGCATCTACAGCGACAACACTGGCAACACCCAGAACGTGATGCCGGCGCTGTTTGCCAACACGCTCGGCCAGCAAGCGCTGCCCGCCTGGACGTTTGCCGCCAAGCCGCAGGCCGTCGTCATCAATCTGGGCACCAACGACTCCAGCGCCCACACCTTGACGGCTGACAACTTCAAGCCCGCGTACGCGGCGTTCCTCACGACCGTCCGCAGCAAGTATCCAGATGCGCTCATTCTGTGCGCCGTTGGCTCCATGCTGTACGGCGCCGACCGTACCAACGCGGTCCAATACATCGAAGAGCTCGTCACCGCGCGCGCTGCCCAAGGCGACAAGAACGTCAAGCTGCTCGAGCTCGGCAGCCAAGACCCACTCCAGGGCACCGGCTGCCACTGGCATCCGAACGTCGCCGAGGACGCGCGCATGGCAGGCCTCCTTGCCGCCGAGCTCAAAGCCAGCTTGGGTTGGTAGCGCGCGCTTGCTCTCTCGGCTCGCTAGCCCCGAAATGCTCTAGTCCGCGTCACACTTTCGCGTCGCCGCGCGACGTACAGGTGATGACCCTCGAGTTGTTGGCGTTGTTGGGAGTTTTGGGTGCAGCTCCGCTGTACGACCTGCCGCTGGACGTGGCGGGGCGCACGCAGGAGGCCAAGCAAGAGTTGGGTAAGCACACCGCGGTGGATACGGTGGAGGACGTCTTCATCCTGGTCACGCCGGCGGGCGCGGGCTCGCTGGGCGAAACCAAGGCCATCACCAAGCGCGTGCTGGAGGCGTACTTCAACGGTCGCTTCTCCAAGAAGCCCGCCAAGGCCGTGTCGGTTTACCTGTTTCCCGACGCGAAGCCGTACGAGGCCTACTGCCAAAAGCGCTACGCCGCCGAGTGCGGCACGCCGTACGGCTTCTATCGCCCCGACGAGCGCCGCATCGTCATGAACGCCGGCCCCGGCATCGGCACGCTGACCCACGAGCTGGTGCACCCGATCGTCGAGACGGATTTTCCCGAGGCACCGGAGTGGGTCAACGAAGGCATCGCGTCACTGTTCGAAGCGCTCTCGATGCCCGCCGCCGGGCAGATTCACGGCGTCAAGAACTGGCGCCACCCGCGACTGCTTCGTGCGCTCGGCTCTGCCAAGGAGCGCACCGAGGCCAGCCTGCCAACCCTGTTCGGCATGAGCGACGCCACCTTCCGCAACGACGACGAAGACTTGCACTACGCGACCGCGCGCTACTTCTGCCAGTGGCTCGATCAGCAAGGTAAGCTGTGGCCCTTCTACCAACGCTACCGCGACAACTACGCGATCGACCCGACCGGCGCGCTCAGTTTCCAAGCCATCACCGGCAAGACTCCCGCCGAAGCCAACGACGCCTGGGTCCGTTGGGCAAAACGCCTCTAAGTCCATGTTAGTAATGGACAATTGGCGACTTTCGCCGTGCGTTGACCCGATTTGATGAGTCGTCTCCACTAGAGGAGAGCATGGGTCTCGAGCCAGAGAACGGCCGCGGACGGCAGGCAGCACCGAGCGCTGGCCCGCGAAGGAGCAGGCTGTCTGCGACAAGCTTGGTCAAAGGCGGAGCCGGGCATGAACGCCTGACGCCCCTAGTGCTGCGCGCGCAGCAGGGCGAGGCGGACGCGATCAATCAGGTGGTGGCGGAGTTGGCGCCCGGCGTGCTCCGCGCCATGGCGGCGCTGCTCGGCCGCCAAGACGCAGATCTGGAAGACGCGACGCAGGACGTGCTCATCGCGGTCATCAAGGCGCTGCCTGAATTCCGAGGCGATTCGACGCTGTTGCACTTTGCAGTGCGTATCGCGGCGCGCAAATCGGTGATGGTTCGGCGGCGGACGCGATCGGTGCTGGGCTGGCTCGAAGGCTTTTGGCGGGGGGAGCACCCGCTGCGACAGTCGCCTACGTCGGCGCACGAAGAATTGCGCGCCGAACGCCAGCGCGCGTTGCTCCGTTCGTTGCTCTCGGAGCTACCAGACGTGCAGGCCGAAGCGCTGCTGCTTCGGGTCGTGTGCGGTCACTCCATCGAAGAGATTTCGACCATCACCCAAACGCCGTTCAACACGGTGCGAAGCCGCCTGCGGCTCGCCAAAGAAGCGCTACGCCAGCGCATCGAGGCGGAGCCAGCCTTGGCGGAGTTGGGCCAGGAACACTCATGACACGCTTCGATTTGCACCCCGAAGAGCTGCTGGAGCGCGCCGACCGCGGCGGCATCAGCGCCGCCGAGCGCGCCCGGCTGGACCAACATTTGGCCGAATGCGCGGTGTGCCGAGTCGAACGGGGGCTGAGCGCGCGCGCCGCCATCGACGCCGAGCCGCTGCGCGACGAAAAGCTGCTGCTCGCGCGCCTGAAGCGCGACGTCGTCGCGCGGCTCGAGAGCCCTGCCGGCCAACGCCCGCGCCGCAAGCGCGCCGTCGTCGTGCTGTCGCTGATCGCGGCGAGCGTCGCCAGTGTCGCCACTGCGACGACCATCGTCGTGATGCGCCGTGAGGCTTCGGTTCACGAAGCCGCGGCGGCACCGAACGGTGCCGTCAAACCTGCGGCCCCGCCGCGCGTCGCTGCGCCAACGCCGGCGGTCGTAGCGGCACCGGTCGTGGCAGAGCCGAGCGCAGTCGAGCCGGCCGAAGTGGCGCCGCCCAGCGCCGAGCCCGAGCAGCCCGCCAAGACAGCGCCCATCGAGGTCTCGAGCGCAGCGGAGGCGTTCAGCCGCGCGAACTTGGCGCGCCGCGAAGGCAAGGTCAAAGAAGCCGTGCGGCTGTACCGCACTTTGCAAGAGCGCTTTGCCGGCTCGAGTGAAGAGCTTGTCTCGAGGGTAGCGCTCGGGCGATTGTTGCTCGACAGATTGGGTGACTCTCGCGGTGCTCTGGTCCAATTCAACAGCTATCTGGCGAGCCCTGGCGGCGGCGCGCTACGCGAAGAAGCCATGGTTGGCCGTGCGCTGGCGCTCGGGCGCTTGGGCCGCGCCGCCGAAGAGCGCGCAGCCTGGACGGCACTGCTCGACTCCTGGCCCAAGTCGGCCCACGCCAAACGCGCCCAAGCTCGCCTGGCCGAGCTGGACGGCAAGCTCGGCTCGCCGACGCGCTGAGCGCCGGGGCCGCGCTCTGCAGCTGCTAGGCCGAATCGGGTGGGCGCTGGTGCTGCTGCTGGCTTTGGTCTTTTCGACGCAGCCTGCGTTGGCGCAGGCCGGGCGCGACGATACGATCCAGCTCACGGTGGCTGCACCGGCGAGCGAAGCCGAAGCTTTGGGCGCCGTCGTGCGCGAGCTGCTCGAAAGACTGGCGATGCACGTCGAGCTGCGACGCGTGGAGAGGCTCGATATGCGGGAGCTGCGCCAGCCGCTGCGAGACCAGCCGTACTTTGCGCGCGTTTGGGTGGCGGCGGGCAAGTCTGGCAAGGCGCGTTTGTACTTGGAGCACGCGGCGCGTGATCGCGTACTGGTACGCGACGTGGAAGGCGACGCGCAAAACCCCGAGCTGGTGCGCGAAGAGCTGGGACACATTCTGCAAGCGGCCGTGGAAGGGCTGAAGGCAGGCGAGGAGATCGGGGCGCCGCGTGACGAAGCCTTGAAGCAGGTCGACGCCGAAGCGGGCGCGAGCGCGCCGAAAGCGACGCCCCCGGCCGACCCCGCGGCCTTGCCCCAAGCGCCTTCGCAGCCAAAACCACGCCGATTCCGGTTCGGGCCGCGCTACGAAGTCGCCTGGCTGGGCGACGGCGACCGCTTCGAAGACGGGCCTGGCGCGGTGCTCGGCGCGCTTATCCCGGGCTCCGAGCGCTGGGGGCTCGAGCTCGGCGGCTCGTTTCGGCGTCCGTTGAAGGTGGAAGGCTCGCCTGTGGGGGCCCGCTGGCAGAGCTTGGGCGTCAACGCGCTCGTCACCTTCGACGCGGTCCAGGCCGAGCGCTCACGGCTTCGACTCGGCGTCGGCGTCGGCGCAGACTTCGTGCGGGTGAGCCCCTTTGCCGAAGCGGGACGTGACGTACGGCTGGCGAGCAGCCGCTGGCTGAAGCTCGCGTTGGGGCGCATCGCGGTCACCTACGCGCACGACGTGGGCAGCTTCATGGCGTTGGAGGCAACGCTCGGCGCGGTGCTGGATCCGAACGGCACGCGCTACGTGCTGCAGCGGAGCACCGACGCGACGGACGTGCTGGCGCCGTGGCCCGTCCGCCCGCTGTTGTCTCTGGGAGCCACGGTGCCATGACGGTCCCCCAACGAGGCTGCGTTGGCGTGCTCCTGCTGCTGCTCGCGGGCTGCGATTCCGGTACGCAGGTTTTGGGCTGGGAAGAGAGCGCCAGCACCTCCGCGCCCCAGCCCCTGCCCTGGTACGGCGGCCCCCGCTACTACGAGCCCTTTTCGCGCGGTTTTCCGGCAGATGCGAGCTATTTTCCGATTGGCGTTTGGATGCAGAATCCAGCCAACGCCGCGCGCTTTCAAGCCGTCGGCGTCAATCACTACATTGGGCTGTGGCAGGGGCCGACCGAAGAGCAGCTGACCGGCATGGCTGACGCCGGCATGCACGTGGTGTGCGAGCAAGCTGGCGTCTGGCAAGCGCACCTGAACGACACGCTCATTCAAGGCTGGCTGGACGCCTCCGCCCCTGACAACGCGCAAGAGAATGCGGACGGTTCGTACGCGCCGTGCATCGAGCCCGCGGTCACGCAGGCTCGCTACGCCGAGATGAGCGCCGCCGACCCGACGCGCCCCGTGACGTTGATGCTTGGCCAAGGCGTAGCCACGCCCGACTGGGTGGGGCGCGGCGAGTGCACCGGCCGAACAGAGGACTACCCGGAGTACGCGCAGGCGGCGGATGTTTTGGTGAACTACACCTACCCGCTCAACAACGGGCATCCGCTCGAGCTGGTGGCCACCGGTATCGACAAGCTCAATCGTTACGCCAACTACTCCAAACCCATCTTGGCGGACTTGGAGGCATCGAACATCAACGGTACGGTACGGCCCACGCCGCACCAGCTGCGCGCCGAGGTGTGGATGAGCATCATTCACGGCGCAGCCGGCATTCAGTACTTCTGCCATCAAATGGAGCCCAATTTCAGCGAAACCGATTGCCTGGACGACGCCCCAACAGCCGCCGCGCTCGCGCAAATCAACGCGCAGCTGCAAGAGCTGGCGCCGGCGCTGAACACGCAAAGCTTCGGCATTTCGCCCGTCAGCGGAAACCCGAGCGCGACCGTTCGCGCGGTCCTCAAGAAGCTCGGCGGCGACCGCTACGTCTTCGCGGTCAACATGGCCGACGCTCCGACCACGGCAGAGTTCTCACTGGCTGGCGTCGGCTCGCCCTCCAGCGTCGAGGTGCTCGGTGAAGGGCGAAACCTAGCGCCGACGAACGATGCTTTCGAGGATGCCTTCGAAGGCTACGGCGTGCACCTGTATCGGCTGCGCTAACGAGGAGGAGCGCCGCGTGGGCTCGACGCCGCCGTCGCTACGGCTTGGCGCAACTCCCCGAGCACGGTTTGCATGTCCTGCGGCATGGCCTGCTCGAAACTGAGGCGCTCGCCCGTCGTGGGGTGCTCGAACGAAAGCTCGCGAGCGTGCAGCATCAAGCGCGGCGCCGCGATCAGCTGCCCCTGGTAGTGCTTGGAGTAGACTCGCTCGCCCACGAGCGGGTGACCACGCTCGGACAAGTGAATGCGAATCTGGTGCGTGCGCCCGGTCTCGAGCCGGCACTCCACGAGGCTCGCGCCACGCAGGCTTTCCAGCCATTTTACGTGCGTTACGGCCTCACGGCCCAGCTCGCTATTTTCGGTCGAGCCACGCCGACCGTCGCCGCGATCTTGCACCAGGCGGCTCTTGATCACGCCGCCCGTCACGTCGCCGTGCGCAATCGCGACGTAGCGACGGCCCACGGTGTGAAAGCGAAATTGATTCTTCAGCGCTGCCTTGGCCGCCAAAGTTCGCGCGAACACGACGACGCCCGACGTCTCTTTGTCGATGCGGTGCACGATGCCCAGCGGCGCGCGGCGTCCGCGCTCCGAAATGGTTTCCACCACCAGCTCGTCGAGCGTGCCGTGCTCGTTCTCGTCGTACGGCACCGTGCTGATGCCAGCCGGCTTTTCGACCACCACCACCTGCGCGTCCACGTGCAAAATGGCGCTGCGCGGCAGCGACGGCGCCCGGGTGGCGCGTGGCGCGTTCTGCCGAAACTCCAAGTGCGCGCCCGCCTTGACCAAGCTCGTCGGGTCGAGCACGGCCGCTCCGTTCACGAACACCTTGCCGGTGCGCACGAACCGGCGCACCTCGTTCCAGCTCTTGCCGGGCATCAGCTCGCGCAGCCAGCGATCCAGCGGCTTCTCACCGCTGCCAGGCAGTTGCTGTTTCATCGGCTCAGGGCGTCACGCGCGGCGTGTTCCAGCGCGGCTTGATGTGAATCTTCAGCACGTCGCGGTACAGACCGAGCTGCGCGCAGTGATCCATTTTGTCGTTACCCGAAAAGCCGCGCACGTGGAAATTCCCCCGTGTGTAGCGCGAAATCAGGTCGAGGCCCAGGGGACCCGCGCCGCTCGACGGCTTGGGTTTGCCGCCCACTTCGTGGATTAAGAAATTCGCGGTCTCGGTCGTCGAGGCGTACCCCGGTGGGATAATCGAGGAGTGGCTGACGAACATCAGCTTGCGGCCCGCCGCCGACTCTTTGGCGAAGTTGGTGAAGGCTTGGATTTGCAGCGCGTTGACGCTTTGGCCCTGGTAGCCGCAGTGCAAGCCGTCGAGCAAGATGACGGCGTCGACGCGCGCGCGACCGAACTTCTGCCCCAAGATCTTTTGCACGGCGCCGTAGCCGGCGCTCCAGGCGCTCAAGCCGACCTTGCGGGCCTTGGCGGGCTTACCCGTCTTCTTCTCGACCGCGCGCTCCACGCTTTGGATCAGCCGCTCGAAGGCTTCGGGCGCGTCGAACGCGGTCTCGTACGGCCCGGAGCCGAGCCCCAGGTCGATGCCGACCAGCACCGCTCCGTCCATGACCGTGATCCACTCTTTGCGGGCCGATTCGTGACCGTGAAAGTGGATCATCACGTCGAACTGACCGCCGCGCGCGAACTTCTTGTTCGACGGCATGATCAGCTGGCCCATGTCGATGCCCCGCGTCCACTTGTCGTACTGCCCGAAGCCCGGGTCAGGGACGTTGCACGGGTTGACGCCGCCGCGCTCCGCCACGCTCTTGGACGTCTGTGTCGAGCTGGGCGGCTTGTGCGCGACGAAGCTCGCCGTGGTGGTCGGGCCCTTGCCGTCCTTGGCCTTCGGCTCCGCCGCCTTCGACTCCGCCACGCTGGTACCAGCGAGGAGCAGACCGCATGCCGCCCACGCCATCAGGCGCCAGCGTCGGTTCGGGGGGAGCAAGACAGCCGACAAGCCCCAACCCTGCCCCGCTCGCCCGAACCTGGCAAGTTTGCAGTCTCGCTGCTCGCCCTCGCCCCCTTCACGCCCTCCGCCGCCTGCCCCCTGATCCCTGACCCCTGACCCCTGACCCCTCCCCTCTACTTGGGCTCTTGCTGCGTGCTGCAGTGAATCGTGCCCAAACCGAGCACGAAATCTTTCGAATAAATTCCCACCACTCGCCGTCCCGGAAACAGCTCCGAGATGATACCGAGCGCCGTCGCGTCGGCCGGATCGTTGAAGGTGGGAACCAGCACGACCGAGTTGCCGACGTAGAAATTGGCGTAGCTGGCCGGCAGCCGCTGCTCGTCGAACACGACCGGCTCCGGCATCGGCAGCGGAATCACCTCGACGCGCCGGCCCTTGGCGTCGCGGGCGCCGACTAGCCGATCCAGTGCTTCGCGCAGCGGCTTGTAGTTCGCGTCCTTGCGGTTCTTTTCGGCGGCGAGCACGACTTTGCCAGGCGCTACGAAGCGCGCAAAGTCGTCGATGTGACCGGCGGTGTCGTCGCCCGCGATGCCGCGGCCCAGCCACAGCACCTTTTCGGCTCCCAAGTGATCGCGCAGCGCGCGCTCCACGCCGGCTTTGCCCAGCGCGCGATTGCGCGCCTGGCGACCGTCGAGCAGACACTCTTCGGTGCACAGCAGCGTGCCTTCGCCGTCGACGTCGATGGCGCCGCCTTCCAGCACCAGCCGCTCGCTGCCGCCATCGACGAAAGCCTGAAACGGTGCTGCACCCTGTTCGGCCAAGCGCGCTTGCACCTTGAGGCCCGCAGCTTCGTCGCGCTCGAAGTTGTCGTAGCGCGCCCAGCCGTTGAAGCGAAACTTCACGGCGCCGAGCGGCCGCTTACCGGCTCTGCCCGGCTTGGCCACCACCAGCGGCAAGAAGTCGCGCGTCCAAGAGCGGTCCGTCGGTGTCTCGACGAAGTCGACCAGTCGCAAGTCGACCTGCGACATCTCGAGCTGCTTGCTCGCTTCCTTCTGCATGCGCTTGCCGGACACCAGCAGGCGTACGCGCTCGCGCCCACCAACCGTGAGGTTCTTGATCACCTCGGCAAAGACCCACGGCACCGCCTCGAACTTTCCGGGCCAATCCGTGGGCTCGTGCGGCCACGAAAGCCACGTGGCGGCGTGCGGCTCCCACTCGGCTGGCATGCGGTAGCCAAGCTCGAAGGCCGTGGGCGAGGGCAGCGAGGGAGAGGCGGCCACGCGGCCACGTCCGGCGCTTGCTTTGCGTGAGCGGAGCGACCGCGAGCTGTTGACCCTTTTCATCAGCGGTCGATGTACCGAGAGGTGATGTCGCCGTAGGCATCGATGCGGCGATCGCGATAAAACGGCCAGTTGCGGCGCACGTACTCTTGCCGACTCAGGTCCAGCTCGACGACCAGCGTTTCTTCGCCTTCCCCCGCCTCGGCCAGCACGACGCCGAAAGGATCTGCCACGAACGAATGTCCCCAGAACTGTAGCCCGCCGTCTTTGGGGCCTTCGTGGCCGACGCGGTTGACGGCGATCACGAACACGCCGTTGGCGATGGCGTGCGAGCGCTGAATCGTCTGCCACGCCGAGAGCTGCGACGCGCCGTACTCGGCCTTCTCGGCCGGGTGCCAGCCAATCGCGGTCGGGTAAACGAGGATTTGCGAGCCGCGCAAGGCCGTGAGCCGCGCCGCTTCCGGGTACCACTGGTCCCAGCAGATCAAGGTGCCCACGTTGGCTTCGGGCGTTTGAAAGGTCTTGAAGCCGAGGTCGCCGGGCGTGAAGTAATACTTCTCGTAAAACAGCGGATCATCCGGGATGTGCATCTTGCGGTACAGCCCGAGCGACTCGCCGTCGGGCCCGACCACGATCAAGCTGTTGTGATAGACGCCCGGCGCGCGCTTCTCGAACAGCGGCACCACGATCGAGACGCCCAGCTCCTTGGCGACGGCGGCAACGGCGACGCTGGTCGGCCCCGGAATCGGCTCGGCCAAATCGAACAAGGCCGCGTCTTCGACCTGGCAAAAGTACTGCGAGGCAAACAGCTCCTGCAGGCAGATCAGCTTGGCGCCTCGCGCCGCCGCTTCGCGCACCCGCTCCAGCGTTTTTTGGATGTGCTTCGCCTTGTCGTCCTCGACCGTGGTCTGCACGAGCCCAACTTTGATTTTGCCCGGTTTCATGGCCGGCGGAAGTTATGCCGTGGCGGCCGTTCCGGCAAGGCGTCGCGCAGATTTGCCGCGGCCCCGTCCTCGGGTTATCAGGACCCTTCGAATGAAGGGCATAATCCTGGCCGGGGGTAGCGGAACGCGCCTTTACCCGCTGACCCGCGTGGTCTCGAAGCAGCTGCTCCCGGTTTATGACAAACCGATGATCTTTTACCCGCTGAGCGTGCTCATGCTGGCAGGGATCAAAGAGGTCTTGATCATCTCGACGCCGCAAGACCTGCCGCTGTTCGAGCGCCTGCTGGGAGACGGCAAAGCCTTGGGCATGCGCTTCGTCTACGCGGAGCAGCCGGCGCCCAACGGCCTGGCCGAAGCCTTCATCATCGGTCGTGACTTCGTGGGTACGGATTCGGTGGCGCTCGTGCTGGGCGACAACATCTTTTACGGCAATGGCTTGGCCGAGATGGTGCGCTCGGCCGCGAGCTTGACCCAGGGCTGCGTGCTGTTCGGCTACACGGTGCAAGATCCCGAGCGCTACGGCGTCGCCGAGCTCGCGCCCGACGGCAGCGTCATCTCGATCGAAGAGAAGCCAACGCAGCCGAAATCCAATTTGGCCGTCACGGGGCTCTACTTTTATGACAACCAGGTCCTGGACATCGCGGCTGGCCTGAAGCCTTCCCCGCGCGGCGAGCTGGAGATCACCGACGTCAACCGAGCGTACATCGCGCGCGGGCAGGCCAGCGTTCAGCAGCTCGGCCGCGGCATGGCCTGGCTCGACACCGGCACCCACGAGAGCCTGATCGAAGCCAGCGAGTTCGTGCACATCTTGGAGCGTCGCCAAGGCACGCGCCTGGCCTGTATCGAAGAGATCGCCTTTCGCAAGGGCTTCATCGACAAGCAGCAGCTGCTGCAATTGGCCGACACCTACGGAAAGAGCGAGTACGGCGCGTACCTGCGCGATTGCGCGAACGAGACCTGAGCTGTCGCGGAAAGAACCATGGAAATCGTCGAGCTTCCTCTGTCGGGCGCAAAGCTGATTCGGCCCCGCGTCTTCCGCGACTCACGCGGCTTCTTCTTCGAGAGCTACAGCGCCGGCCGCTACGTCGAAAAGGGCATGAGCGAGGTCTGGGTGCAAGACAACCACTCGTCCTCGGTGCAGGGCACGCTGCGCGGGCTGCATTACCAGTCGAAGCCTGGGCAAGCCAAGCTGGTGCGCGTCACGCGCGGCCGCATCTTCGACGCCATCGTCGACATTCGGCCGGATTCGCCGACTTTCGGTAAATGGCACGGCGAGGTGATCGACGCCGAGCAGCACTGTCAGCTCTACATTCCGGTCGGCTTCGCGCACGGCTTCTGCGTGCTGAGCGACGTCGCGGAGGTTCAATACAAGGTGAGCACCCCGTACGACGGCGCGCACGAGTGCGCCATCCGCTGGAACGACGCCGAGATCGGCGTTGGCTGGCCCATCGCCTCGCCGATTCTCTCGGAGCGCGACCAGACCTCCGAATCGTTCGCGGCCTTCAAGGCAAGCCGAGGCGTCAAATGACTGCCATGCCCAGCGACTCGGGTCCGCGCAGTCCGCAAGCGTTGCTGGTGACGGGCGGCGCCGGATTCATCGGCTCGGCCTTCATTCGCCGCCTGTTTCGAGACCCCAAATTTACCGGAAAAATCGTAAATTTGGACCTACTGACGTACGCCGGCAACCCCGAGAACCTGGCCGGCGCCGTCGATCCGTCGCGCTACACGCTGGTGCGCGGCGACATCGGCGACCAAAAACTGGTCGACGGTTTGTGCGAGCAGCACGGCATCGACGCGATCGTGAATTTTGCGGCCGAGAGCCACGTCGATCGCAGCATCTTGGGCCCGGGGGTGTTCGTGCAGACGAACATCGTGGGCACCTACGCGCTGCTCGAGGTCGTGCGCAAGCGCCCGAGCATTCACTTTCACCACGTCTCCACCGACGAGGTGTACGGCTCGCTCGGCGACACCGGTTTATTCACCGAGCAAACGGCGTACGATCCCAGCTCGCCTTACTCGGCTTCCAAGGCGGCGTCCGATCACCTCGTGCGCGCCTACCAACGCACGTACGGCATTTCGACCACGGTCTCGAACTGCAGCAACAACTACGGCCCGTATCACTTCCCCGAGAAGCTGATCCCGCTGATGATCCTGAACCTGTTCGAGGGCAAGGAGCTGCCCGTCTACGGTGACGGCCTGAACGTGCGCGACTGGCTGTTCGTGGACGACCACGCCGAGGCGCTGTGGGTCATCTTGACGCGCGGCAAAGTCGGTCAAACGTACAACGTGGGCGGCAACAACGAGTGGACCAACATCGCCATCGTCAAGCGGCTGATCGAGCTGGTGGCCGAGGCCAAGGGCAAGCCGCGCGCGGAGCTCGAGGCGTTGATTCGCTACGTCAAGGACCGCCCCGGTCATGACCGCCGCTACGCCATCGACTCGACGAAGCTGCAGACCGAGCTTCACTGGAGCCCGGCTCACGACCTGGACAGCGGGCTTCGCACGACCGTGCGCTGGTACGCCGAGAACGGCGCGTGGGTCACCGGCGTACGCTCCGGCGCTTATCGCGAGTGGATCGACGCCAACTACGCCGCCCGCTAGAACGCCAATCAGTTTGCAGCCACTGCGTTCTAGGCCCTTCCTGGTGGGGGCGGCACGCGCCGCCCCCCTCGGCCGAAGTGAATTCGGCCGAGCCTCCCCCCACGCGGCGGCGTTCGACGTCGTCAACTCGTGAGCTTCGTTGCTCCAGCAAACCGTTTGTCACTCTAGGCCTGTAAATCGAGACCGAAATCCAGGCAGAAATGGCGGCCGGCGCGCGGGTTGGCTGTCGCGTCCCGCCTCCGGCCAAGTGTGCTATGTCGGGGGCCGAATGCAGCCACGGCTCTCTTTCATCATCCCCTTCATGGATGAAGAGGACACGCTGCGCGAGCTTTTCGACCGCATCGATCAAGCCGCGCGCGCGTGCCTGGGTCCCGGCGAGAGCTACGAGCTGTGGTTCATCGACGATGGCAGCCGCGACAAATCGGTGAGCGTCGTCGAGCGCCTGGTGGCGGAGCACCCGGAGGTGCACCTGCTCGAGCTGCAAGGCAACTTCGGCAAGAGCGCGGCGCTGGCAGCCGGCTTCAGCGAAGCGCGCGGTCAAGTCGTGTTCACGCTCGACGCCGACTTGCAGGACGACCCCAAAGAGATCCCGCGCTTCCTGGCCAAGCTCGACGAGGGCTTCGATCTGGTCTCGGGCTACAAAGAGAAGCCCAACGACCCGTTCACCAAGGTGCTGCCGTCGCGCGTGTTCAACGCCATGGTGCGCAACTTGACCGGTGTGCGCCTGCACGACGTGAACTGTGGCTTCAAAGCCTACCGCGCCGTGGTGCTGAAGAACCTGCGCCTGTACGGCGAGATGCACCGCTTCGTGCCCGTGCTGGCCCACTGGAAGCGCTTCAAGATTGGCGAAATCGTGGTGGAGCACCACGCCCGCAAGTTCGGCAAGAGCAAATTCGGGGGCGGGCGCTTCTTCCGCGGCCTGATGGATCTGTTGACCGTGTTCTTCTTGCTCAAGTACGAGCGCCGGCCCGCGCACTTTTTCGGCGCCGTCGGCGCGGTCATCCTGATGGCGGGCGTCGGCGTGCTCAGCTACCTGAGCGTGCTGTGGATGATGGGCGAGGCCATCGGCAAGCGGCCGCTCTTGATCTTGGGTGTGCTGGGCGTGGTGGTCGGCGTGCAGATCCTCGCCACCGGCTTGATCGCCGAGCTGATCGTGCATTTGGGAGCCGCGCAGGCGCCGTACGTGGTCAGGCGCCGAATCAGCAACGTCGTGGCCGATGGCCCGAGCCCCATCGCCAGCAAGCTCCCCAGGGAGATCGCCTCGTGATCAGCGACGAGTACTTCGACCAGTTTCAGACCAAGAAATACCGCGCCAAGAACCCGGTCAAACGCAAGCTGATCGGGCGCTTCGTGGATCGCGTAACCGAGCTTTTCCACGACGGCGGCGCGCCCAAGTCGGTGCTCGAGATCGGCGTCGGCGAAGGCTTTTTGTCGGGGCACCTGTCGGGTATCCACCCCAACACCAAGTTTTCGGGAGTGGACATTCAAGCCGGTGATCTGGAGCTGCTCCGCGCCAAGTTCCCCCACATCCAGGCGTACGAGGGCAGCATCTACGATCTGTCAGCGCTACCCGGCGGCTACGATCTGGTCATGTGCTGCGAAGTACTGGAGCACCTGGAGCGCCCCGAAGACGCGCTCGAGCAAATCGTGCGCCTGCGCCCGCAGCGCGTGCTCATCACGGTCCCGCACGAGCCCTGGTTCATGCTCAGCAACCTGGCCATGGGCAAGAACGTCACTCGCTTCGGCAACGACATCGAGCACTGCAACCACTTCACGGTGCCGTCGTTCCGCAAGCTCTTGTCCACGCGCTTCGACCTGACGACCGTAACGACGTCGTACCCGTGGATCCTGGCGACCGGCACACCGCGCTAACCACCAGCACGAGCGACACGCCGCCCATCTTGAGCGAGCGAGAGCGAATGCAACAGGAAGACGCGAAGGCGGCTTCGGATTCATCGCATCTCGGTGGGGCTGCCGAAATGCAGCCCGAATCGCAGAAGCTTTCGTGGCGGTCGTTGGCGGTCGTGGGCCGTTGCGGGTGATGCGAGTCGCGGGGAGCCCTTGCTCAGTGTCGAACGAAGTCGCATTTGCGA
>DATAKF010000538.1:0-2155 GCA_036261775.1 Polyangiaceae bacterium | reverse complement strand
CTTCGACACGCAGACCTGGAACCGCCGTTACCGCGGGTTCATGGACAAGATCAAGACGGGCTCGATCTACGACGTGGCCGAGGTGCTGCGTGACTTGTATCGCCTGAAGGCGAACAAGCAGCTGTCGTTCGGCGAGCGCCGCATGCTCGACACCGCGCGCACGCTGATCGTCAAAGAGATCGCGATCGCCCGCAAGCAGACCGAAGAAGAAGTGAAGAACGAGATCGAAGCGATTTTCTTCTCTAACTGAGGGAACTCGTTTCGCTGTTTGAAGGCGCTGTGCTTCCGCATGGCGCCTTTTTCTTTTGTCTCCTCTGCACTTCGCGTGGTGCGGATCGCGTACCTGGCGACCTGAACCGAGATCGGCGCTCGGCCTCGCCGAGTTTGTACCGGGCCTCCTCTCGATCGCGGATCGTGATCTGGCCTCGCCAAGGTCGGTCGAGGTGGTTCTGGCTCGCGCTTTGCGCGAGCTCGCGTCGTAGCAGAGCGCTCCGCTTTACAGTCTTCTGAGGCAACGGAACCGTGAAGCCCGACGACGCCGTGAGGGCGCGCGGAGCCGTGAGGCCGCCGGAGCCGTAAAGCCGCACGGAGCTGTGAAGCCGCACGTTTGCTGTTGGGCCGTCGGTGCGCCCGGTTGCTTGTGCTCGGATCTCGAGCGCCCCGTTTGCTGAGAGGCGTGCGCGAGCGCGACGCGCGAGCTGGATCGAGCTCAGCCATCCTTTGGCGAGGTCAGATCACGATCTCCACGGAGAACCGGAGTGAACAAACTCGGCGAGGCCGAGCGCCGATCGCGCTTCGGACCGGATGAGTCGCCTGACGCACCATGCGAAGGGCGGAGGAAAACCAAGACCCATGGCCGAGCGCCGATCGCGCTTCAGGTCAGGTGAGTCGCCCGACGCACCATGCGAAGTGCGGAGGAAAACCAAGACCCACGCACCAAGCCCCTACTTCAGCCCGTTGTAGATGAAAACGAACGGCAACGCGATCCACGACCCATCGACGCGCGCCGTTACCCAGAGCGCGGAGGGCGTGCCGGTGACGAACGAGCGCTCGGCGATGACGGAGATGCCCGCTGCCATGTCGTAGTGCCCATAGTGATTGAAGCTACGCAGGCCGAAGAAGGCGCTCGCGAACACACCCGGTTGGTGGAGGTTGCGGAGGTGGGGGCCGGCTTCGAGCACGAGCGGAAAGGATTGGAAGACCGGGAGCAGCAGGCTCACGCCCGCGTCGAGCCGCAGGTCGTCGAAGCGGGCGGTGCCGAGGCGCAGGGAGGGCCCCACGCCGACGTTCTTGCCGCTCTCGCGCAGGAACAGCAGGTCGCCGTGGACGGCGTTGCAGAAGCCCAGGCCCTGGAAGCCCAGCCGGTCGCTGCTGCCGCACACGCCGCTCTCCAGGCCGGCGTTCCACTGCGGCTTGGCCCAGGCAGGCTGCGCGACCCCCAAGGCCAGCGCAAAGGCGCCCAGAGCCGCGCTGCGCGGCCTCACGGGCAGGCGTCGGGCGTGTACGCGCAGTTGTTGAGCGGGCTCTGGCAGGCGGCGTAGATGCCCGAGCACTCGGTGCACGCGAACGGAAAGTCGATGCCCGGGTTGCACGGCTGGTCCTCGGCGGTTCCGGCGGCGGCCGCGTCGTCGGCGGCCAGCTTGCACTGATACTCGGTGCCGTTGGCGGCCAGGTCGCGGGCCGAGGCCGGGAACTCGACCAGGCAGCCGTCGCAGACTTCGATCGGGAAGAGCAGCTCGGCCGATTCGACGTCTTCACCGCCCAGGGTAGTGCCGAAGACGCGGACCTTGGCGACCACGGTGCCTCGCGGCAACAGCGGCGCGACCGATGCGGGAATCAGCGTGGCGAACATGGCTGAGGGCGCGGCGTCCGTTCCGTCCGAGGCGTCCACGAAGCCGGTGCCAATCGACGAAAACGCCGGCACCAGCTCGGCGCCTTGCGGGCTCTCGAGCTTCACTTCCGCACCTTTGAGTGCGACGCGTGAGGTCTCGGTGCGGACGCGCTCGCGCGAGCCGCGCTGCGTGAGCTGATTGCCGACGATCAGCCCGGCGACGTACTCCGACGCGAACACGCGATCCATGGCGCCCTTGGACAAGATCGCGCCGCCGAGATCGGGCTTGATCGTGCAGGAGCCGGCTTTACGGACCGCGACCCC